>NZ_CP080545.1:265000-565000 GCF_019550795.1 Paenibacillus sp. sptzw28
GTGGTCCAGCGCTATACGCAGGCCTTCAAGAATATGGGCGCGCGCCTCCGCTTTCTTGAGATCGAACTCGGTACGGCGGCGTATAACCTCGATCTGATGCTGCAAATAGTAATACAGAATATCCCGCAAATTTAATACGCGCGGTTCCCGGTTTACGAGTGCAAGCATATTAAAGCCGAAATTCATCTGCATCTGGGTTTGTTTATACAGATTGTTCAGCACGACGTTCGGATTAACGTCACGGCGAAGTTCAATGACCACTCGCATTCCGTTTCTGTCAGATTCATCGCGGAGATCCGTTATACCATCAATTTTCTTCTCCCGGACAAGTTCCGCAATCTTCTCAACAAGCCGTGCTTTAATCACCTGGTAAGGCAGCTCATGCACGAGAATGCGTGCTTTCCCGTTATTATCTTCAATTGTGGCGCGTGCACGCATTGTGACTGAACCCCGCCCGGTCGAATACGCTTGCCGGATGCCTTCTCGTCCCATTACAAAACCGGCGGTTGGAAAATCCGGTCCTTTAATATAATCCATTAATTCGAGGGGTGTAATATCCGGGTTGCGAATAAGCGCTTGCACGCCGTCTATGACTTCGCCAAGGTTGTGCGGCGGAATATTCGTCGCCATTCCAACGGCGATACCGGTTAAACCGTTAACGAGAAGATTCGGAAACCTTGCCGGCAAAACGGTCGGTTCGTGTTCTTCGCCATCATAGTTCGGTATATAATCAACGGTTTCTTTATTAATATCGCGCAGCATCTCCATTGCGATCTTCGATAACCGCGCCTCGGTATACCGCATTGCCGCAGCCATATCGCCGTCAATTGATCCGAAGTTGCCGTGACCGTCGATCAGCATATAACGAAGCGAGAAATCCTGGGCCATCCGAACCATCGTTTCATAAACGGCAGAGTCGCCGTGCGGGTGGTATTTACCGATGACCTCGCCTACAATCCTGGCGGATTTCTTATACGGCTTGTCCGGGGACATGCCGAGTTCCGACATCGCAAACAAAATGCGGCGGTGTACCGGCTTCAAACCGTCCCTTACGTCGGGCAGCGCGCGGCTTACGATAATGCTCATCGCATAACTCATAAACGAGTCCCGCATCTCGACGCCGATATCGCGATCTTGTACTTGCGAACGTTGTTCTTCCGCCATTGTTGACCTCCTAAAAGTTTTCTGCGAATTCTTCTTGATTGCACATCTTAGCGAGTAGAAAACTGGCTTCGGAAGCATACACCAAGTTTTCTGCGAATTCTTCTTGATTGCACATCTTAGCGAGTAGAAAACTGGCTTCGGAAGCATACACCAAGTTTTCTGCGAATTCTTCTTGATTGCACATCTTAGCGAGTAGAAAACTGGCTTCGGAAGCATACACCAAGTTTTCTGCGAATTCTTCTTGATTGCACATCTTAGCGAGCAGAAAACTGGCTTCGGAAGCATACACCAAGTTTTCTGCGAATTCTTCTTGATTGCATCTTAGCGAGCAGAAAACTGGCCTCGGGAGCATAACAAGGTTATGTGCCCAAACTTGTTAGTACGCTGCTGGCTCGCTGAAGCTTTCGTATAACGAATGATAGAAACCCTTATTAGTATTTTCACATTACCTTCATGCTTAAACGTTTCCATGCAGATAAGTGCGGCAAACAAATTTAATCGACTACAGCATATCTTGGGTATGCGCCCTCTCCTCTTTGCACCCATCGCCATAAACTAATGTGGATGCAGGCCGGGACTTTGTTCGACAGTCCTGGAACGAGAAAGAAAAAATAGACATAATTCTTATTATAGCATCGTTTTCCACCCATGTCTCCTGCACGCTTGTTACCCCGGTACGGCATTTTCAATACCGAAAGGCGGAGCCCGTTTGGCGATCCAGCGAGTTAAAAGCAAGTTGGCGAAAACAAATGTCCTTATGAAGTCGGCTGAACTGCGAGATTATATCCCAACTACGAAAAAATGGAACCGCGAAACACTGCACACCATGCTAAACGAGCATCACATGGTTTATGTCAAACCGGATCTTGGTACATTCGGAAACGGCGTTATTCGTGTTGAAAAGCGGTCAACCGGAACTTATATGTTCCAGCTCGGTACAAAACGCCATAACTTTACTACGTTCGATTCACTGTCTGCACGCCTCCAGCAAAACATAAAATCCCGCCCATATTTGGTGCAGCGGGGCATTCACTTGCTTAAGCATAAAGGTCGCCGCTTCGACATCCGGGTAATGGTTCAGAAGAACGTGAGAGATCAATGGGAGTCGACGGGTATAATCGGCCGGCTTGGTCATCCCTCGAAAATCGTTACCAATTACCACAGCGGAGGCACGCCCATGTCTGTGGAGAGCCTGATGCGCAGCCATCTCGCCCATTGGCAAATTAATGCTTATACCAACCAACTGCGAAAACTGGGCGTATCTGTTGCAAAGCAGCTTCAAAGTGAATATCCGCGCATAAAAGAAATTGGGTTAGATGTCGCGGTGGACACGAATTTCAAGCCGTGGATCCTTGAAGTCAATACCTTGCCAGATCCTTTTCTTTTCCGCCGATTAAGAGACAAATCCGTGTTCCGCAAAGTTTATCGTTATTGCGTTCATTACGGCAGGTTCAGGTCGAAAAGGCGGGCATGAGTCATGAAAAAACCGAATGGCCATATTTCGAAAAAGCCGCCCGGTATTCGGACGGCTTTCTGTTCGGTCAAACACTCTATACGTCCAAATTTTTCACGAACTTGGCGAATTGTTGAATGAAATCGCGGCGCGGCTCGACATTATCGCCCATTAGCGTCTCGAACACATCATCCGCTTCAATGGCATCCGCGATCGATACCTGCAGCATCGTACGGCTTTCGGGGTCCATTGTCGTCTCCCAAAGCTGTCCGGCGTTCATCTCTCCGAGACCTTTATAACGCTGAACGTTCACCTTTGCGCCTTCGCCGAACTCGGCGATAATATCATCGCGTTCCTTCTCGCTCTGCGCATAACGGACAACTTTGTTGCGCTCAATCTTGAAAAGCGGCGGCTGTGCGATGTAAATATAACCGGCTTCGATGATTTTGCGCATATAACGATAAAGGAACGTCAGCAGCAGCGTACGGATATGGGCGCCGTCGACGTCGGCGTCGGTCATGATGATGATCTTGTGATAGCGCGCCTTGGTAATGTCAAAATCGTCGCCGATACCTGTGCCGAGGGCTGTAATAATGGCACGAATTTCAGCATTTCCAAGTATTCGGTCCAGCCGTGCCTTCTCTACGTTAAGAATTTTACCCCGCAGCGGCAAAATCGCCTGGAAATGACGATCGCGGCCCTGTTTGGCCGATCCCCCTGCAGAGTCCCCCTCCACAATATAGAGCTCGCTGATCGATGCGTCCTTGGATGAGCAGTCTGCCAGTTTACCCGGGAGCGAGCTTACCTCAAGCGCACTCTTCCGGCGCGTCAGTTCGCGCGCTTTACGCGCCGCTTCACGCGCACGGGCTGCCTGAAGCCCTTTATCAATGACTTTTCTGGCGACTGAAGGGTTCTCATCGAGAAATTCCTGAAATTTCTCGGCAAAGAACGACTCAACGATACCGCGGACTTCGCTGTTGCCAAGCTTCGTCTTCGTTTGTCCTTCAAACTGCGGTTCAGGTATCTTAACCGAAATAATCGCCGTCAAGCCCTCGCGGACATCATCACCCGACAAGTTGGAATCATTGTCCTTGATAGCGTTCATTTTGCGGGCATAATCGTTGATGATTCGTGTTAATGCGCTCTTGAAGCCGGATTCATGCGTACCGCCTTCGTGAGTGTTGATATTGTTGGCAAACGAATAGATGTTCTCGCTGTAGCTGTCGTTGTATTGCAGTGCCACTTCTACGTGAATATGATCCTTCGACCCTTCCACATAGATCGGTTGTTCATTCAGCGCAACACGGTTGCGGTTCAAATATTCCACGAACTCAATGATACCGCCGTCGTATTTGTACACATTCGAAACATTCGTACGCTCGTCAAGCAGAACGATTTCGATGCCTTTATTCAGAAATGCAAGCTCTCGTATACGAGACTGCAGCATTTCATACTCGAAAACGGTCGTTTCGGTAAAAATATCGGGGTCAGGCTTAAAACGTACCATTGTCCCGGTTTCTTCCGTCTCACCGATGATTTTCAAATCATATTGCGGCACGCCCAGACGATATTCTTGCTGATAGATCTTGCCTTCGCGCTTAACGGTTACGATAACAAGCTCGGAAAGCGCGTTAACGACCGATACCCCGACGCCGTGGAGACCTCCGGATACTTTGTACCCTTCGCCGCCAAATTTACCGCCGGCATGAAGAACGGTCATAACAACCTCAAGCGTTGAACGTTTCAACTTTACGTTCTCGCCAACCGGTATTCCGCGTCCGTTATCAGAAACCGTAACGCTGTTATCGTCATGAATGGTGATTTCGATCCGGCTGCAATAACCCGCAAGCGCCTCGTCGATACTATTATCAACGACTTCCCATACGAGATGGTGAAGCCCTTTGGTGCTCGTGGAGCCGATATACATGCCGGGACGTTTGCGTACCGCTTCCAAACCTTCCAAGACTTGTATTTGACTTTCGTCATACGTATGCTGATTCAACGACATGCTGGATTTCACTGCTCCTCTCAACTGCTGTAAGCATCTCCGCTTTCCAAGAAAGCGCTTTTCCTATGACTATCAGGCTGTTTGTGATCCGGCCCGATTAATTCGTTGCAAAATTATCCGACCGTTTCTTCAGCGTTGCCGATGATATCGGCGAATAATAAATTTTCTGCCTCGTTACAACGATCGACTTGGCTTCTTCTTCTCCTATCACTTCGACGTCCTTCCGCTTGCGAGCCTGGGCGACGAATTGCTTGGACAGCTTGGAGGACTGTTCGATGGAAATATCAAAAATCGCCACGAGTTCTGCGGCGCGAATAATTTTTTCTCCGCCTAAATGAATGTACATAGCCTCCACCCTTCGCTAATCGCCTGATCGCATTAATGCGTTACTTGACCGTTCCGCACGTGGTAAATACGGGAATCGTGCAGCTTATTCACATTGACGCTTTCCAGTCCGGTCGTCGTAATAAACGTCTGTACTTTACTTTGGAAGGTTTCAATCAACTGCGTCTGGCGATTCTGATCAAGTTCAGACAGCACATCGTCGAGCAGCAGGAGCGGATATTCGCCGATTTCTTCATGAATGAGTTCGATTTCAGCTAATTTAAGCGACAGCGCTGTCGTTCGTTGTTGTCCTTGAGAACCGTAGACCGAAGCCTCTTTGCCATTTATATAAAAGGCTAAATCATCGCGATGAGGGCCAACGAGCGTCATTCCCCGCCGTAGTTCCTGATCTTTTACCTGTGTTAACTTTATCATAAATTGATTAAATAAAACAGATTCTTCTTCCGCCGCATCCGTTGCAAACGAAGGACGATACTCAATTGTGAGTTCTTCCGTCCCTGCCGTAATGCCCGCGTGAATGTGCTTTGCCCACTTTTGCAGCTTATGAATAAAGTTTTGCCTTTTTTTCACAATTTTAACACCATACTCCGCAAGCTGCATATTCCATACATCCATCATCGTTTGCTGAGAGCTGCCGGGGGAGGTTGATTTCAAGTAATTATTGCGCTGCGCCAGGACTTTACCGTACTGTCCGAGCGAATGCAAATAACCGGGCTGTACCTGGCCGATTTCCATATCCAGAAACCGCCTGCGTATGCCCGGTGTGCCCTTGACAATCTCCAGATCCTCGGGTGCGAACATCACGACGTTCAGCGATCCGACGAAATCGCTCAGCTTGCGCTGCTCCAGCCCGTTGATTCTTGCTTTTTTCCCCTGCGCCGATAACGTAAGGTCCAAACTCAGCTTTCCGTATTTTTTTTCCACTTCTCCCCGGATCCGCGCATCTGAGGACTGCCAGCCGATGAGCTCTTTGTCTTTGCTGGTCCGGTGCGACTTAGTCAGAGCCAGTACGAAGATAGCCTCAAGCAGGTTCGTCTTCCCCTGCGCATTCGGGCCTACAAACAGGTTAACCTGGCTGTCGGTTCTTACTTCCAAATGCTCATAGTTGCGGTAATGCTGCAATTGAATTGAATTCAGATACACGCTGATGCCCCCCGGTTGATGCTCGCGCTTAAGCCCACTGACGCGTTAACGCTTCACGACCGTAAAGGCGCCAAACCCCTCTACTTCGACAATGTCTCCGTTATAAAGTTTACGGCCCCGCCGGTTATCCGCTTCCCCGTTGATTCTGATAGGCGTTTCTTGCAAAAAAAACTTCGCGGCCCCGCCCGTATCAATACAACCTGCCAGCTTCAGAAACTGGCCCAGGGCGATATATTCCGTCGTAATCGCTACATCATTCATCGTTTATATTCTCCTCTGTCAGCCTGTCGTCCGATACGGCAAAATGAGGTGCAAGCTGTGCGAATGGTCCGTCGGCTTAATTATAATGGGGCTCATTGCTCCTGTGAAACCGATAAACAGAAATTCGCTGTCGATTACTTTAAGAGCATCAAGGACGTATTTCGAGTTAAATGCGATTCGAAGCGGTTCCCCGTTCATCTCCTTGACCTCAAGCTGCTCCGTAACGCGTCCGAGCTCTGTGGAGCTGGATGAGATTTCGATCGTGCCGTCTTCCTGCGTGGCCAAGCGGACGATATTCGTTTTTTCTTCGCGTGACATGAGATAAGCCCGGTCAATTGCATCCGTTAATTTTTTTGTATTCAAAACCAGTTCTGTTTTGAAATTCTGCGGAATAATTTTAGAAGTGTCAGGGTATGTCCCGTCCAAAATGCGGGAGTAAAACAGCACATGGCCGATTTTGAACAGCACTTGATTATCGGCAACAACGATTTCTACGAGGCTGTTGTCGTCGGGAACCAGTTTGGACAGTTCATTAAGCGTTTTACCCGAAATTACGACATTGGTGAAACGGTAGTCGGTGTCTGCTTCTACCGATGTAGTGCGGCTTGCCAGGCGGTGACGGTCCGTCGCGACGAATTTCAATTGTCCTTCTGAAAGGTTCCATAAAGTACCGGTTAAAATAGGAGTCTGCTCGCTTGTGGATGCCGCAAAGACGGTCTGTCTGATCATTGTTTTCAACAGATCGCCCGGAACGGATATGACGTCGCTCTCAACAATCGTCGGCAATATCGGAAATTCTTCCGGATCGAGTCCAACCATTTGAATATCGGTGGAGCCTGAACGGATCATCGTTTGATGATTATCTTTCACTTCGATCTCGAGCTCATCGGAAGGAAGCCTCTTAACGATTTCGACGAAAAATTTGGAAGGCAGCACGACGCTGCCGGGCTTGTCGATTCTGGCTACGACAAATTCCCCGCTTTCAACCGGGATGAAGCTCTGAATGGAAATATCGGTATCGCTCGCTGTAAGAGTTACGCCCTGATGGGTAACATCGAATTTGATTCCCCCGAGAATGGGGATTGCGGGTCTTGACGACGAAGCTTTCGAAACCTGTTGAATCGCGTCGTTCAATTGGTCTTTTCTTATCATTAATTTCATGATTTCACTCCTATAGCGGATTACGAAAATTGTCGATGGGATTGCGATTGATTCGGTTGTTATTGATGATGTTATTTAATTGATTTATTAGTCGTAGTCGTAGTAGGGGCGCCGAATATGTGGATAAGTGGATGAAACGCCGATAAAGCAAGCCTATCCACATGTGTACAGCTTGTGCATAGGCTTGAGGAAATTTCTCTCGTTATTCACATGTGATTTTTGATTTTCTCGGTTAACGTTTGAATGATTTTGTACAAGTCCTGGTCGATCTTTAATTGCTGGGTTATCTTTTCATGCGCATGAATGACCGTCGTGTGATCCCTGCCGCCGAATGCTTCACCGATCTTCGGAAGTGAATAGTCGGTCAGCTCGCGCGATAAATACATGGCGATTTGTCTGGGAAACGCAATCGCTTTCGTTCGTTTACGCGCTTTGAATTCTTCCAGCTTGAGGCCGTAGAGATCCCCTACCTTTTGTTGAATATCCTGCATCGATATCATTCTTGGCCGGCTTGACGGAATTATATCCTTCAGCGCTTCCGCGGCCAAATGAGATGATATGTCTTGATTGATGAGCGAGGAATAAGCGACAACGCGGATGAGCGCGCCTTCCAGCTCACGGATATTCGTATCGATTTGGTTGGCGATATAGACCATAGCCTCGCTTGGAATATCGAGATTCTCGGCCTTCGCTTTCTTCCTGAGAATCGCTATACGAGTTTCCAAATCAGGCGGCTGGATATCTGTCATAAGTCCCCACTCAAACCGGGAACGCAGACGTTCCTCGAGCGTTGGAATCTCTTTCGGGGGACGGTCGCTGGAAATTACAATTTGTTTGCGTTCCTCGTGAAGGGCATTAAAAGTATGGAAAAATTCCTCTTGCGTCTGCTCCTTACCCGCCAAAAACTGAATATCGTCTATCAGCAGCACATCGATATTGCGGTACTTGGTACGAAAGCTTTCGCCGCGGTTGTCGCGGATCGCATTAATAAATTCGTTCGTAAATTTCTCTGAAGACAAATAAAGCACCCGTGTGCTCGGAACATGCTCCAAAATGTAATGCCCGATCGCATGCATAAGGTGCGTTTTGCCAAGTCCGACACCGCCGTACAGAAAAAGCGGGTTATACGCCTTGGCCGGAGCTTCCGCAACTGCAAGCGAGGCTGCATGGGCAAACCGGTTGTTGACGCCGATGACGAACGTGTCGAATGTATATTTTGGATTTAGCATGTGGGAGAACGTCTCTTCAGGACCGACATGTACGGTCTGGATGACCGGGGGCTGCATAACAGCAGGCTCCGGCGGCTTATTCTCTTCTATAACGAATTTAATATCGTATTGGCGGCCTAAAAATTCTTGCAGCGTGGTCCGCACAAGTTTCGTATATCGGCTTTCGAGCCATTCGGCCGCAAAAGTCGTTGGTGCTGTCACTATAACAGTCGAATCGCCATTAAAAGAAGCTTTTGTCGCTTTGAACCAAGTGTCAAAGCTTGGCTTGCTCAGCTTCGTTTGAATGATCGACAGCACCTGTTGCCACATTTCGTGCGTATGGCTATCCACAGATTGTCACTCCTTATCCAATTCGCCGAAAAACGGCACTGCCAGGCACAAAGATGTTGAAATTTCGGATATCGGGCTCCTTCATCCACATTTTCAACCTTGAAAGTGAGAAAAATATCAAAAGGGGATGAATGTTGTTCACATTGTTATCCACAGGGTGTTGATAATTTAGAGGAAAGTATGGACTCATCCACACCAAAAACAAATCTATCATAGCAAAACAACCCTTGATTTTCAACGATTTGCCGGAATTTATCCACAAATTCTATAGGTTGTGTACAAAACTTATGGACAACACTAGATATTGTTTATATCTTGTGAAGATTCGACATAAAACGAGAAATGCGTCATTATGATATCCACATGTTATTAATTATTGTGCTCTGCCACATATTTAACGCATTTATCCACAATTCGGGAAGCGGTTCATTTTCATTGACATTTATTCTATGGCATGGTTTAATGGAAAAAGGCGTTTTTTCGTGTTGAACGCTCGTTGTTGATACAACTTCGCAGACGTTCACGCTTGGGTAGAAGTTAACAATCAGCGCTCGTGAGAACGGCGAGGAATATGTTTTCGCTGGACGAGATAGTATTGAAACAGGAGGTGCAGTGAAATGAGACCGACATTTAAACCAAACGTTAGCAAACGTAAGAAAGTGCACGGCTTCCGCAAACGGATGGCTTCGAAAAACGGACGTAAAGTGCTTAGCGCTCGCCGTCAACGGGGCAGAAAAGTACTGAGTGCGTAAATTGAAGACCACTTGTGTGGTCTTTTTTTATTTTTTTGGGGAATAAATGAAAGTGAAGGTTCGGTGAAGAAGCAGCCGTGCAAAGAAAGCTACGTTTAAAAAGACGTGAGGATTTTAGCCGTATCTACCGGAACGGTAAATCGTTTGCCAACAGCCAGTTCGTCGTATATTGGTCGCGGCAGCTGAAGGCGGAACCATTCCGGCTGGGCGTATCGGCCAGTAAAAAAATCGGCAACGCCGTTGTGCGGAACCGGATGAGAAGGCTAGTAAAGGAAATTGTTCGCCATAATGCGGATAGGGTAGTTCCCCAGCTGGATTTTATCATTATTGTTCGTAAACCGGCCGTTGGCATGAAGATGAAGGAGCTTGAGAAAAGCATACTTCATATTCTAAAACGCGCCGGACTCCTGAAGAATAATCGCTAGGGATGTAATCGCTTTATCAACATGCCATGGCTTGTTTCTTTGTGCCATAAAATATGATATAGTTTACCTGAATAAAAAGAAACGGAAGCTGGCGCTCTGAATTTGAACAATTACGTGAAGGATCTTCGCGTTCTGTTCTGTTCATTGGCGCGCGAGCTCAGTTTCTTCTTTGGTTAAAATGGCCTTTGGTCATGATGCTTGATGGTGCTCAGAGAGGAGTTTTACATGTTGTCCCGTATTTCGAAACGTTCCTGGTTTATCTTTTTGGCGCTTGCTGCAATTATGCTGCTCAGCGGATGTTCCACACAAACCCATACCGTATCAATGGATGATCTGGAGCACGGCAACTTCTGGGAGCGAAACGTCGTTTATTACTTTTCGCTTGCGCTTGAAACTTTCGCAAAATGGTTCGGCGGCGAATATGGCATCGCGATCTTACTAATGGTTATTATCGTCCGGACGTTGATCCTGCCTCTCACGCTTAAGCAGTATCGCAGTTCCAAAGCAATGCAGGCGCTTCAGCCGGAGCTTGCTAAGATTAAAGAAAAGCATAAGGACAACCCCCAAAAGCAGCAGGAAGAAACGATGAAGCTGTTTCAGCAGCATCAGGTTAACCCGCTTGCAGGCTGTCTTCCGCTGATTGTGCAAATGCCGATTTTTATTGCGCTTTACAATTCGATTTATATGAACGAAAACATACGGGAGCATACTTTCTTATGGCTGCAGCTTGGACAGAAGGATCCGTATTATATCCTTCCGATTTTGGCGGCGATCACTACATTCATTCAATCAAAAATGATGCAGTCGCAGCAGAAAGCAATGCCGGCGATGCAGGGGATTATCCTCATATTCCCGGTACTTATCTTCGTAATGGCATTGTCGTTCCCTGCCGCACTGCCGCTGTACTGGATATTCAGCAATATCTATACGATTGTTCAAAACTATTTCCTATACGTACGCACCTCATCTAACGGTAAGGAGAGTGTACCTGCGAAATGAAGAAAATCGTAGCATCGGGTAAAACGATCGAAGATGCTGTACGGAATGGATTAACGGACTTGCAAGTATCAGCGGACCGCGTCAACGTGGCCGTGCTGGAACACCCGACTAAGGGCCTGTTCGGATTTATAGGGGCCAAGAATGCCAAGGTGGAACTGACTGTTCTGCCTACACCTGAGCCGGTAGCGACAGAGCCGCAAGATGCAGTTGATGCAGTTGCTGAAACGGAGAAATTCGTTACGGCAGTCGCCGCCGCTATGGGGCTTGACGTCACCATTGCCCGCAATGATTCGAAGGAAGGTTTGACGCTTTCGCTGTCGGGAAGCGGAGACCTGGGCATGCTGATCGGGCGGCGGGGTCAAACACTGGATGCCTTGCAGTACTTGGTCAATATTGTAGCAAACCGTTATTCCGACACACATCTGCGTATCATACTTGATGCCGAGGATTTTCGCGAGCGCCGTCGAAAGACGCTTGAGGATTTATCCGATCGCCTGGCGGGACATGTAATCCGTACAAGAAAAGAAGTGGTTCTTGAGCCGATGTCCCCGCATGAGCGGAAAATCATTCATTCGCAGCTGCAAAACCATGCGAAAGTAAAAACCTTCAGCAAAGGCGACGAACCGAATCGGCGTGTCGTCATTACACTAAAATAACGTTCGCATACGATTTTTAAATTTCAGCAATGGCTCTTTACCGGTCATTGCTCATTTTTTTGAAATATAAGAATGTCTCTAATCAGGCTTATCTGGAGGCTATAAAGCGATATGATGAATCAAGATACAATTGCCGCCATCTCGACAGCAGTCGGAGAGGGCGGCATTGCCATTATCCGGGTAAGCGGCGCGGGTGCGGTTGCTGAATCGGCAAAGCTGTTTCGATCAAAATCGAATATTGTCGAGGCTCCCTCGCATACGGTTCATTACGGCCATATCGTCGATCCGAAGAACGGTGAAGTCGTAGAGGAAATTTTACTGACCGTTATGAGAGGTCCGCGGTCGTTCACCGCTGAGGATGTTGTAGAGCTGAGCACCCACGGCGGTGTTGTGGCCGTTAAGCGCGTGCTGGAGCTGCTTCTCAGGGACGGGGGCGTGAGGATAGCGGAACCCGGCGAATTCACGAAGCGTGCATTCCTAAACGGCAGAATCGATTTGACGCAAGCGGAGGCTGTAATCGATTTAATACGCTCAAAGTCGGATCGTGCGTTTACTGTTGCCATGAAGCAGGCTGAAGGTGCGCTTTCAAGAAAAGTCAAAGCATTGCGGCACACGCTCATTGAGCTGCTGGCTCATATTGAAGTGAACATTGATTATCCGGAGCATGATGTAGCGGCTATGACCAGCGCTTATATCCGTGAACGCTGCCAGGATGCGGTTGCAGAAATCAATCGGTTGTTAAAAACGGCCGCGGAAGGCAAAATATTAAGAGAAGGTATTGTCACAGCAATAGTGGGACGGCCAAATGTAGGCAAATCTTCGCTGCTCAACGCGCTTGTTCAGGAAAACAAAGCGATTGTTACCGATATTCCCGGGACGACCCGGGATGTAATCGAAGAATTTGTTACGATCGGCGGTATTCCTCTACGGCTGCTTGATACAGCCGGTATTCGGGAGACGACAGATGTCGTGGAGCGCATTGGGGTAGAGCGCTCCAGGTCGGCGCTTGAAGAAGCCGATCTGATATTGCTCGTGTTAAACGCCAATGAACCGCTTCATTCCGATGATCGTTTGTTAATGGAACATATTCGCGGACGCCAAGTCGTCATTTTATTGAACAAGACGGACTTACCGCAAATCTTGGATACTTCGGAGGTTGAAGCTGTTTTTCCTTCCGAATCGATTGTCCGTTTGTCGGTACTCCAGGAAACCGGGCTTGACCACTTAGAGCGTGTAATAAGCCACATGTTTTTCAGCGGTGAGCTGGAGTCTGCGGATCTTACCTATGTAAGCAATATTCGGCATATCACGCTACTCGGTCACGCGCGGCAGTCGCTGATCGACGCGATGGAAAGCACGGAGTCAGGAATACCGATTGATATTGTGCAAATTGATGTTCGAACTGCATGGGAGCAGTTGGGCGAAATGATAGGAGATTCGGTATCTGAGTCACTTATCGACCAAATTTTCTCTCAGTTCTGTTTAGGTAAATAATGGAGCTTATGTAAGGGAGTGAAAGCAAAAATGGGATATGAGGCAGGGCAATATGATGTGATTGTCATTGGTGCGGGACATGCCGGGTGCGAAGCTGCGCTGGCAGCTGCTCGAATGGGGTGTGAAACGCTGCTGCTCACAATAAATTTGGATATGGTGGCTTTCATGCCATGCAATCCCTCGATCGGCGGACCTGCAAAGGGCCATGTTGTTCGCGAAATTGATGCTCTTGGCGGTGAAATGGGACGAAATATCGACAGAACGTTTATTCAGATGCGTATGTTGAATACGGGAAAAGGTCCGGCTGTTCATGCGCTTCGCGCACAAGCGGACAAATTTATGTATCAGAATATTATGAAACAAACCATTGAAGAAACACCCCGTCTCACACTTCGTCAAGGAATGGCTGAGGAGCTTATCGTTGAGGATGGGGTATGTGTAGGCATTATAACGAAGACCGGTGCGATTTACCGGGGCAAAGCTGTTGTAGTGACGACCGGAACGTACCTTCGCGGCAAAGTGATAATGGGCGAACTGATGTACGAGAGCGGGCCGAACAACCAGCAGCCATCGGTAAAACTCTCCGCAAGCTTGAAGGCGCTAGGGTTCGAACTGGTGCGGTTTAAGACGGGAACTCCGCCGCGGGTGCACAAGGATTCGATTAATTTCGACAAGACGGAAATTCAGCCGGGAGATGAGAAGCCTAAGTTCTTCTCCTACGATACGGAGTACTCGGATAACGAACAGCTACCGTGCTGGCTGACTTACACATCGGAGGAAACGAGCCGCATTATCAATGATAATCTGCACCGTGCTCCAATGTTCTCCGGCGCGATAGAGGGGACAGGACCGCGGTATTGCCCATCGATTGAAGACAAAATCGTCCGTTTTGCCGATAAGCCAAAGCATCAGATTTTTCTTGAGCCGGAAGGGAAATATACTTCGGAATATTATGTTCAGGGATTGTCTACAAGTATGCCAGAGGATGTGCAGCTGAGCATTCTCCGTTCCATCCCAGGTTTGGAAAAAGTCGAAATGATGCGAACCGGCTATGCGATCGAGTATGACGCGGTTGTGCCGACCCAATTGTGGCCATCGCTCGAGACTAAGCTTGTTCCCGGTTTGTTTACCGCAGGTCAGATCAATGGTACGTCCGGTTATGAAGAGGCCGCTGGCCAAGGTATTATGGCTGGTATTAATGCCGCGCGTAAAGTGCAGGGACGCGAGCCGGTTGTAGTGGACCGGTCGCAAGGTTACATTGGCGTATTAATCGATGACCTCGTTACAAAAGGGACAAACGAGCCCTACCGGCTGCTCACCTCACGCGCTGAATATCGCCTGCTGCTCAGGCATGATAATGCCGATATGCGACTTACTCCATTAGGCTATGAAATCGGCCTGATACCTGAGGAACGTCATGATAAATTTCTGCGCAAGAGGGAATTGGTTGAGCAGGAGATTGAACGTCTCAAATCGACTAAAGTGAGACCGGATGAAGCGGCTAGTCTGCTCGCAGAGCTAAATTCAGCACCATTGCAAAACACTACGGATGGTTTATCCTTGCTGCGCCGTCCAGAGGTCACATATAGCCATATCGAACAGCTTGTTCCATCTGAAGTAGAATTGACAGATGAAATGAAGGAGCAAGTGGAAATTCAGATTAAATATGCAGGTTACATCGAGAAACAGCTGCTGCAGGTTGAACGTCTCAGTAAAATGGAAAAGAAGAAAATTCCCGATGACATTGATTATTCGGTTATTCATGGGCTTGCAACCGAAGCAAAGCAGAAGCTTGCACGCATTCGGCCATTATCCATTGGGCAAGCCTCGCGTATGTCGGGAGTGACGCCTGCGGACATTTCAATTCTTCTCGTTTACTTGGAACATTATAATCGGGTTATTGCTGCACGGGGGTAACAGAATGGATCAAACAGAAGAGTGGTTCGTAAGATTGCTGGAGGCAAAGGGTGTTTCTTGCTCACCCGGTCAATTGCAGCAGTTCAACTCATACTATCGGCTTCTTGTCGAATGGAATGAGAAAATGAATCTGACAGGTATCACGGAGAGGGAAGCGGTGTACGAGAAACATTTCTATGACTCCGCTTCACTTTCTTTCTTCGTGGATATGAAAGCAATTCGCAGTATCGCCGATATTGGTTCTGGAGCCGGATTTCCAAGCATCCCCTTAAAAATTTGTTTTCCGCACTTGAAGGTGACAATTGTAGATTCATTAAATAAACGCATTCAGTTTTTACAGGTTGTCATTAAAGAGCTGGGCTTAACGGAATTCACCTGTGTGCACGGACGAGCGGAGGATGTAGCGCGTATTCCGGGGCATCGCGATACATACGACATGGTAACTGCCCGCGCTGTTGCAAAGTTAAGTGCGCTTAATGAACTATGCTTGCCGTTTACGCGCAAAGGTGGAATTTTCGCTGCAATGAAAGGGGCCGATCCCGGGACTGAGCTGAATGAAGCGCAACGAAGCATAAACGCGCTGAAAGCAAAATTAAGATCGACCCATCATCTTAAGCTACCCTTCGAGCAAGCTGATCGTAATATTATTCTTATTGAGAAATGCGACGTCACGCCACAGCAATATCCCCGAAAAGCAGGGATACCGCTTAAAGAGCCGATTATCTAGATATCGCACCAGCTTATTTCTGAAATGTTCCACGTGAAACATCTTCATGCTGCGAATTTATGATAATATCTTTCTGTCAAGCAGGAAATCAACTTTCAGCCGACGAAATATTTAGTTACGACAATACTCGGCACTTTGAAATCGGGTGGTAGTTGAAGCGATGAAAGAACAATTTTCACGATTATTCGGTTTAGCAGAACAGAAAACAATCCATGATGAAGTCAAGCAGCTGCCGCTGGATGAAGTTGATACAAGTCCTTATCAACCACGGACTGTCTTCGATGATGATCGGATTGACGAATTGAGCCAAACAATAAAGACACATGGTGTCATTCAACCGATTGTCGTTCGAATTCGTAACGGACGCTATGAAATAATAGCGGGTGAACGTCGTTTTCGAGCAGTGAAGAAGCTTGGCTTGGAAACGATACCGGCCGTGGTTCGTGAGTTCAATGACTCTCAGGCTGCTTCAATTGCATTGATTGAAAACTTGCAGCGTGAAGGTTTGACAGCAATTGAGGAAGCATTGGCTTATCAGAAACTGATTGACCTTCATAACTTGACGCAAGAGAGCTTGGCTCAAAGGCTTGGCAAAAGTCAGTCGACCATTGCCAATAAGATCCGTCTCCTTGGACTTGGCGAAGCTGTGAAGAACGCGTTAATGGAGCGGAAAATAACCGAACGGCACGCGAGAGCGCTGCTTGCTCTTGAATCTGACGAGCTGCAGTCGAAGGTGCTTGAGGATGTTCTCTCGAAAGAGTTGAATGTCAAACAAACGGAAGCAAGGGTGGCCTTCTATAAAGAAGTATCCAAAGTCAGCAAATCGAAACGGATTTCCTTTACAAAAGATGTGCGGCTAGCATTGAATACTATTCGGCAATCAATTGATATGGTATCCGGGTCGGGTCTTCAAATAAAAACAAATGAAAAAGATCATGAGGACTATTACGAGATTGTGATTAAAATCCCAAAGAGGTAATCCGGACTGTACGGTTTAAACGAAAGCGATACTGCTGTATACAAAACGCATTCAGCACACTATGAGCCGCCCGTTTATTTCGGGCGGCATCGCCATTTTCTCTTTCTATTTTTATTGTTTGTTCTAATAAAAGAGATAGCGATAGAAATGCTAAGCAGATAAAGGGATGAGTTTGGGCGGAGATCAACTAGTTATAACATAGAGGTGAACGGGTTTGTCTAAAACGATAGCAATAACGAACCAGAAGGGCGGTGTCGGAAAGACGACAACGTCTGTCAATCTGGGCGCTTGCCTTGCATCACTGGGCAAAAAGGTTCTATTGGTCGATATTGATCCGCAAGGCAACACGACAAGTGGAATCGGCATAAATAAAGCGGACGTCGCACATTGTATATACGATGTGCTGATTAATGAGGTTCATCCAAGAGATGCGACCGTGCAGACAAGGATAGACGGCTTGAATATAATCCCGGCTACGATTCAACTTGCAGGTGCGGAAATCGAACTGGTTCCAACGATATCCCGCGAGCTTCGGTTAAAGAAATCGCTGCAGCAGGTTAAAAACCAATATGATTATATTCTAATTGATTGTCCGCCGTCATTAGGTATTCTCACGATAAATTCACTCACTGCATCTGATTCTGTCATCATACCCATTCAGTGTGAATATTACGCCCTTGAGGGCTTAAGCCAGCTGTTGAACACAGTTAGGTTAGTTCAGAAGCATCTTAACACATCGCTGCAAATAGAAGGTGTACTGCTCACCATGTTTGATGCGCGAACGAATTTAGGTATCCAGGTTATAGAAGAAGTGAAGAAATATTTTCAGCAAAAAGTTTACCAGACTATTATTCCTCGCAACGTTCGTTTGAGCGAAGCGCCTTCACATGGACAGTCAATTATTACGTATGATCCAAGATCTAAAGGGGCCGAGGTTTATCTTGAACTCGCAAAGGAAGTGATTATGTATGAGCAAGCGGCTAGGTAGAGGGCTTGATGCTCTTATTCCATCGCTTTCTGTAAGTGAAGACGACAAAGTAATTGATATTTCATTGTCACAGCTGCGGCCTAATCCATACCAACCGCGTAAAACCTTTGATGAAGAAGCCATAAAAGAATTAGCTGAATCCATAAAACAGCACGGCATTATCCAGCCTATTATAGTAAGAACTGTTTTGAAAGGTTATGAAATCATTGCCGGAGAACGACGTTTTCGGGCGTCTCAACTTTGTGGCAACGCAACAATCTCGGCTGTTGTTCGGAACTTCACCGACCAACAGGTAATGGAAATCGCTTTAATCGAGAACCTGCAGCGAGAGGACCTGAATGCGATAGAGCTTTCACTTGCTTATCAAGCCCTTATGGACAAATTCAACCTGACTCAAGAAGAATTGTCTATGAAGGTTGGCAAATCCCGGTCTCACATTGCAAACTTCCTTCGACTTCTTTCCTTACCGGAAGATATCAAAAATAATGTTTCACGTGGAACATTATCGATGGGACATGCAAGGGCTCTGGCTGGTGTTAAAGAGGATAGCCGCAAAAAGGAACTCGCTGAGCAGACGATAGCGAATGAGTGGAGTGTACGGGATTTAGAGGAAGCAATTCAAAAGCTCGACCAGAAAAATCCTATGAAGACGAAGCCTTCGTCCAAGAAACGCGATCCTTATATTGAGGAGCTTGAGGAGTCGCTGCGCGACCAATTTAAAACAACAGTGAAAATCAAGCAGCAAAAAGATAAGGGTCGTATTGAACTGTTATATTACAACAAACAAGACCTGGAACGTTTGCTGGAGCTGCTCAAGCAATTCGCTTGATCCACAATCAACATGGAATGAGACCATAGTGCAAATGAGCGAGGCGTTGGATAAGAATGACGGATTTAGGTATAGGATGAGATTCGCCTAAGTGAAAGTGAAGGATATAAGAACTAAACTTATAGCATACTTGAGCGGCAAGCGTGAGATTTAATTATGCCGCTGAAGTATGCTATTATTGAGAGAAACGAAACGGTCATCTCTAATAGAGATAAAGTGAAATGACTCCTTTCCAGCTCTATTATTAAGAGGGAGAACCCGGCCGGTTTCGCGAATAGAGGAAGAGCCTCGGGACGACACTCGCAGCGCTGCCTACGTAAGGCGAACGGTGAAGCCGTCTGAAGAGGGTTGCGCTGAAGAGACCACAGCTTAAACTGTGATGCCCCGGTGATGCTCTGCCCGTGAAGCATGTATATAGTATAGCCATCACAAAGCAAGCGACGGGCCATGGAATCCAGTTACTTTCGTATGGCTCTGACTATTTCTTTCGTTATTACAATAAATACAACAATTGATTTATGAATGAAATTGAACGGTGGAATTCAGACTGAAAATACGCAATCAGCTGAAATGGAGGGCGGCCAGTGCAAACGACTGAGCGTGAATCACTTATTTATTTGGACCATGCGGCAACGTCTTGGCCAAAGCCGCGAGAGGTAATTGAGGCTGTAGTGAAAACGATGGAAGAGGATGCAGCGAATCCGGGCAGAGGGAGCCATCAGATGGCGGTTCGTGCCAGCCGGATTCTATTCGATACACGCAAAACGGTGGCCAAGCTCTTCCGTATCGCCAATCCGAACGATATTGCGTTCACCAGCAATACGACGATGGCGCTTAATATGGCGATAAAGGGGATAGTTCAACCGGGCGACCATGTTGTCGCAACGGCAATTGAACATAACTCGGTGCGCAGACCGCTCGAGTATTTGAAAAGAACGGCTGGTATTTCCGTCACATATGTCGAAGCAAATGAACGCGGCGAAGTTGACGCGAAGCAAGTGGAGAGCGCAATAACATCGAAGACGAAGCTTGTAATTGTTAATCACAGTTCCAATCTGATGGGCTCGATCATGCCTGTTGCAGACATTGGAGAAATCACCCGTCGACGCGGGGTCAAGCTGCTCATAGATGCGGCACAGACGGCAGGGTTAGCCGAGATAGATGTGGAAGCGTTGGGTATCGATCTGATGGCGTTTCCAGGCCACAAAGGGCTGCTGGGGCCGCAGGGGACGGGCGGGTTGTACATACACCCTCAAACCGAGCTGGAGCCGTTGATTCACGGCGGAACGGGCAGTCAATCGGAATCGGCCGAGCAACCTAGTGTGCGGCCTGACCGTTACGAGGCAGGAACGCAAAACACCCCGGGCCTGGCCGGACTTAAAGCAGGCGTACAATATGTACTGCATGAGACTGTCCAAAGGATCCATAATAAAGAGTGGGAGCTGTCACAGCAATTGATGGAGGGCCTGCTTGCCATTGATGGAGTTCGAGTATTGGGGCCGGCAATAGGAAGGCCGAGGACAGGAATTGTGGCTTTTGTAATCCATGGCGCCGATCCGTCGGAAACGGCATTTATTCTGGATCAGCATTACCATATCGCGGTTCGATCGGGATTTCACTGTTCACCTTTGGCGCATGGGGCTGCGGGCACTTTAGAAACGGGAGCTGTACGCGCAAGCGTTGGATGTTTTACAACAAAAGAAGAGGTTCAAGCGTTGATTGAAGCTGTCAAGGAAATCAGCCAACATTACAGGTAAAGGGTATCAGCAGGGGAGCGGAATACAACATGGGAGAAATCATACTTAGGCCGTCGGATTGGCTTACGGCCGGGCTGGTTGTTGCAATTATTTTGCTCTTTATACGCACAATAATTCTAAGCGGCAAGCTAAAGCGATTAAGACGCAGCTATTTACAGTTTATGGGTCAATCAGGTGTGGAGGATATGGAGAAGGTCGTCATCTCGATAAACGAACGGCTTACCAGTCAGGAACAGGAAATCAGCAGGCTCCAACAATCCGTAGATTCCATGGGGCAAATGCTTAAGATGAAAAAAGGTAATGTAAGCATTCATCGCTACAACGCATTTGGCGAACGAGGAAACGATCTCAGCTTTTCGCTTGCAATTGTTAATGATCAAGAGGATGGAATGGTGTTAAGCGGCCTGCACAGCCGCGAGCAAACGTTTATTTATGCCAAACCGGTGAAACAAGGGGAATCCCCATATCCGCTCACACAAGAAGAAAAGCAAGCGATCAATCAGGCGTTGCGGCCGGAATAGCGGGACGGACAGTCTTGGCGATTGCCGAGAACAAGCTGTGTGAAATAATATCGGCCATACGGATAACCAAATGAAGACGAGTGTTTTGCAGTACAAAGTACTCCATAAAACCGCCTACGTTGACGATACCCGTAATATGGATGTCGCCAACAGGAGGAAGCTCTTTATTAACACCGGCTCCTGGGCGGACAGGCCCTGTACCAACCTGGATACATCCAACGCTGGCCGATTGCCCCAAACATGCATCGATTCCAATCACAAACGGTTTGCGGACAAATCGATTGATGGCCTGAAGCGTATCATCGAGATTCATCGCGTGCACAGGTTCCTCAAGTGTTCCATATAACTCGAAGTGAGGGCTGCGGTACTTACTCAGAGAGGTACCGACCAATGGGCCTAAGGAATCGCCTGTCGAGCGGTCGGTGCCGACACAGACAACGACCAATCTGCGATCGGATGGAAGATTATCGAGCAAATAGGTGAGGCGGTTAACGAGCAGACCGGTAACATTCGGTTCCGAATAAGGCACTTTCAACGGCGTATCTTTCATTCCTGCTAATCTCATAGAATCCCCTCCCGCCTACTGTTTTACTAGTATATGGATGGGACAACCATTTTATACTTGCCGAACCGCACGAATATGATAAATTCATCGAATGGAGGGGCAAGATGCTCATTGCATTTGATTCCACACAGCAGGCGCTGAGAGCGGAAATGCTGCTAGAGTATGCCGATATAGAGATAGACATATGCCCGACTCCGAAGGAAATCACTGCGGGCTGCGCACTCTCGATTCACTTTCCGGAAGATGAATTGACGAAGGTGCATCAGATCATCGTAAATGAACATGTGGAAATAAGGGGATTGTTTCGGCAGGTCGAGGGCGGTTATAATCAAATTCACATGTAAGTGAAGGTTGAGCACAATCGTGGTGGGATTGAAGAGGGAGAGAGCATGCATGGAGCGAAAACAGTTTGAGCTGGGCGATGTTGTACAAATGAAGAAGCAGCATCCGTGCGGAACGAATGAAATGGAAATTATTCGGATGGGGATGGACATCAGGATTAAATGTGTCGGGTGCAAGCACAGTGTTCTTATTCCCCGTGCCAAATTCGAGAAGAATATGAAGAAAGTACTGCGTTCTGCTGCCGCGCAAGAGGAGCGGCCGGAACAAAGCGGCTCCTGACAAAAAAAGCTTGCATTCGGACGAGCCGCGTGATATGATAATTCTCGCTGACGCGCAAATGGAGAGGTACCCAAGAGGCCCAAGGGGGCTGACTCGAAATCAGCTAGGCGTGTCAAAGCGTGCGTGGGTTCGAATCCCACCCTCTCCGCCATACATACCAAAGACGACGGTTCATTACGAACCGTCTTTTTATTTTAGTCAGCGATAAGCGCCGGAGTAGGGCACGCAGCTGAGCGTTCCCGCCAGTGGAATACAGGCTGCCTTGAGAGGGTAAGCCAATAATCACAAGAGAGTGCATTTAAATGAAAAAAGGCTCTTGCGAGCCTTTTTTGACGGTGGTTGATCGTTCGGAATCAATCGACACTACAAGCGTTTGTTAGAAACTCTGGTTTACCGGGATTTTACTCCGGAGCACATGTGTTACAGACACAAGTCTTTGGCACATCCATAAGCTTCTATGCTGCGTGAACGAAATCACCTTGCGGTTGTTGCTCCAAAGGGTTCAACGGAACCACACCTCTCTTCGCACCGTCAACAATTAGAATGCACGGGCAGCCGGCTCCTTATGCATACGTTATTTTAACGCTGCATCTTTTTCCATTTGCGGTCCTTATTCGAGGTGTCCGGAAATTTCTCGCCTTTATTCAAATGTACTTTCTTCGGGTTGTTGATACCCATGTGGAAATCTGCTTCGCCGACTTCGATATAGCTACCGTCGTTGGGTGCCCGGTCTCCCGGTCTGAATTCTGTCCATTCGCCCATCTGCTGATGCACCGTCCTTCATTAATGTTATGGACTGATGTTTGAGAAGTCCTGAGTGTTATTGTGTGACCGATGGCAGTGGAACATGAACGGAATAATGAGGCAGGAATCAGTATTAAAAAGGTTACTTGTCAGGAGCCCATTAAATTTGGTATAGTAATATGGTATGCGAGAAAATCTCGCTCCTTGCTCCCTTTAGGGGGCCGCTAGTCCAAGAGGAGGTGAAACAAATGCGCAAATATGAAGTGATGTATATCATTCGTCCGGATGTGGAACAAGAGACGGTTCAAGCAATCACCGACAAGTTCCAAGGCATCATCGGAAACGGCGGAGAAGTCACCAAGCATGACGTGATGGGTAAACGCCGCCTTGCGTATGAGATCAATAAGATTCGTGACGGTATTTATGTTCTGGTACATTTCAACGCAACTTCTGAAGTTGTGGCTGAACTTGACCGCGTCATGAAGATTACGGATGAAATTATCCGTTACTTGATCGTCAAAGACGTCGCTTAATTTTGCGTTAGTCACGCAAGGATGTTTCGATTGGAGGCGATAAACGATGTTGAACCGCGTTATTCTGATTGGCAGATTAACAAAGGACCCGGAAATGCGCTATACCCCGGCAGGCGTTGCGGTAACGCAATTTACGCTTGCGGTGGATCGTCCGTTTACCAGCGGCCAAGGCGAGAGGGAAGCTGATTTTATCCCGATCGTAACGTGGCGTCAACTGGCTGAAACGTGCGCCAACTACTTGCGCAAAGGCCGCTTAACAGCGGTTGAAGGCCGCATTCAGGTGAGAAATTACGAGAACAATGAGGGCAAACGTGTCTATGTGACTGAAGTCATTGCCGACAATGTTCGCTTCTTGGAGTCCGGCAACCGGGATAGCGGTGGATCGCGTGAGGAAGGAAGCGGCGGTGGAAGCTATGGCGGCCAAGGAGGCGGCCAGGGCGGAAGCGGCGGCGGTTCGCAGGGTGGCGGTAACCGATCCGGAGGATCATCCAGGAACGACAATCGTGATCCGTTCTCAGATGACGGACGCCCGATCGATATATCGGAAGATGATTTGCCATTTTAACAGAAAGGACGGATGAACAATGAGCTTCAAACAAAGAGATGGCGGCGATGAGCGTCCAGAACGCAAATTCGGCGGCCGCAAAGGCCGTAACAAGCGCCGTAAAGTCTGCTACTTCACAGCTAACAAAATTACACACATTGACTATAAAGATACGGACTTGCTTCGTAAATTTATCAGCGAGCGCGGTAAAATTCTACCCCGCCGTGTAACGGGAACAAGTGCGAAGTACCAACGCCTGCTGACGATTTCGATCAAACGTTCGCGTCAAGTGGCGCTTCTGCCTTACACAACGGAATAGTAGCTCAAGAAGACAGCCGGAAAACCGGCTGTCTTTTTCTTGACACAAGCGGCGAAACCGCGCTTTTAACCGGGCGGTTCGCCGCTTATTTTTCTTGCGTACCCTCAAAACCGGCCGGCCTGATCCTGCGCATAATCGCCGATAATCGGCAATTTAAACCAGCGTCCCTGCAGAGCTGTGAGCATGAGCACAATCCATAATATGAATGATACCGGTGCGATAAGAATGCCGACAATCCATCCAATAAGAGGGATAAAGCCCAGCACAAGATTGATAACAATCAAAGCTGCGGAGACGAGGATAGACTGCATGGCGTGAAATTTAACGAACCGGCTCTTTTTTTCAATCATAAGAAACAAAATCCCGGTAACGATGCTGCCCAAATAACAAAGCAGACCTACTATCTTTGGATCTATACCGGTTGAAGACGGATCCGGCAGCATGGCTGGCGACTGCATAACATAACTCAC
This sequence comes from Paenibacillus sp. sptzw28, assembly GCF_019550795.1. Lineage (NCBI taxonomy): Bacteria > Bacillati > Bacillota > Bacilli > Caryophanales > Paenibacillaceae > Paenibacillus > Paenibacillus sp. sptzw28. The sequence goes on from NZ_CP080545.1 coordinate 289,935, forward strand.
CCTTCCGCGTTATATTCTATTATTTATGTATTCTACTTATAGCTGGTCTATGCAGGAAAAGGGCTAAATTTCAATGGAAGCTGCGGCAGTTTTTGTTCTCATGGAACCGTAAATTATTTGTAACTTTCGCAGGCGTTTACTCGTTTAGAATAAGAGAGTACGGTGTATATAGATAAGGGAGAATAGGAGAGGCCTTGTACCCATGAAACTGTCAAACGGTCAACCTTTACGTAATCGCAAGTGGTTAACAGGTGTTATCGCTTTCATTATTATTGCAGGAATCGCCGGATATCTAAATCGTAATGCCCTAGCCGTTTGGGGCTTCGATGTATTTCTTTCCAATAATGTGGAGAAGCGGCTCGAACAAACTTACCAACCTCTGGAAGGCCGGAACCCTCAGCCGGTTGTGCATAAGAAGGAAGATCCTTTCGGTCTGCTGCTCCTCGGCGTCGATCAACGCGATAAGGAAATCGGCCGCTCCGACACAATGATTTACACAGTTGTCCGTCCCCAGGACGGCGCCATTCTGATGATTTCGATACCACGAGATACTTATACGGAAATTGTAGGCAAACAAACGAGTTCAGGGAATTTATGGAAAGATAAGATTACGCACGCTTACGCTTTCGGCGGGGCAAAAATGTCGGTTGAAACAGTCGAGCGGCTTTTTGGCGTCAGGGTTGACCATTATGCTACAATTAATTTCAAGGGGTTTCGTGACGTTATCGACGCGATGGGCGGCATTTCACTGCCTATTACGGAGGATCTGGTTAATGACGATCCGGACCATGAGAAGTTTGTCGTCAAGGCAGGTCAAGATGTTTACGACGGCAATGACGCACTAAATTATGTGCGGTACCGGGAAGATGCCGGAGGCGATATGAGCCGAACCGGGCGGCATCAGATCTTCTTGAATGCAATGATGAATAAAGCCGCGCAAGTCGGACAATGGGGCAAAATTCCAGGCTTGGTTGATATTATGGGCAGGAACTTCAGCACGGATTTGACGCCGGAGCATATGATAGATCTGGCCAAAAGCATGCTGCAATCGGATAAACGCACGATCTACAGCCATACCCTTAAAGGTGAAGGGCGCCGTCTCGCGGATCACGGGGCTTGGTATTATTTTGCCGATGAAGAGGATTTGACGAACGTTAAAGGATGGATCGATGCTTGGCTCGACCCTGCCAAGACGGTAGAACAGCTGCCGCTTCCGGATGAATACCAAACGAAAAACAACAAGCCGGTGCAGTCGTTATCGGCATCTGATGCGGAAACGGTGAAGGAATGACGAACGCGGCGTACAGTGCCCAGCGCGATCGGTCCGATTGACGTAAGAAAGAATGAAAGTGGGCGAAATAACCAATGAATATCGCATTTTTCTTATTACCGAAGCAAGAGGTTGTTTGCATGACACTGGATGCGACGCTGCGGCAAACGCTGGAGCGGATGGAGCATCACAGGTACACGGCGGTTCCGATTCTCGATCATGATGGGGGCTATGCCGGGACGTTGACGGAAGGCGATCTGCTCTGGTTTATGAAAAACAACCCGAATATTTCATTTGAGCAAACAAACAAAGTAAAGCTCGCGGATGTCCAAATGCGGCTGACGAACCGCGCGGTTAGAATCGATGCCAACATGGTAGACCTCGTATCATTGGCTAAAGTACAGAACTTCGTGCCCGTTGTGGACGACATGAACCGTTTTATCGGTATCGTTCGAAGAAGCGATATCATCGATTATTGCGAAAAGCTGATTCTGAGCGGGAAACCGCTGAATGAGAAGGAAATGGCTGCAGGTTAGGATAAGCGGTTTGCGCTCCGGACCGGGGCATAGTACGATAGAGGAAACAGTTGGAAAAAAGTGCCGTCCTCCTGTGGGGCGGCCTTTAATATGTAAAGCTTCAGGAGGCGCAGGGATGACTAGAAGTAACAGGCATCGGAAAGGCGGCGGTCCGATCCGCGCATTTATGGCAATCGCCGTCATATTGGTTGTTGGATTAGCCGGGTATTTGGTTTATTCCTTTGTTCAGTCCAATGAGAGCAGTCCCGGCACACCGGGCAGCGTCGCGGGTAACGGAGACGGCACCGGCCAAAGCGGACAAGCTGCCGGAGAGGACACTGCCAATTCCGCCGGCGGCTCCGGGGGGAATAATGGCGGCAAGGAAAGCGGCGGTAACGACGGAGGTAATACCGGGCTTACTCCGGCTGAATTACTGGAGGTTGGCGTAACGGATGCCGATTTGGCCAAAGCTTACGACATTGTTATCTCGGGCGGACGGGTCATCAATCCGGAGACGAAGCTCGATCATGAAGGGCTCAATATTGGAATTAGCGGCGACAAGATCGGCGTAGTTACGTCTAAGCCGCTTCGAGGGAAGCGGGTAATTGATGCCAAAGGACTTGTGGTTGCACCGGGGTTTATCGACAATCTTTCTTATGATCCCAATCCGCTGGGTGTCTGGCAAAAGATCGGGGACGGCGTGACAACGAATATTGCGATGCACGGCGGAACGTCGACGCCCAAACAATGGTACAGCTATTATGAGCGCAATCGGACGCCGGTTAACTTTGGCGCTTCCTTCTTTTATACACAGGCGCGAAATCAGTTCAAGCTCAGCCGCTATGCGGAGGCGAAGCCAAGCCAGGTGGAGCAGATCAAGAAGCAGGCGGAGCAGGCCCTTAACGACGGTGCGCTTGGTATTTCTTTCTCCCTCGAATATGTGCCGGGCATTTCGGCCGATGAGGTGCTCCCGCTAATGGAATTGGCACAGGAGTACAATGTGCCGGTCTACTTCCATGGACGTTACTCCGATATGGAGGAACCGGGAACAGAGCTTGAAGGAACGCAGGAATTGGTGGACTATGCGCAGAAAACAGGCGCTGCGGTTCATATTGACCATATTAACAGTACGGGCGGCACCTTCACGATGCCGCAGGCGCTTGCGATCATTGATAAAGCGAGAGAAAAAGGGTTTGATATTACCGCATGTACTTACCCTTACGATTATTGGGGTACGTATTTGAATTCGGCGAGATTCGATACCGGCTGGCAGGAACGTTTCCGGATCACCCACAACGATTTGCAAATCGCAGGAACCACCGAGCGGCTGACAGAAGAAACGTTCAGCATGTACCAGAAGCAGGGCAAGCTTGCGGTCGCTTACGCCATTCCGCAGGAAGCGGTTGTCGATGCCTTCAAGGCGCCTTACGTCATGATCGGCAGCGATGCGATTCTCGAGCCCGGCCTTAACAACCATCCGCGGGCATCCGGCACATTCGCGCGGACGATCGGGCTCTATGTGCGAGAGCAGAAGATTATGTCGCTGTTGGACGGCATAGCGAAGCTCAGTCTGCTGCCGGCTCAGCGGCTCGAGAAGCAGGCGCCGGCGCTGCGGAATAAAGGGCGCATCGCCAAAGGGATGGACGCGGATATCGTCATATTCGACTATAACACGATCAGCGACCGGTCAACGGTCGAGCGTCCCGATTTGATGTCGGCCGGCATCAAATATGTAACGCTTGCCGGACAAGTTGCGCTCGACAACGGCACATTGAACAAAAAAATCCGGGTCGGCGAGCCAATCCGCAGTCATTTCCAGCGGGTAAGCGAAACCGCCGGATCCCTGCAGTGGGGTGCGAGAACATATCCGCTGATCAGCTATAATGACGCGACGTATGTTGATTTGGCTGCTCTTGGAGAGCACGAATACACGGTTACTTGGGATGCGGTGACACATACGTACACCGTAGAGAAAGGCGGCGCAAGCGGGAATGCCGGTGCCCCTGAGACGATGAAAGCGCCGGCGGAAGGCGAACTGATGCTTTCACGCGGTTACTTGGCGAAGGCAGATCATGCAACAAGCGAGCTGCTGTCTATCGGCAAGCGGGCGTTCGTTCCGCTCTCGTTTCTCCAGGCAATCGGAATCAATGCGGAGAACGATGGCGACACATGGACGGTTGAATCATAGCAATCGGAGACCCCGGACAACTGGATTCTGTGTTGTCCGGGGTTTTATGGTATAATGGGGAGTAAAGCTTAGGCTTCCACAAGTAATCGAAGCAAGAGGTGAACGGGTTGAAGACCGGTTTAAAATCTATTCTATGGAGCGCGGCGGCGCTTCTCCTACTATTATCGATCGCCGTTCCAGTATTAAATGCTTTGGTTGCAGCAGTATTAATGGTCCCGACAGTAATCCTGTACACAACACTACCCAGGCGGTCCTTTATTCTGCATATTCTTGTTGTATACGCGGCCGCTTTCGCGGTCATGGGACCTGCCGTACTTATCGTCGGTCTATTCTTTCTCGTCCCGTCAATCATAATGGGCCATCTGTACAGGAAGCAAGTGCCGGCTCGCAAGGTACTGACGGTTACGGTAGTGACGCTGCTTGCCGAGCTGCTGCTGGAGCTGATCTTGTTTGACCTGCTGCTCGATTTCTCGCTGCTGCGGGAAATACGCACATTATTCATGGACACGGTGAATGAGCTGAGCAAGCAGGGACTGATGCCGGCGGGCTGGACGGCCGAGCTGACCGATACCTACATTCAAACGGTAATTCATTCGATCCCAATGGCGATCATTACCGTATCGTTCTTGTTTGCAGTCATCACGCATGCTATTGTAAGACCGATTCTGTGGTCGTCCGGCATATCCGTGCCGGGGCTTCAACAAGCAAAGGATTGGAAACTGCCGCGAATTTTCGTTTTCTATTACTTGATCGCGCTCTTGGCCGATATGGCCACACCGGACACTGGCGATTCGTTCATGACGGTGATGCTGCTCAATTTGGTTCCGCTTATGCGAATTGCTTTTTCGATTCAGGCGATGGGGTTGTTTTTCTTTATTGCGCACGAGCGCAGGTGGCATAAAGCGGTACCGCTGCTGCTGTCCGCGATCGTCGTGATTTTCCCGCCGCTCAGCTTGATTGGAGTATTGGATGCCGGATTTCCGATTCGAAAAGCGTTTAAGAAACCTTGACAACAGGGGCGAATGAGAAATGCCGAAGTTTCTGATAAAACGGTGGCATGGTATGCACCATTTATGGGCCTTTGTGCTGATATTGCTGCTTACCGTCACATTAGCATGGTATCAATGGCTGTTCGGAGTGGTTGGACTGCTTCTGGCAGTGGCGGTCGGCGTCTATTCCGTCATGGCGGAGCGGGCGTTCAGGCGGGACTTGAAGGTGTATTTGGGGACGCTCTCTTATCGGGTGAAAAAGGCCGGCCACGAAGTCATCAGCGAGCTGCCGTTCGGTATTATTTTGTACAACGAGGATAAGACGGTCGAATGGCATAATGCGTTCGTTACCCACATGCTGGAGCGGGAATCGGTTGTAGGAGAGTCGCTTGACGATTTGTTCCCGACACTGTCCCAGGCGAAGGAACGGGAAGGAACGGTCGAGGCGGCGATCGGCGGCTCCGTCTATGAGCTGATGTTCCGGTTCAATGAAAGGCTCCTCTACATTCGCGATATTACGCAGCGCTGGCAGCTGGCCAAGCGGTATGAGGATGAGAAGCTAGCGCTCGGTATCGTCATGATGGACAATCTCGAGGAAGTTACGCAAGGGATGGATGATCAGCAGAGGAGTTTGCTGCTCTCCAAGGTCACTGCGGAAATTACGGACTGGTCCAGTAAGTTCCACGTATATTTAAAAAGGCTTACATCGGACCGGTATTTGGTCATCACCGACCAGAAAACGTTGAAGCAGCTGGAATTATCCCGTTTTGTCATCCTGGATGAAGTGCGGGAGATGACGGCGGAAAGTAAAATTCCGATGACGCTCAGCATAGGATTTGCAGCGGGTGCCGATAACATCGTGGAGCTCGGGCATTGGGCTCAATCGAGTCTGGACTTTGCTCTTGGGCGAGGCGGCGATCAGGCGGCGGTTAAGGTAGGCCAGCGGCAATCGTTCTACGGCGGCAAGTCAAGCGCGGTGGAGAAACGGACCCGTGTCCGCGCCCGGGTCGTCGCTCATGCGCTTCGCGACCTCATTCGCGAGAGCGATAATGTGATGATTGTAGGTCATAAGATGCCCGACATGGATTCTCTCGGAGCCGCCGTCGGGGTGCTGAAAGCGGCGCAGATGTTCAACAAGGAAGCATTCATCGTGCTGGAGGGCGTCAATCCCGCCATTCAGAAAATGATGGAGATGTTGAGGGAAGAAGAGCGTATTGCCAAGCGGTTTATAACGCCTGACCAAGCGCTTGGGCTCGTCGATTCCGGCACGCTGCTCGTTGTGGTCGATACGCACAAGGCTTCAATGGTGAAAGAGCCGAAGCTGCTGACATTGACAGATAAAATCGTAGTCGTCGACCATCACCGCCGCGGGGAGGAATTTATCAACAACGCAATCCTCATCTATATGGAGCCATATGCGTCTTCGGCGTGCGAGCTCGTCACCGAGCTGCTGCAATATATTCATGACCGGGTTATGCTCGATGTCCGGGAGTCCACGGCATTGCTTGCCGGCATTACGGTCGATACGAAGAGCTTCTCGCTCCGCACAGGATCCCGCACATTCGAGGCGGCATCGTTTCTTCGCCGCAACGGCGCGGATTCGATGCTGATTCAGCGTATGCTGAAAGAGGATCTTGCAGAGTATGTGAAAAAAGCGGAAATGATCAAGCATGCGGAAATCGTTTATGAGCATATTGCAATCGCGATGACGGAGCAGGGAAAGCAGTATTCGCAGCTGCTGATTGCCCAGTCGGCGGATACGCTTCTCAACATGACCGACATATTGGCTTCATTCGTTATCGGGGAGCGTCAGGACGGCCTGATAGGCGTAAGCGCCCGCTCTCTGGGCCATATGAATGTGCAGGTTGTGATGGAACGGCTCGGCGGCGGGGGCCATTTAACGAATGCCGCCGCCCAGATGGAGGGGACCGTTGCGGAAGTGGCGCAGCGGCTTAAGCAGGTGCTTGAGGATATCGATAAGGAAGAGGGGTTGTTCGAATGAAAGTGATCTTGCTGCAGGATGTCAAGGGTCAAGGCAAGAAGGGCGATGTGAAGGAGCTCTCGGAGGGGTACGTACGGAACTTTCTACTACCGAAAGGGCTTGCGAAGCTGGCATCCGACGGTAATCTTAAGACGCTCGAATTGCAGAATGCTTCGGAACAGAAGCGTAAAGACAAGGAGAAAGAAGACGCCAAGGCGCTTGCGGTCCGGCTGGAAGCCTTAACCGTCGTAGTGAAGACGAAAGCGGGCGAAGGCGGCCGTTTGTTCGGAGCCATAACGACTAAACAAATAGCCGAAGCACTTGAGACGCAGGGTATAAAAGTGGATAAACGCAAGATTGAATTGGAAGATCCGATCCGCACGCTTGGCGTTACGCAGGTACAAGTGAAGCTTCATCCGGAAGTTAAGGCGAAGCTGAAGGTTCAGGCATCGGAGGAATAATCGCGAATAAAAGGAGTTCTATGGGCCGATGAGCAACGAGCTGATGTTTGACCGCGTACCCCCGCAAAATATCGAGGCCGAGCAGGCTGTACTCGGAGCCGTACTTCTGCAGGCGGAAGCGCTGATCACCTCGATGGAGCGGCTGCGAAGCGATGATTTCTATACCCCGGCGCACCAGCTGATATTCGAAGCGATGGTTGAACTCGGCGAAGCAAATCAACCGATCGACCTCGTAACGCTTACTGCCTATCTGCAGGATCGGCAGCAGCTCGAGGAAACTGGCGGCGTCAGCTATTTGGCGAAGCTTGCGAATGCGGTTCCTACTGCCGCAAACGTTGATTATTACGCGCAAATCGTGGAAGAGAAGTCTATGGTTCGCCGACTGATCCGGACAGCGACCAATATCGTATCGAGCGGCTATGCTGCTGCGGACGATGTCGGTCTGATGTTGAATGAAGCGGAGCAGCGCATCCTGGAATTATCGAACCGCCGGGCAAGCAGCGGGTTTATATCGATCCGCGACGTGCTGATGGAAGTGTTCGAGCGCGTTGAGCACCTATACACGAATAAGGGCGGCACTACCGGCATACCCTCGGGCTTCAGCGACCTTGACAAGATGACTTCGGGCTTTCAGCGCAACGACCTTATCATCGTAGCTGCGCGGCCATCGGTTGGGAAAACGGCATTCGCGCTCAATATTGCGCAGAATGTCGGTGTGAGATCGCGGGAGACGGTTGCGATCTTCAGCTTGGAGATGTCAGCCGCGCAGCTCGTGCAGCGGATGATATGCGCGGAGTCGAATGTCGATGCAGGCCGGATGCGGACAGGGTATTTGGAAGGCGACGATTGGGAAAAACTAACGATGGCGATCGGTTCGCTGTCTGAAGCGCAAATCTATATCGACGATACGCCGGGAATTACGGTAGCGGATATTCGCGCGAAATGCCGGCGGCTGAAGAAGGAACGCGGCCTTGGCATGATACTTATCGACTACCTGCAGCTCATTCAAGGGCGGGGCAAAGCCGGCGAGAACCGGCAGCAGGAGGTCTCTGAAATATCACGTACGCTGAAGCAAATAGCCCGTGAACTCGAAGTGCCGGTCATTGCGCTGTCACAGCTGAGCCGGGGCGTCGAGCAGCGTCAGGATAAACGGCCGATGATGTCCGATCTCAGGGAATCGGGCTCGATCGAGCAGGATGCGGATATCGTCGCATTCCTGTACCGTGACGATTATTATAATCAAGACACCGAGAAGAAAAATATTATTGAAATCATTATCGCCAAACAGCGGAATGGCCCGGTCGGGACGGTCGAGCTTGTGTTCTTGAAGAACTTCAATAAGTTCGTCGGATTGGACCGTTCGCATCAAGAGCCCGGACAAGCGTCGTAAATTTATTTTAAACTGTAATTATAGTAGTTAATTCCGAACAATTGTATGGGCAGCCGTGCAATTGTTCGTTTTTCATTGACTTTGAAAGATCAGACTGCTACACTAGTTATGCTGCCTGAAACTGGCGGTAATTTTCGGTGTGCGCTTAACATCGGATGGGGGTATGACCATGTCAACAGTAGTTGTTGTCGGAACGCAATGGGGCGATGAAGGAAAAGGGAAAATTACGGACTTCTTGGCGGAAGGCGCGGATGTAGTTGCCCGTTATCAAGGGGGAAACAACGCCGGCCATACCATTCTCATAGGCAATAAGAAATACAAGCTGACGATGATTCCGTCGGGCATTTTTAATGAAAATAAAATATGCGTCATCGGAAACGGTATGGTCATCAATCCTTCTGCACTGATTGACGAAATCAATTATATACATGAGAATAATTTTTCAACCGATAACTTGAAAATCAGCGACCGCGCGCATGTCATTATGCCGTATCATCTCGTTCTCGACGCTCTGGAGGAAGACCGCAAGGGCGATAACAAGATCGGTACGACCCGTAAAGGAATCGGCCCTTGTTACATGGATAAAGCAGCGCGCAACGGTATCCGGATTGCGGACTTGATGGATGCCGGCGAATTCGAGTCAAGACTGCGCCGACTGGTTACCGAGAAGAACCAGGTGATCGAGCAGGTATATGGCGGAGAGCCGCTTGATTGCGATAAGATTCTAGGCGAGTATCTGGGATATGCAGAAATACTGCGTCCATATGTGACCGATACGTCCGTAGTGCTCAACGATGCGATTGACAGCGGCAAGCGCATTCTGTTCGAAGGGGCGCAGGGCGTAATGCTCGATATCGACCAGGGTACTTATCCGTTCGTAACATCGTCCAACCCGACTGCAGGCGGCGTCTGCATCGGCTCGGGCGTAGGACCTTCGAAGATTCAACAGGTGATCGGGGTGGCGAAAGCATACACGACACGCGTTGGCGACGGTCCGTTCCCAACGGAGCTTAACAACGAAACAGGCGATTGGATTCGTGAACGCGGGCACGAATACGGCACGGTTACAGGCCGTCCGCGCCGCGTCGGTTGGTTCGACAGCGTTGTCGTGCGTCACGCAAGACGTGTCAGCGGAATCACGGGATTGTCGCTGAACTCGCTGGACGTTCTGTCCGGGCTCGAAACGGTCAAAATTTGCACCGGCTACAAGCTGGACGGTAAGATCATTGAGACGTACCCGGCTAGCCTCAAGCTCATTTCCGAATGCGAAGCTGTATACGAGGAGCTGCCGGGCTGGAGCGAGGATATTACCAATGCGAAAACGCTTGAGGATTTGCCGGAGAATACGCGCCGTTATGTCGAGCGGGTCTCTGAGCTGACGGGTATTCCGATCTCTATCTTCTCGGTCGGACGCAATCGTGAGCAAACGAATCAGGTGCAGCAAATCTACCTATAGGCCGCAAGGGAAGTTTCGTAGGCCGCAAAGGAAGTTTCGTATCTGAAGAGGATGGCAGATGGGTAGCCGTCCTCTTTTTTTGCGTTAATAATCAATTTTCTCATGATCGCAGTTCGAATTTTTCAGGTTGGTCCAGGCTGGCAGAAATGGTAGTATAAACTTGAAGGTGACAAAATTCCATTTAGACGGCGCTTACAATTTTCGGGCAAACCTTAGGAGGAACCGCAATGATTCGATTGTTTGAAACGAATAAAATACGCAGCGTTCAGGAACTGGAAGGAGACTGGGATTTCGAGCCGATCGGTCAGGACGATGAACTTCCCTCCAGATATCATTACCGGCTTCCGGTGCCGGGCTGCTGGGAAAACCATCCCAAATTCTCCACTTACAGCGGAAAAGGCGTCTACCGCACCTTTATCGAAATTGATGAGCAAACGGCGCTGCGGTTGACCTTCAAAGGTGTCAGCCACACAGCCGACGTCTTCTTCGACGGGGAGAAAGTAGCACATCATTATAATGCATATACGCCATTCACGGCGGTAATTCGTGGTGCGGCTCCGGGCAAGCATGAAATAAGGGTGGTCGTGGACAACTCGTTCAGTGAATTCTCATCGCTTCATGTACCGAACGATTATTACACGTATGGCGGAATTATCCGTCCCGTTGTGCTGGAGAAATTAAACAGCGTATTCATTGAGAGCCTGCACTTTACGCCTTCCAAGGAAAGTGACGGATGGAAGGCTCTTATCCGTGCCCAAGTCCGAAACATCGGACATCTGGATGCTGGAATCTCGCTCAAGGGGCGTCTTGGGGAACAGCATGCGGCAGTTGATGAGGCCTGGGCCTTCTCATTCGCGGAGAAGCTGGTACCAGCAGGGGAAACGGCTTCTTTGGAAGCGATTGTGAGCTTCCCGGAGGCGGAAGCATGGTCCTCCGAAGCACCTCATTTGTATTTGCTTGAGGTGCAGCTTTTTGAAGGAGATGAGACCGCTGCATCCGACGATTTAATAGACCGGGTCGGATTCCGGACTGTTACAGCGCTGGATGGTAAAATCCAGGTCAACGGGGAGGACATCGTGCTCAAAGGGTTCAATCGTCACGAGGACCACCCGATGACGGGAGCTGCAATCCCTTATCCTCTGATGGTGCAGGATATAGAGCTGATGATCGATATGGGAGCGAATGCGGTTCGTACAAGCCATTATCCTAACGACGAGCGATTTCTGGACCTGTGCGATGAACGGGGAATCTATGTCTGGGAGGAGAATCATGCGCGGGGGCTCAGCCTGGAGCAGATGAAGAATCCGTATTTCGAACAGCAGTGCGAGGACTGCAACCGGGAGATGGTGGAGGCGCATTTCAACCATCCGAGCATCATTATTTGGGCCATTCTCAATGAGTGTGCCAGTGATACGCCAGAGGGCAGGGAAATGTATAAGAAGCAGCTGGAGCAAATTCGCGGAATGGACGGCTCCAGACTGCTGAGCTTCGCCAGCCATCACAGGGACAGGGAGCTTTGCTTCGATTTGGCGGATGTGGTTTCATTCAATCTGTATCCTCTCTGGTACGGGGACGAGGACCCCGGCGAGCTGTGCGAGCAGGCCCGGCAGTGGGCGGACCGGCTCGGCGGTCTCGGTAAGCCGATGATCATGAGCGAATTCGGAGGAGACGGTCATTACGGCTTCCGCGATCCTACCCGTGTGCGCGGTACGGAGGAGCGCCATGCCGAGATTATCCGGCGGAATCTGGCCGCGTATACGTCAAGGCCGTTTATATCCGGCATGCTGATCTGGCAGTTCTGCGATTGCCGCGTAACCGAAGGAACGGGCTGGCTGCTCGCACGGGCGGGAACGCAGAACAGCAAAGGGATCGTCGACCGGTATCGCAGGCCGAAGCTCGCCTACGACGTTGTGAAGGAATATTTTTCGGCTGATTAGGGATCGATGCATCGCTGTAAACAACGCAGACTATTTGAACCGGCTGTCTCTATCTGCAGGAATCGGCCGGTTCTAGCAGTAAGAATTATGCCTTGTCCTCGATAACTTGAAAGTTTACCGATATTCGTATGTATAGATGAATGGTTCCTCCGCAGGCTGCCCATACTAACAAGTATGGGTTTTTTAACAGTCTCGAAAGATATCAGCCGTTCCTTTTATTCGAAGAGGGAACGGCAGATTGCGGCGGAGGGTGATTGGAATGTGGAAAATCGCAGGCTGGCTGGTGAAAACAATAGCGGCAGGGCTGATCGTAAGTTTCCTGTCTATATGGACAACCGGTTATGTGGTCAATAGTTATGTAGAGACATTGCTGAAGCAGTACAAAATCCCGCTCGATGTTAAACCGTATGCCATGAGCGGCGTTTGGGGCGGGCTGTGGGGAGCGAATCCCGAGCTCAAGCAGGACGCTAAGCAAAATGCGGCTTCGCCTAAAACCGAAGACTCAAGCGGCGTATCCGGGAGCGGCTCATCGAAAGCGGGGGAAAGCAGCGTAACCGGGGGAAGCTCCTCGGAAAATAGCGGTGCGGCGGATGGAAGTATTGTCACCGGAAGAGAGAGCGGCTCCTCGGAAAATACCGGTTCTACCGGTGGAAGCACCGCGGCCGGGAGCGGCAGCGGAACATCCGGTACTGACGGTTCGCCCGCCACCGGCGGCACTTCAGGTTCAGCCGAAGATAAAGCGGATAGCGGAAAGGAAGCGCCGCTGGCAGTCGACGCCTACGGCGACATCGACTCCGGGCCGCTGACCGATATTGGCGGTGGCACGGGGCCAAAAGGGAACAGCGGCGCGACTTCCGGCAACGGTTCAAGCGGCACGCAAGCGGGCGAAGCGTCTGAAGACGGGATGGCCATGTCCACCGATCAGCTTAACCAGGCCAAAAGTAATATGAGCGAGGCGGATAAGGAGCAGCTGTTTAATCTGATAATGAAAAAGCTGCCGCAGGATGCCTGGCAGCGCATTTCGGTTTTACTTGAAAATGGGCTAACGAATGAAGAGATGACCGAGGTTCAGCAGCTGTTCGCCCAGCATCTGGACAGGTCGGAATATGACAGTATGATGAAAATTCTGAAAAAATATTAATCTGGAGTCAATGCCCGTTTTATTGATCCTCCTGGGAGGCGTGTGTTAAAGTAATAATCGAAGCTAATCCAATTCGACTATTTATTGTCGAATTTGGTCGAATTATTGAACTAGTACACGAAAAGGAGACGATCATGACCGTTTTCAAGGACAAGGATCGGATCCGAAAGATGTGGAACTCGTTCCAGCAATCCTTTCGGCGCGTCCGATCAAATCAGAAGCTCAGCACGACCAATATGCACGACCCGGCAGGCGGCGCAATGCAGAGAATGCTGCGCAAGAAGCCGATAACGCTGGCAGGCGGAGCCCTCGCGCTGCTCGCAATCGTCGGATTTGGCGGAACCCAGTACGTCAAGGCGCACACAGTCGATTATGTACAAGTATATATGGACGGCAAGCTTGTCGGCGCATTAAGCTCACAGGATCAGGCAGAGCAGCTGGTCAGCCGCAAACAAAAGGAAATACAGGCCGCAAATCCGAAAGTGAATATGGTTCTGGATACCGGAAGCATTACATACGAGCATAAGAACGCTTACAAGGTGGTTCCCGATAGCGAGGCCACCCTTCGAAAGCTGGAAGGCATGCTCACAGCTCATGCGACGGGAGTCGAGCTGAAGGTCAACGGCAAGGTGATCGGCGTGGTCAAGGACCAAGCGACCGCTGATTCTATACTGAAGCGGGTGCAGAACAAATACGCACCGCAGCCTGACCTCAAGAATAAAGCCACTGAAGTCACCGCGCTCGCCTTCGGTGACGACAAGGCCGCGAAGGCGGATCAGTCGACAACGGCGGTTAAATCCGTGAAATTCGTGGAGAAGGTAGCTACCACCAAAGCGGAAGTTCAGCCGGCCGACATCTCCGATCCCGACAAATTGTATCTGATGCTCGTCAAGGGCACCGTTAAGCCGACCAAATATACGGTGCAGGAAGGCGACTGCATTGGCTGCATCGCCAACAAATTCGATATCTCGCCTCAGGTCATTTATGAGCGTAATAAGTGGATCAAGGACGATATGATAAAGGTTGGCGACGTGCTCGATCTCACTGTTCTCAAACCGCAAGTTACGGTTGAGACTGTGGAGAATATAACGGAAACGTTAACGGTGGAACCGTCAACCGTCATACAGAAGAACAGCAGCATGCGGGCGGGCGAGTCCAAGGTCATCCGCCAAGGCAAAAGCGGCAAGAAGCGCATCGTCTATAAGCTTGTGAAGCAGAACGGGTACTTAATGAACGAGGAGCTCGTCAGTGAAGAAGTGCTTCTCCCCTCTATTCCCTCCATCGTTATGAAAGGGACTAAGGTTATTCTTGGCGAAGGAACCGGGCATTTCGCATGGCCTGTTGCCGGCGCCCGTGAAACCAGCGGCTTCGGTATGCGCTGGGGCCGTATGCATAAGGGCATCGACATTGTCGGGAATAAGAATATTATGGCGGCCGATAATGGCGTCGTCACTTTCGCAGGCACAAAGAACGGAATGGGTAATTGTATAATAATTAACCATAATAACGGATATGAAACCGTATATGGACACTTGAGCAAGATCAACGCCAAGAAGGGCCAGACGGTTGAGAAAGGCGATATCATTGGAATCATGGGTAATACCGGACATTCCTTCGGTACGCATCTGCACTTCGAGGTTCACAAGAACGGAGCAGTGCAGAATCCAAATAAATATTTGTAATCCGCTCTACAAGCACCGCCCGGCGAATCCTGCCGCGGCGGTGCTTTTTTTAAAAATAATCGGCTTTGGATATGAGGGAACTTTCATTGGGAACAATGGCCCTCCTATGATAGAATAGAAGGAGCTTTGACACTGTGAACATTAGGGCCGGAGGCGGTAAGCCGCCGGTTATATAAAGCAAGCACAAGCGACGGGCGGTGTGTGAATGCACGGTAAAATATTAGTCGTTGACGATGAGCAGCCAATTGCGGATATTTTAAAATTTAATTTAGAGAAGGAAGGCTATCAGGTGATTTGCGCCTTTGACGGCGGCGAAGCGGTGCGGCTCGCCTTCGAAGAGCAGCCGGATTTGATTTTACTTGATTTGATGCTGCCGGTGAAGGACGGAATGGATGTATGCCGCGAGGTGCGCACCCGCCTTCAGACGCCGATTATTATGCTGACTGCCAAAGATACGGAGCTCGACAAGGTGCTCGGCCTGGAGCTCGGCGCCGACGATTACGTAACGAAGCCGTTCAGCACGCGCGAGCTGCTTGCCCGCGTGAAAGCGCATCTGCGCCGTCAGAAGGCGGAAGCGCCGCTGCTTGCGGCAAACGGGGGCGGTACAAGTGCGGGTACGGCTGAGGAGAAGCAGGGCCTGCGCATATTCAATTTATTCATCGATACGGATATGTATGTCGTATATAAGGACAATGATCCGCTCGATCTGACTCACCGGGAGTACGAGCTGGTCTATTATCTCGCCCGCAACAGCGGGAAGGTGATGACGCGCGAGCATCTGCTTCAGGCGGTATGGGGCTTTGAATATTTCGGCGATGTGCGGACCGTGGATGTGACGATACGGAGGCTGCGGGAGAAAATCGAGGACGATCCAAGTCATCCCGAGTATATTTTGACAAGGCGCGGTCTCGGGTATCTGATGCGTAATCCGAAGTCCGGCGGATTCGGCTACGGATGAACGGCATACGGTTCTTTCGCACTATTCAAGTCAAGCTGATTATCATTTACGTCCTGTTGATTCTCATCGCCATGCAGCTGATCGGCGTTTACTTTATCAGTACGATGAAGACGTCGCTTACGAGCACGTTTACGAAAAATATGAACGAGCAGGCCAATTTGCTTTCGGAGTTTGCCTCGCAGACATTATCGGGCAAACCGGACAAGACCGGGCCGACGGGCGAGCTGACGACGGAAGAGGATTTGAATATGCTGGTGCGCAGCTTGTTCAGCATTAACGAGGCGGAAATTCAGGTGCTGGATGCGACCGGCAAGGTTCTGGCAACCTCGCTGCAGGCCCATCAGTCGTATGTCGGCAAGAAGAACACATCCCTTGCCGTCAGCAGGGCGCTGCAGGGCATTCGGGATAATGAAGATGAAGTGATCGACGAGGACCATGTACGCAAGAAGATCATTGCCAAGCCGGTCGTTTACGGCGATAAAATCGTCGGAGCGGTCTATCTCGTCGCTTCAATGAAGGACCTGTATGAGACGGTTGACCGCATTAACCGGATCTTTATGTCGGGAATGCTTATCGCCCTCGGACTGACGGGGGTGCTGGGCATCCTTCTCGCGCACACCATTACAAACCCGATCAAGGGTCTTACCCGCCAAGCGGCCGCCGTTGCGGAAGGGCGGTTCGACCGGCAGGTGCCGGTGCTCGGGGACGACGAAATCGGGCGGCTCTCGGAAGCGTTCAATGATATGACCATGCGTCTGCGCGAAGCGCTTTCCGCCAATGAAGAGGAGAAGGACAAGATCTCCTCGATACTCGCGAATATGAGCGACGGTGTCGTCGCTGCGGATGAACACGGCGTCGTCATGATCACGAACCGCCGCGCGCAGGAGATGCTGCGCGAGGATGCATGCGAAGGCTGCCGCCTCACCGATTTGTTCGGGATGGACGAGGGGCAGCTCTCGGCGCTGCTTAAAGGAAGCGAGCAGTCGGCAGTCATATATCACGTTCAGCCTGCCGGCAATGACGACGAGCTGATGCGTGTCACCTTTACGCCGATACACCGGCGGGACAAGGGGATCTCCGGAACGATCGCCGTGCTGCAGGATGTGACCGAGCAGGAACGGCTTGAACAGTCGCGCCGCGAGTTCGTGGCGAACGTATCGCACGAGCTGCGCACGCCGCTGACGACGATCAAGAGCTATGCGGAGGCCCTCGATGACGGAGCGCTGGAGGAGCGGGAGCTTGGTCAACGATTTGTGGGCGTTATCCGGAATGAGACGGAGCGAATGATCAGGCTTGTTACGGATTTACTGCATTTGTCGAGGCTCGATTCGCACCAGGCGCCGCTGCGCCGCCAGCAGACGAATGTGCCGGAGATGCTGGAGGAAGTGGCCGACCGCTTCTCCTTTCAGCTCCGCAAGAAATCCATCCGGTCTGCGGTCCGCGTCGAGCAGGGTATTATGTCTGTATGGCTTGACCGTGACCAGATCGACCAGGTGCTGGATAACCTTGTATCAAATGCGATCAAATATACGCTGGACGGCGGGCGAATCGAAATTGCGGCGTGCAAGCCGGAACCGAACCTGATCGCGATCAGCGTGAAGGATAACGGTATCGGCATACCGAAGAAGGATTTGAACCGTATATTCGACCGATTTTACCGGGTGGATAAGGCCCGTTCCCGCAATATGGGCGGCACCGGCCTCGGGCTGTCCATCGCAAGTGAAATCGTGAAGGCGCACGGAGGCTCGATTGCGCTGGAATCGGAACTGAACGAGGGGACGACGGTAACCGTCACGCTGCCTGTCGTTGTGCAGGGGGAAGGTGAACCGGCATGATGGAGAAAGCGAAAACCGCAGTGCTTGCCGCACTGGTTATTTTGAGTCTGGTGCAAAGTTACCTGCTCGCCTACAGCATGCCCGGCCTCGGCACCACGATATCGTCTGCGCAGGATTACGTGAATGCGGAGCCGATGGGGCAGGAGGAGAAAGTAGAAAATCTTATTTTTCCTGAGGATATCGTGCTCCATATGGGTAAAGGAAAGCATACGGTCTTCTATCCGGGCATGAACTTCTACAATTTGATCTACAATAAAATTCAAAGCCGCGAGTTTAAGGGCTTCCAGCAGAGTCCGCTATCCGTGCTTGATTGGAACGAGGTGCGGGACCGTGATCCGGGCGTCGAGCTGCGGTTCGGCAGCGGCGTTCCGGTCGAGCTGCTCAGCAAAGCGCTGAAGCTCGAAGGCGATATGCAGTTCAACAATGATGTCATTAACCGGATCTGGATCTTCGAAAGCAGTGGCAAGGGAGAAGTGCGCACGTACTTCTTCAGTGCGGATGGGACCAAGGTGTACGAATCGGTCAAGGCGGATCTGACCGCCCAGGATGTGCAGATGTACGTCGGATATGGGGAATATCAGACTCCGTACGAGACGGCGGGCAACGATCTGTATACGCCTGTAGGGCCGGTGGAAGCAACGGAATCGATTGTCTCCTACATGACGTATTCTCCGGAGCAAATGCAGCGCAACCTGTTTTTTGACCCCGGGGTAACGCGGACGATCAGTGACCGGAGCGGGTCTCAGATTTATACGGATGGCAAGCGGGGGCTGCAGGTGGAGCAGAACGGCAAGTGGATCAGCTACACCGATCCGGTAGCAGGCCAAGGCCAGGACGACAGCGAGAGCGACAATGTGTACGAGTCGATTAAGTTCATCAACCAGCACGGCGGCTGGGACGGGGTGCACCGGTTCCTTCATTCCGGTCCGCTGCAGGCTCAGACCGTTCGATTCCAGCAGTATTACAGCACGCAGTTCTACGGCTCATATCCGATCATTCCAAATGAGCCGTTCCAGTTCGGAGAGATCAAGCTGCGTCTGCAGCAGGGAGTCGTATCCGAATATGAGCGGTCGCTGATTACCCTGCAGAAGAAGGCGGTCTCGCAGGATGTCAGATGGCTGCCCGGGGGTGAGACGCTGAAGGACGAGCTCGCTCAGTATTCCCGCAGAGGCGAAGTAAAAGCGCTGTACCCGGCCGTGCTCGCTTCGCCGGCGGACGATAACCGGCTCAAGCTTGAGCCGGTGTGGGCGGTACGCCTGTTCGACGGTTCGCAGCAGGTGCTTCTGCCGGCGATCCCGGGCGGCTATAAGCCGAAGCCCGGCGAACGGGGCGGCGGCCCGGCTGTTCCGCTTGGAAGCGCGGCGAATGGCGCATCGGACGCGGGCGCCTCGGCGGCCGGTGCCGCTGACAAGAGCGGCAGTAACGCGAACTCGCAAAGGAGATGAACGGATGGACTGGGGCAGGGCGAAGAGCGTGCTGATTTTTGCGTTTCTACTGCTGAATGTTGTGCTCGGATACCAGCTTTGGTCGAACATCCGGGAGGGGCTCAGCACGAACGCGGATGCAAACGACCTGCCGGCCGATACGCTGGCGCTTATGCAGGAGAAAGACATCACATTCGCATCGGATATGCGAATACCTTCGGAAACCCCGGAGCTGCGGGATTTGACGTTCCGCGTAACGACCAAGCTGGGGAAAGGCGTGCGTCATGAGCTGAAGAATCCGGTGGAGAGCAAGGTCGTCTTTAACGAGAACGAGCTGGTAGCGGCTCTTGGCTCAGTCATCCCCGATTTGGACCAGTACACATTCGATTTCAACCGCGAGAATGTATTTGTCTTTAACCGGATGGCGCAGGGCCGTCCGATGTTCGATGTGAAGCTGGAGCTCTATTACAGCAATCAGAAGATCACCGCGTACAGGCAGGATGTCATCCAGCTTGTTCCAAGCGAGGATTCGCCGCTGCAAACAGTGCTGCCTGCGAAGACGGCGCTGGCCAGTCTGATTGAGAACCATCTGCACAACGGCGCGGTAATCAGGGAGATCAAGCTGGGATATCACGGACAGGATTTCGACTCGGAGACACAGTTTACGGCGCCGACCTGGAGGGTCCTTCTCGATGATGGCAGCGGCTACTATTTCGATGCGGTCAGTGCAGAGGTCGAGACGTTCACTGAGGAATGACAGTTTAAGCGAGGAAGGCTTCCACTATCGGCGGAGGCATGCGGGAGCAGGGAAAGGACAGGTTTGAGGGGATATGGGATTACGGTTTACGGTGCTGGCCAGCGGTTCGACCGGCAATGCCACGATCGTGCAGTGCGACAGCGCGACAGTGCTTGTCGATGCGGGTTTAAGCGCGAAGAAGCTGGAGGAGCTCATGCGCGAGCGGGGGGTTGCAGGGCATCATGTCGATGCTATTCTCATCACGCATGAGCACTCCGATCATGTTAAGGGACTGGGCGCATTTGCGCGGAAATACGATCTGCCGATCTACGCTAATGTAGCGACATGGGAAGCGCTTGAGCGTCATGTCGGCCAGATCGACGACGGGAAGCGGGTAGTAATCGAGACCGGCGAAACCGTGACTTTCGGTTCGATGCGGACGACGTCTTATGCTATCTCGCACGATGCGGCCGAGCCTGTTGGGTACGTTTTTGACGATGAAGGCGTTAAGCTCAGTCTGGCTACGGATCTTGGTTATGTAAGCGATAAGGTCCGGCGGATGATTGAGGATTCGGATGTGCTGGTGCTCGAATCCAATCATGATGTGGACATGCTGCGCATGGGGCGCTACCCGTGGAATATTAAGAGACGGATATTAAGCGATATCGGCCATTTATCCAATGAGGCCGCAGGCGAAGCGCTCTGCCAGCTGCTGACGGACAGGACCAAGCGGGTATACCTGGCGCATCTGAGCCTTGACCACAATTTGATGGATTTGGCCAAGCTTACGGTGAATAGCATATTAGAGAGCAACGGAATCTTCTTCAAGAAGGATGAGTTTCCTCTAAGAGAAACGCATCATAATCGGCCTACGCCATGGGATGAAGTGAACCGACGATAAGCTCTTCAAGCTCGTTATCGAGCGAAGCGGCTTTAAGCTCAAGCTCCTCCCGGGTAATGATGCCCTTGTCGATAAGCAGCTCGGTAACGGCGCTGACGGTTAGCAGGGTGCGATAATGATCTTCCTTGAGGTCTGCGATTTTGGCTGCTAGATTCAGATGCTCCAGTGCGGTAATGGCAGTATGCTTGCGCGGCATATGTATTCGCTCCTTTGATAGGTTTTGTGGTGTTCGTTGAACAGAACCGAGCGTGAATTTCACACGCTAACGGTTCGTTCTTGAACAAACCGAGCACGAAAGACCCGCCGTGCTAACGGTTCGTTCTTGAACAAACCGAGCACGGAAGACCCGCCGTGCTAACGGTTCGTTCTTGAACAAACCGAGCACGAAAGACCTGCCGTGCTAACGGTTCGTTCTTGAACAAACCGAGCACGGAAGACCCGCCGTGCTAACGGTTCGTTCTTGAACAAACCGAGCACGGAAGACCCGCCGTGCTAACGGTTCGTTCTATTAACTAGTGTAGTCTATTCTTCCGATATCATTCCTAGATTCGTAAAAAAATGGTCTTGATGCCACAAGGCATCGAGAGGAGCGATTATATATGAGCTTGTTCGACGACGAATTTTATTCGACACGCGTCTCCCGCCGTACCCGCTGGGCTAACCGGGACAAGAAATCCCTTTCTTCCAGCAGCTGGCGCGGGAGGAAATGGTCAAATACAAGTATTGCACTGACGTCGTCGCTTGCGAGCGCGCTTGTGGCAGTACTGCTGTTCGGCCTGTTTACCGGATTTGACCGGGGAGGCAGCGCAGCGGCCGGGTTAAGCACCCCCGTGACTGCCGTGAAGGCGGCCGACCCGCTGGAGAAAACCATTCAAGCGGCAGCCAAAGTGAGGCCGGCCGTTGTGAGCATTATTAATGAACAGTCGCTCCCTTCTTCCGCAGACGGCAGCGACCCGGGAACATCCCCGGACTCGGGCTCAGCTGACAAGGGCAGTGACGGTTTGGCGCAGGCGGCGCTTGGTTCGGGTTTTATTTTCGAGAAAGTGAAAGGCAAGGCGCTCATCATTACGAATTATCACGTCATAGCGGATGCCGAAGCGGTGAAAGCGGTGCTGAGCGACGGCGAGACGCGTGATGCGAAAATCATCGGCAAGGATCAGATTACGGACCTTGCAGTACTCGAAATCGATGGAAAAGGAATCAGTACCGTTGCTGAATTTGGCGACTCCGACAGACTCCAGGCTGGGCAGTGGGTCATGGCGATCGGCAATCCGCTCGGCCTGAGCGATTCTCTGTCGATGGGCATTGTCAGCAAGACGAAACGGGTTATTCCGGTCTCTCTCAGCCAAGACGGCGTCTATGATTGGGAGCAGGAGGTAATCCAGATCGACGCGTCGATTAATCAAGGCAACAGCGGCGGTCCCTTGATCGACCTGGACGGCAAAGTGGTGGGTATCAACAGTATGAAGGTCGCCGATTTCGGCGTTGAGGGCGTCGGCTTTGCGATTCCATCGGATGCCGCGATGCCCATTGTGCAGGACTTGCTTAAATATGGAAAAGTAAATCGGCCTTATCTCGGTGTGTATACAATGGATTTGCAGCAGTATTTTGCGCAGCAGGCGGCAGGGAGTGCGGGTGGCAGCAATGGTTCCGGGGATTCGGGAAATGGCGCTAGCCCAGACGCTGGCGGGAACGATCCGTCCGATTCCGGTGACGACGTGCAGATGCCTCCGCCTCCGGATTTGAAGCTGCCGAAAGACGTGAAGAGCGGTGTGATTGTGCTTCAGGCGGTCGGCCCGGCGGAGAAGGCAGGGCTCAAGTTAAACGACGTGATCGTGAAGCTGGATAAACAGCCGATCGGGAGCACGCTTGATTTGCGCAAATATTTGTATGATAACAAGTCGATCGGCGACGAGATTGAAGTGACCTTTTACCGGGATGGGAAGAAGGAAACGACGACGTTTAAGCTGGGCGAGAAGGCGGAAGACTAGAGTTAAGAGGCGCGGAGCGGATCAGTTCGATGATAGGCGGCCTGGACTTACGTCAGGTGCGCTTGCGGGGAGCTGATCCTTTCGCATGTAAAGTGCGGAAGCGGGATTAAGGAGCTTCTTCCGTGGTTCGGGAAGATCACAGATTTGGGGGACAAGCAGCAAATGTATTGTGTATGTAAAGACCATGTAGAGCTGGCGATTGATAAGTTTGTGGACGAGTATGAGGATGCGCCGGATATTGTCGATTTGGCTACAACGGCGTTCTCGGATTGGGAGCCGCCCGCAACGTGCGATCTGTGCACGAAAATCCCCGGGTATTTGGTGGTGTAGCGGATGCTGATTCAGATTGCGGCGGTCGGAAAGCTGAAGGAGAAGTACCTGGTGCTCGGCATTGCCGAGTACGCGAAGCGTCTTGCGCCTTACGTGAAGCTGCTGCTCACGGAAGTGCCGGACGAGCGCGCGCCGGAGACGATGAGCGCGGCGGAGGAAGCGTCTGTACGCGAGCGCGAGGGTGAGCGGCTGCTCGCGCAGATCAAGCCGGAAGCGCATGTTATTGCGCTTGCGCTTGACGGGGAGCTCTGGTCCAGCGAGGATCTCGCGGGCCAGCTCGATAAGTTAGCCACGTATGGGCGGAGCCACGTGGCTTTTGTTATTGGCGGGAGCACGGGCCTTGCTCCCGCTGTTTTGCGCCGCGCCCAGCAGAAGCTCAGCTTCGGGCGCATGACCCTGCCGCACCAGCTGATGCGGCTGGTGCTGGTGGAGCAGGTGTACCGGGCGGTGAAGATTAATCGGGGGGAACCGTATCACAAGTGAGGCGAAATTTTTGGCATTAACTGCTTGATGGGTGCGGAAAGTCGCCCCCGAGGGGGAGGGTGGGGGTGAGGCTACCTACGGGCAAGAACGCTTGGCAGGTGGCCTCATGCTGGCTGTTTCGACCCTCCAAGCATGATCGGGAGTCAAGTTGTGTTGAAAAAGAAAAATATTCAATTGCTGCTAAAGATTTTGGTCTTTAAATCGTATATTATAAAAAACTCCGACGGATGAATCATTGCTGAAAATGCTTTATCTCGCCACAATGGATGTCACACGCAAATGGACAGGCCGTGTTCAAAACTGGGGTCAAATGCTGCTGCAGCTCTCCCGTTTTCTATCCGGATCGCATCGGTCAGGGAAGAAATCAGGTTCGAGGCGGACCGGAAAACCGTGCCGACGTACCACACCCCGACGATATAAACCGCGATCTCTCGGCGTTCGGTAAGACGTTCGCTTTCGTGCTGCCGATGCTCGAAAGGGCAGATTCAAAGTAAAGGAGTTCCATAGGGCCCGGCGTCTCCAGGAGACGGCCGGGTTTTTCTCTGCTCATTCAGAGTCGATAAATTTCAGCCATGTCATGAACCGCGAAGGGCTCCGAACAGGCCGATCGGGCCTTGGGCGACCAGACGGGTAATCATGGCCGCAATTTCCCTCGGCGATTTCGTCTTCCCGGATTCGAACCAGTGCTGGATAATGCCGATGTCTTGCTCTTCTGAGCAAAAGACGCGACACCAGCGAATAAGGTGCATGCGCCGAAAGGTGTGTATTGACGGTGAGGAGAGGCACTGCTATACTGACGGCACCAAAATGGGGCGTTACTCAGCGAAAGCGGTTGCCGGACGGAGGGGTCGATTTGAACAAGCACTGGTTTAAGCGCCTGCTGCTGTCGTATTTGCCGATATTTTTAGTGATTACGTCGCTGCTGCTTCTGATTGCGATTCTGACGATCAGTGAGCTCTCGCAGAAGGCGACGGAGGAAGCCAATACGGCCTCGGCCCGACATGCGATGTCCCTGTTGGACAACTCGCTTAAGGCGGTCGACGACGCAATTCTCAAGGAGATCCAGACGAATTCGGTGCTCGGGCAGTTCTTCTACCCACCGGCGGGAAGCAATCCTTTCTATACCACATACGAGCCCTCTTCCTTGCTTCGCAGCTTGATTACCGGGGTGCAGAGCATGCGGATCGACTCTATCTATCTGTATCGCCTTGCGGATGGAGTGGTGCTGACCTCGAATACGATTTTGCCGCTGGATCAGTTCGGGGATCAAGCGTTCCTCGACAAATTAACGGCGGAGAATCCGACCGATATCTGGTCGAACGAACGCAGCTATAAGGAATTCATCGATCAAGAGGCGAGCGCCTCGGTCGTATCGCTCGTTCGCAAGATTCCGCCGATTGCGGGAGGACAGGGCTTTGTCATAGTCAATATAAGGACCAGGGATATCTCGCATATGGTCGAAGCGATCATGAATTCCAGCTACAGCTATGCCGTCTTGCACGACCGTAAGGGAACCTCGCTAATGGGTGCGCAAATGCAAGGGGCGAGGGACGATTCCGTAAATCGGAAGGCCGACAACGCCCACACCGTCGTCATCCGCTCGGATTATACCGGCTGGGAAATCCAGAGGGGGCTTACCGACGTCAGGCTGTTCAACTTCATCACTGGCTTCTCGAAGCTGCTGTTGGCAGTAGGCGCGCTTGCTATCTTACTCGGAATCGTAGCGATTATCGCCGTCACGCGGCGCAACTACCGGCCGATCGAATCGGTGTTGTCCAGGCTGAGGAACATTTCGTTAGAGAAGACTCATGAACTGATGCCGACGACCGGCCGGGACGAGTTCAAATTCATCGAAGCGGCACTCGACGATATTATGGAGCAATCCCATCAATTCCGCGAACGGCAGAAGGAAGATCTGATCTTCCGGAGGCAGTACTTTTTGGAAGAGTGGATAGAGGGGAACCGAACGATCTCCGAGAGCGAGTGGCGTGCCGAGCTGCGGTGTCTCGGCCTGAAGGATTCGTTCGAACGGCTTCAGGTGGCGGTCATCGAGCTGGATAAATACGGACAGTTTTGCCGCGAATACTCTCACCGGGACCAATATTTATTAAAATTCGTGCTCCGCAGCGTCGTCCGCGAGATTGTGCCGCAGGAGCAGGCGCATATATGGACCGAGTGGCTGGACACCCATCGACTGACCGTCTTGTACCAATGGCTGGAGCCGAGTGTAACGGACAATCCGAAAGAACTTGATAAATCATATCGTTATAGCGAGAATCTTCTGGAATGGATTATTGACAACCTGAAATTCACGGTGACAATCGGGATCGGCCCTCAGGTAAGGCAAGTCGAGGGAGTGCCCGATTCCTATGAGGGGGCGCTTGAAGCCATTAAATATAAGTCGGTGCTCGGCACAAGCCGTGTCATTGCCCATGACGAAATCGAGGGAACTCCGCTCGGGGAAACCTACTCCCACCTGCAGCTGATTCGATTGCTAGCGCAGACCTATCGGCTTGGTGACGGGCAATGGCTGAACCAATATGAGGCGTTGTTCCGCAATATCCGGGAGATGCTGTTTTCACGTGAAGATCTGCTGAGTCTGGTAAACTACCTATTGTACCATCTACAGCGTGAAATGATGGGAATGCCTCCGGAATACCAGGACGCTTGGAAAAGCGGCGCTGTCGATTCGCTGCAGGCTGCGCTGGAGCAGTTCGATACGCTCGAGGAGCTCGACCGGGAATTCCGCAGGGTTCTCTTACAGGCGGCCGAGACGATGAAACAGCTGCGCGAGAGCCGGACGTACCATTTGATCATTCGCGAAGTTCGCGCTTACATCGAGCGCCATTTTGCGAATCCGGATTTGTCCCTCAACCACTTGAGCGACGAATTCAAGATGAATCCGAAATATGTCAGCCAATTGTTCAAAAATGAGTTCGGCGTCAAATTCGTCGATTATCTCGCGCAGGTGCGGATCGAGCACGCCAAGCGGCGGCTGCTTGAATCCGAGGATCCGGTTCAGGACGTTGCGCTCAGCGTCGGGTATACGCGCTCGTTCTCGTTCATCCGCGTGTTCAAGAAGGTCGTCGGCATGACGCCCGGCGATTATCGCAAGGAATATGGATGATCCGCCGAAAATGGTGGATCAATCGTCAACCAGGTCGAGAGAGCCGCAGCGATGCGGCTCTTTCGTCTGTCTGCATCCGGTTCAGGAATGTTGAGCATCGTCCGAATCATGTTCATTGACCGCTCGGCTCGGGGGCAATTATGCTAAGATCGCGAAGCAAAAACGAGCAGAAGGAGGCATGATATGCATTCGGCTTATGCACACAACGCGGCAGCTATAACCAGGGGGGCCGCCGCCAATCGACGACGTAAACGATGGAAGCAGAATATCCCGCTCCTCATTCTGTTTGCCCCGATCGTCGCATTCTTCATTATTTTCAAATATGCTCCGATGGCGGGCCTTATTATCGCCTTCAAGAACTATACCTTCTATGAAGGAATATGGGGGAGCGATTGGGTCGGTCTGAGAAATTTCAAGCAGCTGTTCTCGAACCCGCAGACGATTTCCATTATCCGCAATACGGTATTCCTGAGCTGCTTGAATATCGTCGTCGGCTTTCCGTTCCCGATCATCCTCGCGATTATGCTGAACGAGGCACGCAGGCAATGGTTCAAGCGGGTCGTGCAGACGCTGGTTTATTTGCCGCATTTTCTGTCTTGGGTCATTGTCGGGGGAATGGTCGTTACGATGTTCGCCCAGGAGACGGGGGTCGTGAATCATCTTGTGAAAATGTGGACGGGAGAGCCGTATCCGTTTCTGTACAAGGAGGGGTCCTGGATCGTAATCTTCGTCGGCTCCGGCATCTGGAAGGGCGCCGGCTGGGGAGCGATCATCTACTTGGCGGCGCTGACCGCGATCAATCCGCATCTGTATGAAGCGGCCAGCATGGACGGCGCGAGCAA
Source organism: Paenibacillus sp. sptzw28 (assembly GCF_019550795.1). Taxonomy (NCBI): domain Bacteria; kingdom Bacillati; phylum Bacillota; class Bacilli; order Caryophanales; family Paenibacillaceae; genus Paenibacillus; species Paenibacillus sp. sptzw28. The sequence goes on from NZ_CP080545.1 coordinate 317,572, forward strand.
ATGGCGGCAAATCTGGCACGTCACGCTGCCGGGGATCAGCTCGACGATCGTCGTCATGTTCATTCTGACCTTAGGCCATGTGATGGAGGTAGGCTTCGACCATGTGTTCATGCTGCAGAACTCCGTAGTTTCGAATGTATCAGAAGTAATCAGCATCTACATTTACCGGGTCGGTCTGCAGGGAGCGCAATTCAGCCTGACAACGGCGATGGGGCTGTTCGAATCAATTATAGGCCTGGTGCTTGTGCTCACGGCCAATCGGGTCGCCCGCCGGTTCGGCCAAAGCTTGTGGTAGGAGGGGATAAGATGAGAGATACCTGGGGAGAAAAAGTGTTCTACCGCGTCAACTACGTCCTTCTGGCCTTGGCGGCGCTCAGCTGTTTGCTGCCGATCGTTCATGTGGCGTCCGTTTCGCTCAGCGATTCCCATGCGGTGATGTCCGGCTTGGTCTCGCTTTGGCCGGTCGGCTGGTCGCTGGAATCGTATACGGCGCTCATCGACGGTACGAATATCGTCACGGCGTTTAAAAACAACCTCGTTATTACGGCTGTCGGCGTCGTGCTCAGCATGAGCGCGACGATCATGGCTGCTTACCCGCTGTCACGTCCGTACTTCTACTGGAGGAAACGGTTTACGCTAGCGATCGTCTTTACGATGCTGTTCGGCGGAGGCCTCATTCCGACTTATCTGGTCATCAAGTCGCTCGGATTGATCAATTCCTATGGAGCGATCTGGCTGCCGGGACTTGTGAGCGCCTTCAATATGCTCGTACTGAAAACCTACTTTGAGGGGCTGCCGGCTGAGATGGAGGAAGCGGCCCGCATGGATGGCTGCAGCGAATGGAGGCTGCTCGCGCAGATCGTTCTGCCGCTGTCGATGCCGGTGCTTGCAGCATTGACGTTATTTTATGCGGTAGGCTATTGGAACGCGTTCATGAACGTGCTCATTTATATCAATAGTCCGGAGAAGCACAACATGACGGTGCTCGTCCAGCAGATGGTGCAGAGCCAGTCGCTGCTGCAAGAGATCAACGGCATCCAGCAGGAGGATATCAAGCAGATGACGCCGGAGGGCATCAAAACAGCGGGCATTCTGGTCATGATTGTCCCGATGCTGATCGTCTATCCTTTCTTGCAAAAATATTTCGTCAAAGGGGTGATGGTCGGCGCGGTAAAAGGCTGAAGCGAACGAATGATTGCAAAGCGGAGTATAAGCCAAATCAGAATTATTGGGGGATGAAGGGTCCATGAACAACAAAGTAAAAGCTTTATCCATAGCTGCGACAGCCATGCTCTCGGTATTGATCGCAGCAGGCTGCTCCTCGAACAGCAGCGGCAATAATATGAAGGGCGACAGCAAGGAGCCGGCGAAGAAGCCGGTCATCTCGCAATCGATTTATGATCGAGGAACGGTTCCTCCGGATGAAGGGACGATTGAGAAAAACCGCTGGACGGACTGGATCAACGAGAATGCTCCGGCTACGGTCAGATTTACAGCGATACCCCGCTGGGAATCGCAGGCCAAGTTCAACACCTTGTTCGCTTCGACCAGCGCCCCGGACCTCATCTTCGAGTTCGACACCAACTATCGCAACCAGCTGTACAACCAGAAGCAGCTCATGCCGCTGGACGATCTGATCGCTAAGCATAGCACCGTATACAAGAAGCAACTGGAGCAAAATCCCGTTCTGAAAAAAATCGGCACGAAGCCGGACGGAAAGCTGTATGAATTCGGCCGAATCGTCGGACTGTCCACGAACCACGTGCTTTACGTCCGGGCGGATTGGCTGAAGGAGCTGAATTTTGAGGTTCCGAAAACAACGGACGATCTGTACAAGGTCATCAAGGCGTTCACCGAACAAGATCCGGACAACAACGGAAAGAACGATACGTTCGGCTACAGCTTGAGCTTCGTAACGGGGTATATCACCGACTCCATGTTCCAGAATGTCGCTTGGGTGGTCGAGGACGGCAAGCTGATCCACGACTGGGATCGGTCCAAGGCTGCAACCGCATTCAAGAAAAAGCTGTATGACGAAGGCTTGATCGATAAGGATTTTCTCGCCGACAAGAACGGGGAGAAAGCGAAGCAGGATTTCATTAACGGCAAACTCGGCTTCTACGGTGTAAACGGAGGCGGGGGCGCTCCTGGATTACAGATCCTGGAGGCCATGCGCAAGAACGATCCGAATTCGCAAATGATCCCGATCGAGCTTCCGCAAAGCCCCTTCGGTCAATTTAGCCCGGTTATTCAGAATCCGGTACAGATGACGGCCGTCATCAACGCTTCCGCTAAAGATCCGAGAGCCGTTATGAAGTATGTCGACTTCCTCGTTTCCGAGCCTACTCAGAAGACGCTTAGTAAAGGGATCGAGGGGACTCACTGGAAAAATGGCGCAAACGGATGCCCGGAAGTCATCGTCGATGAGGCTAGACAGAAGAAAGAGCTGAGCTGGATGGGTGACTTCATTTTGCTGAACTCTTCGGCCACATGGGGCAAATGCGCGGATTTTGCAAGCACGCTTGATCCGTCCAAGCCGCTCGAGAAGGAATTTCTCGGTATCATCGATATGGCGAAGAAAGCTTATCTCGATCCAGTTCGTCCGATCGCGGAGCTGACCAGCAGCGAGCATATGCCGACGCTCCCGCAGGATCTGCAGCTGATCGTCACCAACGCGAATAAGACGATTGCTGACACGATTAACAAAGCGATTGTCAGCGGGGCCTCCTACACGGTGGAGCAAGCAATCGAGGACGCCAAGTCGACGTGGGAGAAGTCGGGTGGCAAGCAGGTCGACGACTGGTACGCGAAGTGGTACGTCGAGAACAAGGATAAAGCGTTCCTGAAAGAAGACATGTACAAAATGCGGAATCAGTAAGGAGTTGGGCGACAATTGAAGCTTGCTGAGCAGCAAGAATATACGCAAGCATTCGAACGCAGGGTCAAAGAGACGCAATGGAAGAACGGCATGATTACACAGGGCATGCCGGGACACACGAAGGAGGCATCTTCGTTCCCGGAGGTGCACGCAGGAAGGGAGACGGCCGCGTATTATGCGGCCGGCATCATGTCCGGGAGGCTCGGAGCAGAGGAGGGCGCGCTAATGCTGGAGCAGCTTGGCCGGCTTCAGGAAACGAATCCGGATTCTCCGGAGTACGGAGGCTTCCGCTGGTACCGCGAGGAGACGGCGATCCACGATACGAATGCTGCTTTCTTCATTATGAGCCCTCTTGCGATTGTCGCTCTGCTGTTCCCGGAGCAGGTGCCGAACGCCCATCGCCTTGCTCTGCTCGGGATGATGGAAGGGGCCCGCGATTGGTTCGCACGGGAATGCCGAGATCCGATTCTGTATTACCCGAATAAGATCATCAGCGACGGCGCTTTGCTGCTTGCGCTCGCGAAGCTGACGGAGCATGAGGGTCGGTTTGAGGAAGGAGAGGCTTTCTTCGACCAATGGCTCGAGTACACGCATAGGCGCGGATGGGGCTGGGGCGAGAACATGAGCCTCGTGTATCTGGTAATTATCGTAAACTCTCTGCAGCTCGCCGCCTACTGCCTGAAAGAGCGGCGTCCTGCGTTGGCGCGCGAGCTTTGCAGCGAGATTCGCAAGCTGCTCGAGCTAGTCCGCTTCCATGAAGGCGAAGAATTCGTGCCGGCGATCCGAAGCTACAATTTCCTTGGAGAAGTAGTTAGTTCGAGCGTGATTTGGAAGTTGGCCGGCTATGAGACCGACGACAAGCTGATGACGGGGTTGTCCGATCTTTGGATGCTCCCGGGGGTAGCGCTGTATCGGGGCTATACCGACGCGGCACTTGGCATGCCTGCGCCCGAGCGTCAGCCGGTTCCGAGAGTTCGCCGCGAACGGGTGATGGATGACGCGCATGCGTACACCTGGGTCGGTGCGCGTTCGCGGCTCGGCAGCCTGACACGCTTCCCGGTGCTGGCAGGCTGCTATCAATGGCCAACTTGGGGGCTCGGCTGGCAGTCGTTCCCGGTCAGCTTCAGCGTTGCCGGCGAGCAGGTCGGCTACCTGAGATGGTCGGTAACGGAGAACGGCGCGGTCCGAACCCATCCCGCGGAATCGCAGCCGAAGGCGTACCTTAGTCCCGCGCTGTTCGGCGAAGCTCATTACCCTGACGTCGAAACGCGCTGTGCTCAAGCGGAAAATGCTCTGCTCGCGGTCCGTAGTATGACCGGCTTAAACAATCGCGTACAGGAGATCGCCGACGAGTGGATCGTACAGCGATTCCGCTACAAAGCGGAGTGGATCGAGGCGCGGGGCCTCGACGGCGTGTCGCGCCGCTGGGCGGCAATGCTCTATCCGGGCGTAACGGTCGCGCTGGCCGCGCTGCAAGGCATCGCGTTCGGCGGGACGGATCCGGCCCTGGCGGCGGGCGAGCTTGAGATGGTACGCGACGATGGTGATACGATTCGTATTCGACGATTGTTGTATCGCGGCGAGGATCATACAGTCGTTCACCCCCGACTCGAAAGCGCATGGGCCGTCGTCATTCGTGAGCATGCGCCGTCCGAGCCGCTTGACCGTGGCGAGTTAGTGGCATGGCTGGAGCGGATCGACGTCCGCGATGATGCGAAGGCGGACGGGGAGACGCCGCGTGCGCCGCACCAGCTTATCCGCCGGATCTCCTTGGGAGGGGACGGGATTCCGCCCGTCAGGCTGGAGCTGGATCCGTATATTTCTTGAAGGAGATGAATGTGACGTGAACGCCATCCAGCATAACCGGGAGAAGCTCCTCCAGCTGATCGACCGGGTAATCGAGAAGATGAAACTCATGACGAACGAAGACATGGAGGAGACGTGTCCGATCGGCATCATTTCGATGGAGAACTGGGAATGGCCGCAGGGAGTGGGCCTATTCTCTCTATATTTGTACTATCAGGAGACGGGGAGAGAAGACATCCTCGATTACCTGGAGCAGTGGTTCGACAACCAGCTGCGGAAGGGGGTTCCTCCCCTTAACGTCAACACGATTTGTCCATTGTTGACGTTAACTTACCTCCATGAGCTGCGGCCGAAGGGTCGGTACCTGGAGCAGTTGCACCAGGGGGCGCATTATGTGATGCGCGAGATGCCGCGGACGGAGGAAGGCGGCCTTCAACATGTCGTGTCCGGCGTACTGAACGAGGGGCAGCTATGGGACGACACCTTGTACATGACCGTACTGTTCTTGACCCGTTACGGCACGCTTACAGGCGATCCGGCATATACGGACGAGAGCGTCCGGCAATTTTTGGTTCATCTGAAATATTTGACGGACCCGGAGACGGGACTGTTTTTCCACGGCTGGACGTTTCACGGCCATCATCATTTTGCCAGAGCCCTATGGGGAAGGGGGAATGCCTGGTATACGGCGGGACTCGTAGATTACCTCGATATGACCGATCCGCCTGCCGGAGTGAAGCTGTTCCTGAGCGGATCGCTGGAGCGGCAGGCGAAGGCGCTTGAGCGCCTGCAGGCTTCGAGCGGCCGCTGGCATACGCTGCTTACAGACACGTCCTCTTATGAAGAAACCTCGGCGACGGCCGCTTTCGCCTATGGTCTGCTGAAGGCGATTCGCTGCGGCTATTTAAGCGGCGACTATAAGTCAATGGCGCTTCGCGCCTTCGAGGGAGTGGTCGATCAGATCGATGGCGACGGGATCGTCCGCGGGGTATCCTATGGAACGGGCATGGGCCGGACACTGCAGGAGTACAAGGACATTCCGCTCTGCCCGATGCCGTACGGCCAGTCGATGGCGCTGCTGATGCTGGTCGAGGGACTCAAGCAAGACTTTCTAAGCCCCTAATATTTCACATTCGCATTCATCATTAGAGCTGGCAACATTTTTTATAAGGTACACGCTTCAGCTTTGACGAATCATCCTGAATCGAATAAGCGGCTTTGTGCGATAACCTTCTGAACAGAACATGGCTCACGGCGATTTACGAATCGGCTCGCACTGGCGGCAAAGTGAAGCTGTAGTCGAGCTGAGAGCGTCATTATGGAAAGGGGCAGTGACAGCATGATGCATAACAACATCCGGTTTCACAATACGGCCGAGCTGGAAGAAAGTCGCAGCTTCGGCGGCTTACGAATGTTCCGGTTTCCGAGACAGGTTCGCCATGCGCTGGGCGATCGGGGGCGGTTTATCGCAGAGGAAGCGACCGGCTGCGAAATCCGCTTCGTAACCGATGCCGCGAATATCCGCGTCACGCTGGTTCTGACAGATCGGGATGGGGAAGTGTACGTATATAAAGGAGGACTCCTTCATTCGACACACCGTATGCCTGCGGGGGTGCCGAGGACGCTGCATCTGGAGGAGCCGGTCCGGCTCGGGTGGGTGGAGCGGGAGAAGTTGACGGAGTCGGGCTTTGCGTCGGAGGTATGGAGAATCGTATTCGGACGCTCGGAAGGGGTTTTCCTCGAGTTGAATACGTTCGGGTATCCGGTCCGGCCGCCGCGATCGGACGAAACGCCGGGACTTCGCCTTCTTGCTTACGGCTCCTCGATTACCCACGGTCTCGGAATGTACCCGCTCACCTACGTGGATCAGGCGGCGAGACGATTGAAAGCTGACGTATTTAACAAAGGGATGAGCGGCTCGTGCTTGTGCGAGAGGCAGATGGCCGATTTTCTCGCGGAGTCGGAAGATTGGGATGCGGCGACGTTAGAGCTAGGGGTGAACATGAGGGATCAATTCCTTCCCGACGCTTTTGCTAAGCGGACAGACTATTTGATGCGGCGAATGATGGAGCGTCATCCGAATAAGCCCCTTTTTGTGATTACTGTGTATCCGAATTTCGCGAGTTGGGCGGACAGCGAGGCCGGGCAGAGAGAGCGAGCCTATAATCTTGTTCTTGAAGAACAGGTGAAGGAGCTGAAGCATCCGAACCTTCACCTGATAGCTGGCGATCAGGTTCTTCAAGACCTATCGGGATTATCTTGCGATATGATTCATCCCGGACCCTACGGCCATATGACGATGGGCGAGCAACTGGCGAAGATCATTCGTCCTTTGCTGGAAGAGAGGTTTAAGCGATGATCCGAAGGCTTCACGACGACCGCGACCGTTTTTTCGACCTCCGGCTTGGCTTGTTCACTGGGAATTAGGAATTGCACAAAAAAGTGAATACGAGGTGAAAAATAATGAAAAGTCACGCCTTCAAACGATGGATTAAATGCGTTTTTACATCCATTTCGCTTTTAATCCTTCCATTCGTACCGTTTGCAGGAACGGTTGTACATGCCTACAGCGGCGACTTGCTGGTGGAAACGTTCGATTCGTATGCCGTCGGCCAAAGCCCGCCCGGCTGGACGGTTCCGAAGCCTCCGGCAGCCGTTATGCCCTCGCCCTCGCCATACATCGTGAAAGCGACGGTTGAAGAGCTGCCGGGTACCCCGGGGAGAATGCTGGAGCTCCGGAAGAACGGCAAGTCGACGTCTTCGTACAATATCAGCCGAACGATTGCGAATGCAACCGCCAAGCTGGTGATGTCCTACCGCGTTCGGGCCGAGCAGACCGATGCAGTCTTCTATTTGCCAACGCCGCAGAGCGGAAGCGTGGTTCTGGCGAAGTTAAGCTTGTATAATGGTCAATTCGCCTATATGAAAAAGGGCGGAACGGCCTGGACGACGATCCAGCCTTACTCCGCGGGTGTTTGGTACGACGTCCGGATCATGTTGGATACGGATGCGGATACGTTCACTCTCTCCATCAATGGCGAGCCCAAGCTGTCCGCAGAGCCGGCCGAAGCGGGCGGGAGCGTCACCTCGCTCTATTTGGGGATCTATAAAGACAGCATTGGCGCCGCTTATTTTGACGATTTGTTCTTCAACTCCTATAAGCCGGCGAACAGCGCTCAGTTCGCCCAGCCGTCCTTCGACCTTGCAGCAGGAAGCAGCCAAGCTCTTCCGCTCCTGTTCGATCCGGCAGATGCGACGGATCAGAGCGCTGTCTGGTCGTCTGATCAACCGGGCATTGCTTCCGTCTCGGGCAATGGGGTCGTCACGGGATTGGCCGTGGGCAAGGCGACCATTACGGCTCGGCCGCGCGAGAACATTCCCTCCGCCAGCGTGAAGGTAAACGTCTACGAAGTGCCGGTTACCGGCATTACGGTCGTCAATCCGCAATCGCCTAGCTTGCCGGTCGGCTCGAGAGCCTGGCTGCAGGCGATCGTCGCGCCGGACAACAGCACGAACAAAACCATCGTGTGGGGCAGCGATAACCCGCAAGTCGCTGCCGTGGACGGGTATGGCGAGGTGACTGGAGTCGCCCCCGGCACCGCGACCGTGTATGCCGCCACACCGGACGGCAAGGTGCGCGGAGAAACGAAGGTGACGGTCGTCGCTCGCGCCGTTCAGAAGCAACTGTATGTCTCACCGTCAGGCGATGACGTGAATCCCGGAACAGAGCAGGCTCCTTTCCGAACCATAGCCAAAGCGCAGGCAGCCGTCCGCGGGTTGAACTTTGCCATGACGGGGGATATCGTCGTCAACTTGCGGGGAGGCACTTATGTGCTCGATAAAGAGCTGCAGTTTGCGTCAGAGGATTCGGGCAAGAACGGTTATTTCGTAACCTACCGCAGCTACCCGGGGGAGAAAGCGATCATCAGCGGCGGGCAAACGGTCGACGGCGGTTGGGAGCTTCATGATAGCGCCCTTAATATTTATCAAGCTCATGTCGGCCACGAGCTGCAAACGAGACAGCTGTTTGTGGACGGTGTGCGCGCCGTACGTGCAAGAAGCGTCTCCGGGCTAATCAATCCGGTAAAGACCGCCACGGGGTATACGTCTGACGATACGCTCCTTCCCTCGCTCCGCAGCATCGACGATTTGGAATTCGTTTATCAAGACCTGTGGACGAATTCTCGGGCCGGCGTGCAATCCGTGACCGGATCGGGAGGCAAGGCGCAAATTACGATGGAGGAACCGGCTTGGACCGCGATCTCTAATCGGGGCCTGACCTCGGCTACTGTGCCTGCTTATTACGAGAATGCCTATGAGCTGCTCGATGAGCCGGGAGAGTGGTACTACGACAGGACGGCCGGTATGCTCTATTACAAGCCGCGGGCTTGGGAGCAGCTGTCTACAGTGAAGGTAGTGGCGCCGGTGCTGGAGAAGCTCCTGAATATTCAGGGCTACTCGGCGGACGATCCGGTTCGGAACCTTCAGTTCGAGAACCTGGAATTCGCTTATACGACATGGATGAGGCCAAGTACGAGCTACGGGCATTCCGACGCACAAAACAACCATTTGCGATACCCGGGCACGAAGGATACGCTGCCGGACGCCGCGATCACGATCCAGCTTGCGAACACGGTCAACTTTGAACGCAATACGTTCACCAAGCTGGGAATATCCGCCATCCGGATGGACAATGGCGTGCAGAACAGCTTGATACAGGGCAATCATTTTTACGATATTTCTGGAAGCGCTTTAAATGTCGGACAGCCGTATTCGAGCGATCCTGATGTATATCGTCCCGCCGATCCCCGCAAGATCATGAAGAACGACGATGTCGTCAATAATCTGATCCATGATATCGGGGTCGATTACAAGTCAGCGTCCGCTATTTCCGCGGGGTATCCGGTCGATATGGACATTCGCCATAACGAGATCTTCTCGATCCCTTACAGCGGCACCCATATCGGGTACGGCTGGGGCGCTCAGTTCAACCCGGTCACCCGGAACGTGCAGATCGAGAACAACCTGATTTACGATCTGCTCGGCATGGGGCTGCGGGATGGAGGGGCGATCTACAGTCTCGGCACGACCGGTGCATCGGCTGCGGATCCGAACGTCGTCTCCGGCAACTATATTCGGAATCAGATGGAGGACAGCGCCGTCCTATACGCCGACGAAGGCTCTGCATATTGGAAGTACGAAAACAATGTAATCGACTTGAAGGATACGCCGCCGTGGCACGGTCAGCAGAGGTGGGCACAGGTATGGTTGCCGACTATTCATGATCAATTTTTCAACAATAACTATACGACGCAATCCTACTATGTAAATAACGGCACGAATTCCATCTTCGTGAATACGCATGTTGTACCTGATGCCAACTGGTCGGGCGAAGCGCTCGCGATCATCGATAACGCGGGCCTGCAGCCGGGATTTCGCGATGTCGCATTGGGCGTTGTCCCCCGCGTATCCGCCGATCCGATTAATTTGGCCATCGGCGTCACCGGGACGGTCGTAGTCTATGGCCAAAGCGGAAAGGATCAACCTCTTGGACTAGGCTCCAGCACAGTCCATTACGCTTCCCGCAATCCAGCGGTTGCAGTCGTTGATGCGCAGGGTCATGTCACTGGGGTTAGTCGCGGCAGTACCAAGCTGGATGTGAGCATTGTAAACGGCTCGGTGCTCAGACACCTGGCTCTTGACGTGTTCGTGGGTGACACGTTGTCGGATATCCGGCTGAGCGGGGAGGACGGTCATGTTCTGTTCGGAACGCAGGGGGAGACAAAGGAGCTTCAAGCCTACGGCAATACGCTCTTCGGCAACAAGGTTTCGCTCGGGCGCACCGAGTTCTTCTCCAGCAATCCGGAAGTCGCATCCGTTTCGGCAGACGGCTTGCTGACCGCTCATCATGCGGGTGCAACCGTTCTGACGATCAAAGGAGATTTTCTAGACAACACGAAGGAAGGCTACTACCTCTATAAGGTGGTCGATTCTTCAACAGCCGATGATTACGGGCTACGCTCCGAGATCGGCGATGCGGATTCCTGGACCGTCAATGCGACAGGGAGCGGGAATATCCAGCAAGGAACGGACAGCATCACCGTGGCGACCCCCGGGGGTTATTCCGTTTATTCGGGCCGAAAGTTCTTGAATGAACTGCTGGACTTCAATCTGAGAATCAACGGCGCGGGAAGCTGGTACGCGCTTTCGCTCGGCAACCCGAGCAGTCAAACGAGCTACACGAACGGCAGCACGTATCTCGTCGCCATCGGAGCCGGGGGCATCGATCTGTACCGATTCAATAGCGGTCAACGGACGGTCATCTACGGTAACCTGCCCGGTTATACGAGTGTCGGAGGCGGGACAGTCCCTAATACGATGCTTCCTTACAATGAAACGCACCGGGTTCAGCTTGGAACGTTCCGGCAAGGGGACGGCGTCCGGATAATTATGAAGGTAGAAGGAATCGAAGTATTCAATTTCCTCGATACCGACAAGACGAACGCTCTATCCGATGCGGGATATTTCGGATTGATTGCAAGAAGCGGCAGCATCACCTTAAGCAGGACGGACCATCAGCAGCCGGCAGTAGCGGGACTTGCGATAGACGGATTATCCGGCATTCAGGCGGGAGAAAGACGAACGGTCTCTGTAACGGTGGTCTATGAAAATGGGGATAATGGACCGCTCGCATCCGGCGTATCCTTCAGCAGCAGCGACGCCCGGGTCGCGGATGTGGACTCGAATGGTAACGTGACAGCGCGCCTTCCCGGAACCGCGATCATCATTGCACGCTACGGCAGCGTGATCGGATCGTATCCTTTAACCGTGCAGGATACGATTCCGCCTGTTACCGTCGGAAAACTTACCCCGGCTGAACCGGACGGAGCGAACGGTTGGTACGTTCATCCGGTAACGGTCAATCTGCTCGCGACCGATCAAGGGGATGGAGTCGCAAGCACCGTGTACAGTCAGGATGGCGGAATCACATGGATCCAATATACAGGGGCTTTCACCGTTAGTCTGGACGGTCCATCCGAGTTGAAATATCGTTCGACGGATAAGGCCGGGAACGCGGAGGCTGTCGGAATGATTGCCTTCCGAATGGATTCCGCCGGACCGAAGCTCGAAGTGGCCGGGGTTGAAGAAGACGGCAGCTACGAAGACGCAGGGAACTTGCAGCTACAGGTTCATGTCATCGATGCTCAATCGGGAGTCGATGACGCGCAAACCTCGATTGTGTTGGACGGAAAACCGTACCCGAACGGCTCGATCGCTTCGCTCTATTCGTTACCGCTCGGAGCTCATACTCTCACCGTAACTGCCGTCGACTTGGCGGGGAATCGAAGTGTCAAGACGATCCATTTTCAGACTGTGACCAGTATTCAATCCTTGCAAGATTTGGTTCAACGCTTTACCCAAAGCAACTTGATCGACAACGCCGGACTGGCGAATAGCCTGATGTCCAAAATTAAGAACGGCAATTTGCAAAGCTTTGTTCGTGAAGTGCAGGCCCAGAGCGGCAAGCACATTACGGCGGAAGCGGCTCAATATTTAATCAGAGACGCACAAGCACTTATTTTACAAATCAAATGATTGTATCTAAGACACGCTCATGATGCAGGGTGTCTTTCGTTCCCCTTCATACTTGAAATGCTCAAACGAAAAGGTATACGTCATTTTGCTAGTGGCTCTTATAAAATATTTACATTTTGAAGATTAACAGGTAAGAATTTTGGTTGACTCGTAGGGCACCTTTTGCAGGTGCCCTACGGCTGTAGAAAAACAATTTGGGAGAGGGTTTACCTATAGAACTCCGCGGTGCAAATGTTTCGCTTTATTTATGGTACGGTGAACCGTATCATAAGTAGGTCGAAAAATTTGATGTGGGGTAGTACAGGGAGTGTTGAAGTGGCCCTTGAGACATTTGGTTTTAGGAGGTTCATATGAGTAAGAACTGACAAATAGCCCCACCACTTTCCAAAAAGTGATATGATATTGAGGGGCACAGAGTCATGAGTATGGATAAGAATGACGGAATGCGCTTGCTCCTCTTTCAGAAGTTCAATGATTTTATCGGTGTCATATCCACGATCCGCCAGGACGTTTTTCTCTTGAATGTCTTCGGATTGCAAGATCTCATATCCCGTCACACAATCATTGATGTTGCCTGCGGTTACTTCAAAGCGCAACGGGTTGCCCAAGCTGTCGACAAGCGCATGGATCTTGCTGGTTAAGCCTCCGCGCGATCGACCGATGGCTTGGAATTGCTGCCCCCTTTTGCCCCCGCGCCGTGTTGATGAACACGGACAATGGTGGCATCAATCATGACACTTTCATCATCAGGCTCGGCCGATAATACAGCCAACATGCGATCGAAAATACCGGATTTTCCCCACCGGCGGAAACGGCTGTAGACGCTGCTCCATGAGCCGTAGTATTCGGGCAAGTCTCGCCATGGCGCGCCGGAGCGAAGGACCCAAAGCATGGTGTTGAACATTTTTCGATTATCGATAGCGGGGCGTCCGCCTTGAGGTTTTCTCTCTGGTGGCAACAAGTATTTAATGATTTCCCATTGGTCGTCTCGTATCTCGTATCGTCTTCTCATAGGTTAAATTTACCAGTTTATTAACTGTTTTGATAGTTTGCATACACACCCTAGGTAAGTCTAACTACGGTACTAAACTACCTTGTGCTGGGAACATCTCAGTAATAATAAAAGAAGGTAACCTTGAGTTGTATCCAAGTCAATCAGACCATGAAGCAATAATTAAACAACATTCTCATCCATTATGTAAGACTCGTTAGAACAGTCTAACGAGTTTTTTCGCCTTAGAGATGATACGGTGAACCGTATCACAAGTGATGGTAAAGGAAAAATTTGAATTAATAATTCCGTTCATGATGATTGAGGGATTGTAACCTAAATGAAACAGTAAAAACCCTAGTGACGGGGACAACAATAATAAAAAGATACGATTTAGCACGAAGCATTCGAACGGCGAGGAAAAAGTCAGAGCCGTCAACGTACGGGTTCGTTCCTGCTTGGGCATCAGTGGTGCTGTCTCTTGATGATCCTCATTCATACATCCCTCCTAAAAATGAAAATGACCCCTCGAAAAAGGGGTCTTGGTGCTGGGTCAAAAATATGATGTATGTAAGATATTGGATTTGATTCGGTTTTCAGAGAAACAAATCGGAAGAATCGCTCCAAAACAGGAGGTTACATATGAGTTCTATTCTAAAAGTTATAGAAAAGCTAAAGTTGAACGTCTTGAGTGTTGAAGATGTTCCAGAGTCATTTAGTTCTGATGTATACAAACTTACTCTTGCCAGTGGAGAAAACGTTTTTGTAAAAATTCCATTTAACAAGGATAAACTATTCCGTGAATTTCAGATGCTTGAAACATTAAAGGGTATAATACCTGTTCCTAAGGTATTGGACATTTGGTACGGGGATGAAAGTACTACTGGAGCATTGCTTCTTACAGCAATTCAAGGTATGCCTTGTACAGGAGACATTGATGAGAAACTCTCTTTTCAAATTGGCGTGTATCATGCTATGCTCCATGAGGTTAAAACTCCTGGGTATGGTTATCATGTAACCGATGGTTTTAAGTTACTTGACCAAAATAATTGGAGATTACATATCAAAAGTAATTTTGAAAAGTGGAAAGAGCCATGCAAAGAGATTCTCGACTCAAATTTGTATGAAAGATGTATTCTTCACTTTGATGGAGTTTTCTCTGCTTTACCGGATCCTGACGGACCATGCATTGTTCACATGGATTTTAGACCAGGTAATATATTGGTGAATGGTAACGAGGTTGCTGGCATTATTGATTTCGAGAGTGCCCGTGGTGGATCGTCGGAAATAGATTTTACAAAAGTCAATCGATATATTTGGGAAGTCAATCCGAGAACAAAGATACCGTTCATTGAAGGTTATCAATCGATTCGACCTATGTTGGCTCTGGAAAGAGTGCTGCCATTTTATGATATTTACGATGCTTTCAGCGCAGTTGTTTGGTGTAAAAACAGAGGAATTGAAAAAAATCAAACGTTCCTTCAGGAAAATATTCATATTTTAAGGAATTCGGTGGGATATTGAGTATAGTTGTTTAGATTTGATTGGGCAGGCCATCCCACAAAGGATGGCCTTTAAACTTGCCGTTACAGATAGCGCGGAGAACCATACCACAAGTAACGGCAAGTTTTTGAGGGATACGTCACGGCTCTACTTTAGAATGTAATAATCACGTTACCTTTTTTACGTTCGGTCTCTACATATTTTTGGGCATCCGGCAGGAGTTTCAGAGGATATCGACGATCAATCACGGCGTTCAGAGTTCCATTTTTTGCGAGTTCCATGAGAAACGCCAAATTTGCTTTGTTTTGCATAAGGCCGGCTGTTGCGAAGACTGCCCGTTTGCCTTTAAACAGGGAGGTCCACATCATCTGTATAACGATAGACAGCTTGGGTACGGTAGTCAGATAAATTCCCTTGGCTGTGAGTACACGCTTGCATGTTGTGAAGGAGCGTTTTCCTACAGCATCAAATACGACATCATAAGCTTTTTCCGTCTTCGTGAAATCCTCCTGGGTATAATCAATAATGAAATCTGCGCCTGCTTTTCTTACCAGACCAACGTTACCGGCAGAACAAACACCTGTTACTTCAGCGTCATAGAATTTGGCTAATTGCACAGCGTAGATGCCGACAGCTCCCGAGGCGCCATTAATCAGCACCTTTTGTCCCTTCCGCAACTTTGCCTTGTCTCTTAGAAACGTCAATGCGGTGGCCCCCCCGTCACAGATGCCGACGGCTTCTTCAAAAGTGATGTTATCCGGTATAACTACAAGGGGGCTCTCTTCGGAAAGACACTTATATTCGGCATATGCACCGAAGTTTTTGATGCTCATCCCCAGAACACGATCCCCGGCTTTAATATGCTTCACTTCTTTGCCGACCGCTTCGACCTCTCCGGCTAATTCGCATCCTCCAACGGCAAATTTCGGTCTGGAAAGTCCGTAGATCAATTTAATTATTAGCGGTTCGCCCTTGCGAAAAGCGCAGTCTGACGGACCTACTGCGGCAGCTTGGATACGAATGAGAACCTCCTTGTTTCCAGGTGACGGTTTCGGGATTTCTTGTGGGACGATCACTTCCGGTGGACCATAAGAGATTTGTACCATAGCTTTCATGAGTTTCCCCTCCTATTCTTTAGTGAGTTCTATATAAAACATACACTGCAATGGTCCTTTACAAAATGCTCCCTGAGGTTAGAAAATGGATGGGAGGAAGAACGGTAGAGAAGGAGATGAAGGAAAGCAATGAAGGACATTTTATACAAATATATGTCGAGATGGACTTCCCTAAACGAGGAAGATCAGCAAGTCATTATGGACGAGATTCGTATAGAACAATTTAAAAAGGGAACCGTTCTTTTTAAACAAGGAGATGCCCCTACAAAATGTTATTTCATTCTGAAAGGTTGCGTAAGACAGTATTCAATCGATGAAGAGGGAAGAGAGATTACATCCAATTTCTACACCGAAGAGCAAGCTATCGCCATTTTCAATCATCACAAACCAGACAAGTTATCCGATTACACCTTCACGTGCGTTGAAGATGCGGTAATGGTCGTTGGCGACCCCGAAACGGAAAGGGACATGTACAGCAAATACCCTCAATTGGAGACGATGACCCGCATGATGATCGAGGAGAACTTGGGTCAGGTCCAGGAGGAATTCGCTGCTTTTATCGCTTCTTCGCCTGAAGAACGCTTCAAGACGTTGCAAATGAAACGCCCATCACTCATCGACCGGGTACCTCAACATCAATTAGCCAGTTATCTCGGCATTACTCCGGAGTCACTAAGCAGAATTAAGAAGAGAACTCACCAAGACCCCCGCTGATCAGATCACCCTATTCTTGGAATACCTTGCCTCCATAAATTAAAGTAATGATTATATTGTAACTAGGGGGATGCTTACGTGCATTGATTTAAGTCAAGAGACGAGCCTAAACCTGCGTATACAGGTGGAAACGAAACTTTCCGTTACAAACAGCGCGGGGAACCTTACCATAAGTGACGGCGAAAAATTGGGGTGAAGGCAAGGGTTAAGAAAGCTGTTGGATTAATGGAGAGTTCTATAGCGATATGTTTGTCCCTCTAGAGATGGGCTCTAGGGGGATTTTTGTGCGACAAAATCGACAATGTTTTCCAGATTGGTGGTATGATTATACTAATAGAGAGCTACGTTCCCATTAAGAAACTCGGATGATGTAGGACATTTGTCGAAATCATATTTAAGGGGGGCAGCGGTAATTCCAGGCCATCTCGTGGAAAGCGCAGCATCGATTGCATCAACGGTATTATAAACTCATCGTTCAGCGCGAAAAGCAAAAATGTGTAGCCGCAATATCAGTCGCTAGACTTAGGGGAGAAGGGGATGAGGAAATGAGCAGCCGTTCTCGGCTTCACGAACGATTATCGCCGCTACTGCAAAGCTTCAAGGATAACGGACCGCCGGGTTGCGCCTGCACCGTCGTTCGCCGAGGAGAAGTACTCTATCAGGAAACAATGGGATATGCAAATTTGGAAAATGAAAGACTGATCGCTCCGGATACGCTCTATCGCATCTATTCCATGACGAAAGTGGTTACTTGCGCCGCCGCGCTCATACTGTTCGAGCGTGGGCTCTATCTGCTGAACGATCCACTCGAAGAGTATTTGCCTGAATACAAGGACCTGCAGGTTTATCGGAATCACGAGTCAGGCAACAAAATGATCTCGCCCGCAACGGGTTCTATACGGGTTAAGGATTTGTTCACGATGACCTCGGGGCTTGTTTATGGCGGAGAACAGACGGAAATCGAAAGAAGGACGCAAAAAATTATCGGTGCAGGGATTACAGATTTGGATACGCGTGATGTGGCAAGAGAGCTAGCCCAAGTTCCCCTTGCTTTCGACCCCGGTACGCATTGGAGGTATGGAACTAGCCACGACGTGTTGGCCGCGTTGATTGAAACATTGTCAGGGCAAAGATTCGGAGCTTTTCTGCAAAAGGAGATTTTCGATCCGCTCGGAATGAGCGATACTTCCTTTAAAATCCGGCAGGATCAACAGGGCAGACTCTGTACGTTGTACGACCGCGGAGATGACGGGTCGCTGAAGTCCAATGATCGACTCGACGGCTTTTATCAGCCGGAATGCAAGTTCGAAAGCGGCGGCTTCGGGCTGATATCCACCATCGGAGATTACAGTCGATTCGCTCAGGCTCTCGCTGGTGCCGGAAAGCTGGACGGGGAGCGCATCCTGAGTCCGAAGACCGTGCAGCTGATGGGCACGAATCATTTGAGTTTGCAGCAATTAAAGGAATTCAATAATCCCGGCTATGGATATGGATTAGGCGTTCGCGTCATGATCGATCCGGCGGCAGGCGGTATTAACGGATCGGTTGGAGAGTTCGGTTGGGCAGGATTGGCCGGCACGTATCTGTTGATCGACCCGAAGGAAGAATTATCTGTCGTTTATATGCAACAGATGATGCCAAGTATGGAACAATACATACATCCGCGGCTGCGCGCCGTCATTTACGGAGCATTGGATTGACATTCCACTTTACTTAATCGTACTGGCTCGTTAATCGCTGTATACAAATTAGTCGCAACATTTTAAAATAAAAGGTGCCATTTGCTCGAACCCGGATAAAGGGCGGATTGTTGAGGAAGGACCGTCCTCGCGGACGGTCCTTTTCATATATTGAAGGGTTATTCATTTGTTATTCTTAAGACTAGGGAGTAACTAACTGCCACTGCAGGTTGGTGCTGGTGCTGCTGGTCCACTGTTTCAGATCGGCACCGTTTGTAGTAGTGCCGCCGCTATCCAAATAAAGACCGGTAGATTGATTCTTGATCCTGTAATTGCTTCCGTTGGGCTCCAATATCCAGCGCTGGTTCCAACTGTCGCTGTTGCTATATTGTCCGCAGATGGAACCGGCTGTAGTGCGGTACATCCCGTCAAGATACAAACCCGTACCAACATTTTTTATTTTGTAATAGCTTCCGTAGTTTTCCAATACCCATCGTTGGTTGTTGCTCGTGCTGGAGCTGTATTGGCCCGCATTTGAGCCGTTTGCGGTACGGCCCATACCGTCAATGAACAAACCCGTGCCAACATTCTTTATTTTATAATTGCTGCCACCATTGGAAGTGCCAATAGCACTCATGATAGCATTAATAATTCCTTGCTCCGTGATCGCATAGGTCGACCTGTCAAACAGTCCAAAACCGTACTGTCCGTTGTGTCCATTATCCCAATAAACAGGGACAGATCCGTATTTCTTGGCAGTTGCGGTTACTGCTTTTGCAAATTCAGCACGATAATTATCATTCGCTGAATCGAAGGCTGTTTTATCAATGGAACCAAATTCACCAATGACCACAGGATATCCTTGCGTTACGAATTTATCATACATGGACTTGAATTGGGAATCTAAGTAGTCTTCCTGTCCCCAGGTTGATTTTTTAGAAGTGTTGGTAGCCGTTGCTCCCCATTGGGTAATGGTGCCAGTTTCCTCGCCGGCGAAGTCCCAAGGCGAGTAATAATGAACGGAGATCATGATTCTCTTTTCACTGCTTGGAACGGTGGACGATCTGTAATTGTCTGTAGGAAGTACGAAGCCATAATTGCCTGCTGTATAATCAATATTCGTATTCCAGCCAGGAATTAGGAGCCATCTTGCGGCGTTGTTTCCTCCGGATTGTCTTACGGTATTTA
The DNA here is from genome assembly GCF_019550795.1 of Paenibacillus sp. sptzw28. Classification (NCBI taxonomy): domain Bacteria; kingdom Bacillati; phylum Bacillota; class Bacilli; order Caryophanales; family Paenibacillaceae; genus Paenibacillus; species Paenibacillus sp. sptzw28. The sequence continues at coordinate 337,042 of NZ_CP080545.1, forward strand.
CAAAGACTTGATTTAAAGTATTAAGATTTGAATAGTAGGTTGGGTTAGGTGTGCCCCAAGTGCCGTCAAATACTTCGTTCATGGATTCAAAAATCAACTTCTCATCATAATTGACGAATGTATTTGCGATCTGCTGCCAGACTTTTTGATATTTTGCCCTAACCGTTGTTTGATCGCTTGAATTGACTAACAACCAAGAGCCGGCAACGTTCGTGTAACCGTCTCCATGAACGTTGATGATGACATACAAGCCCTCGCTGTAGGCATAGTCGACGACCGTTTTAACTCTGCTCAGCCATGTGGAATCAATCGTATAATTCGGTCCACTCCCTATATAATTCAAATACGAAACAGGGATACGGATCGTTTTAAATCCTGCTGCCTTTACCTTTTGAATGAGAGCCTGCGTTACAGCGGGATTGCCCCACGCCGTTTCACTGGGCCAACCGTTGGTAGTGGCTTCAAGCTGGTTTCCCAGATTCCAGCCCGCACCCATTTCATAAACAATTTGTGAAGCATTAAATTGATTGAAATCAGCTGTTTCTGCAGCTGATACTACCGGACTCAAACCGGAAAAGGCAATTGCGATCATCAATATTACAGCTATTAAATGGCTCCTGAATATCTTAATTTTTAATCTCATGCAAATACCACCATTCTTTAAAGTATAGTGAGTTTAACGAAAGAACTTCCATCCAATAACGAATCCATTAATTCCCCCTTAACATTATTTAGTACATGTTATTTCTTTCTGAAGACTGGGAAATGAAAATATATGATACAAATTTATTCTATAAAATTAAATGCATATAAAATACCCTAATAATCATCGTAAAAATCATATAGAAATATGAAAGGGCTTACATCGCAGGATCTCGGATGACCAGCAGCAAATCGCCAGCAATCTCATCTAGCCAACTCAAGGGATTAGCAAGAGAAATAAATCTGGTGAGGGACTTGGGGAAAGTCAACTTTCTTTTATGTTTCGTCGATCCAAGAGAGCAAAATGTAAAAACCGTTTCTTTCGTAAATAGGTAATTCTATTGACTAAGAAACGGTTTTTTTCGTTTTTCAGAATAAAGAAGGGGCTTCGGGCAAGTACCGCTGCGGTTATTCCACCATTACATTTTCGGTTATCCATGCTAATTGGTATCAACACCAGAACCGACTCGGTTACGGTTCTCTTCCACGACTACTACTATGGAAGCGATTACATGACGGGTGCGATGCGAAGCGGATAGCCGGCAGTCACATAAACATCGGCTTCGTCTTCATCAAGTCCATTCTCGGTGATAATCTCGTCGAACGAGTCAAGACTGGCAAAGATCGCGAGCGAATTATAACTGAACTTGGTCGAATCGACCAGCAGAATGTTTTTATCCGCCGCGTTCATGGCAGTCTGTCTGGCACCCACGAGCACGGGCGACCAGGCCATGGCTCCCTTGGCATGAGAGATGGCTTCACAAGTAAGAAATGCTGCATCCACCGTTAGCGAAGCGAGCATCTTCTCCGCATAAATGCCGTCCAGGCTATAAGCCCATTTGCTTAGCCGGCCTCCTGTACAGTAGACGTCGAAGCTGCCGAATCTCTGTTCGTTTGAGAGAAGCAGCGCAGTATGCAAATCACGGGTAATGATTTTCAGACCTTTGAACTTCTCCAACTCGTCCACCATGGCTGCGACCGTTGTCCCTGCATCCAGAATAATGCTCATCCCGTCCTGGATATGCCTCACGGCTTCCCTCGCAATGGCAATCTTCTCAGCTTTGTTTTCGTTTGCCCGTTGATCGTAATCGGAGCCCATGAATCTTTTAACCTTAACAGCCCCGCCGTGGGACCGCTGAATTCTGCCTTCGGACTGCAATTGGTCGAGATCGCGCCGTATGGTCATCTGCGAGACATTGAACTTCTCAGCGAGTTCCATGATCGTTGCCTGCTGCTTGAGCTCAAGCAGCTTCATGATTTCATATTGTCTTGTTCCCATGAGCATGATGGATCCTCCCCGAAATCGGCCTGACCGGATTTTTATCGGTAGTTTTTTTGCAATTATATCTTTCTTCAGTTCACTTGTCAGCAAGAAAATGAACAATTCCAATGTTCGTTGATGTGAATTTATACTATACAAACTTTCGTTTATGTGATATATAAAATATATACATGTTATACCTATGTTATTTTAATTAACTCAAAACTTTGGAATGATCTTAAACCGTCTTGATTTACAGTGATAACGGAATATTTTTGCTATCTGCTTGTAAAGTTAAGTTACATATGATGAGAGGTGAGTGACTTGGTGTTCAGATATAACGGAAACGCTTTTGATCGCCGCTTTCTGCCCCGGCTGACGACCCGGGAGATCGAAGTGATGCCGAAGGATGAAGTGCTGGTCGTTCTTCCTGTGGGTGCCATCGAGCAGCATGGGCCCCACATGCCTGTCTATACGGATACTCTGCTTGGGGAGGCGTTGATGGCGGAAGCATTCGAGCATCTTCCCGAGAATGCCCCAATCTGGCTGATTCCCCCTATCAGTTACGGCAAAAGTACCGAGCACGCGGAATTCCCCGGAACGTTTACATTGTCGGCCCAGACTTTGATGATGGTGCTTCAGGATATCGCTGCATCTCTCGCTAGAAGCGGGTTTAAAAAACTTCTGTTGTTCAATACTCACGGGGGCAACGCCGACTTGCTCGGCATGATGTCGAGAGAGATCCGTCTCTCAACCGGGCTTGCCGTGTACCGCCTTGATCCGGGTGCGGTCCGTTACAGTGAATCGTTCACCGACGACGAGGAGAAGGCGAGCGGGATTCATGCAGGAGACGTGGAGACCTCTCTAGTAATGGCAGTCTGTCCGGATTGGGTCCATCCCGAACTCGCTCTAAGGGAGATGCCGAAGTTCCCCCAATCGACTTCATTTTCCTTCCGCTCCAAATCGTTTGCCTGGGTTATGAAAGACATCTCCCGCAGCGGAATCGCCGGTGACGCGACCAAAGCAAATCCTGAACGGGGACAAGCCATGCTGAAGAAGGCGGGACCGCTTCTGGCGGAAGCTCTGCTGGAGATTGCGGCATTTGACATGGGATCTATGAAGGAATAAGGAGAGGAGCAGTGACGGCATATGAAAGCGACTGCGGTCAGAAAAGAAAGGGTGCGAATGGGGCGGCTGTCCAAAGTGTATCCGAACGGAACCGTCGCCGTTCAGGACGTAAATCTCTCAATTACAGAAGGAGAGTTTCTCTGCTTTGTCGGGCCGTCCGGCTGCGGCAAGTCGACGATCTTTAAAATGATCACCGGCCTGTCTGGACCGACGGGGGGAACGCTTGAGGTAATGGGAACCACTCCCAAGCAAGCCCGCAAGCAGAGCGATACGGCCTTCGTCTTCCAGGACCACACGCTGCTGCCCTGGAGCTCCGTCATTGACAACGTGGCCCTCCCGCTGGCGCTTCGCGGCGTATCCCGCAAGGAGCGTCAGCTGGAGGCGGAGCGGGTGCTTCAGTTGGTGGGGCTGAAAGATTATATGAAGTCAATGCCCAGACAGCTGTCCGGGGGGATGAAGATGAGGGCCTCGATAGCCAGGGCGCTCGTATCCAAGCCCAAGCTGCTCCTGATGGACGAACCGTTTGGCGCGCTGGACGAGATTACGAGGCAGACGCTTCAGCTTGAGCTGCTCGATCTCTGGAGCCGAGACCAGGAAATGACCGTATTGTTCGTCACGCATAATGTTTTCGAAGCCGTGTTTTTGTCCACCCGTGTTGCCGTCATGACCCCAAGACCCGGTAAGATAGCCGCTGTTATTGACGTACCGGTCCCTTTTCCACGCGACGAATCCTTCCGTACCACCCCGGAATTCGGCCAGATTGTTCGTTCCGTATCGGATGCTCTGAAGCACTGATTCATGGAACAAGAATGGAGAGGAGGGTCAACTGATGATGCTTGTATGGACAAAGGAATTGGCAGATTTAGTCGGGAAAGAAAAGCTGCTCCTCGGTTTCGACCAAGTTGACAAACTATCTAAGGATTATTACTGGTATTCCCCCGTGCTGGAGCCGCTGCTCCGGGACAAGAGAGCCGACGCAATCGTCGTTCCGGAGACGGAGGATCAGGTCGCCTTGGTGCTCGCCTTCGCTTACCGCCATGGAATTCCGGTTACGACGCGTGGATCGGGAACTGGAAATTACGGTCAGGCTGTACCGCTGGAGGGCGGAATTGTGCTGGACCTGAGCCGCCTAAATGCCGTACATGAGGTGACGGACGATTACGCCCGAGTTCAGGCGGGAGTTCGCCTGGGAGCGCTGGAGAAGCTTCTTCGTGAGCAGGGTAAGGAGCTTCGGATCTATCCGAGCACGTTCATGAAGGCGACGGTAGGCGGCTTCATCTGCGGCGGCTCTGGCGGCATCGGCTCAATAACCTGGGGTAACCTGTGGGACGGCAACGTGCTGGAGGCCGTCGTGTACACAATAGAGGAGAAGCCCCGGAGGCTTATCGTCCACGGGCCGGAGCTATCAGCTTACATTCATAATTATGGAACGAGCGGTATCCTGACGGAGCTAAAGATCCCGATCTCAAGGAAGGTGCCCTGGAGGCAGACGGTCGTGCAATTTGACGATTTTGAAGCGGCATACCGTTTCTCTCATGCGGTGGCACTGGATGACGTAATCCGCAAGCGGCTGGTCGCTCCTGTCGAATGGCCAATTCCATCGTTCTTCAAGCCGATCGCGCACCAGCTCGAGCCAGGGGCGAGCGCGTGCTTGCTGGAGACCGAGGAAGGCACCGAAAATGCGCTTGCAGCGCATGCAGCCTCGGTTGGCGGACGCATCGGCTATGTCATCCCCTCCGATCAATACCGCAAAACCATAGGTCTATCCGACTTCACATGGAACCACACCACTTTATGGGCTCTAAAGACAGATCCTTCGCTCACTTATCTCCAGGCGGGCTTCCATCCGGTCGATTTCCCCCGGCAAATCGGCCAAATCAAGGCTGAGTTTGGCGACGAAGTACTGTTGCACCTCGAATTCATGCGTTCGGCAGGCGTCATCGTCCCCGCCGCGCTGCCAATCGTCCGCTATACGACTCACGAACGGTTATACGAGATCATCGCGTTCTTCCGTTCGATTGGCGTCGGAATTAACGATCCCCACACGTGGATGCTCGAAATGGGCGGACGCGGACAAATGGAGGCGATGCTTGCTGCCAAACGAGCGAACGACCCGCGTTCCCTGTTTAACCCCGGCAAGCTGCAGATTCCCGCTGCACAGGAAACGATAAGGAGTGATGAGAGATGAGGGAAGAGATCGTTAAGGATGCCGCTGACCCCAGTCTTTATTCCCTATCGGAGACAAACCCGAGAGTAGTGCCAAAGAGTGAATCGTACAAATCCAGGCTGGCACGGTTGAAAACGGTGCTGCCTCCCATCGTGGCATTCGTGATATTCATTGGTGGATGGGAACTTTTCTGCCGGCTCGCCGATATGAAGCCTTATTTGCTGCCCAAGCCCTCCGATATCGTTCAGGCTGCATCTGAGAACGCCGCTAATCTGTGGGTATCGGTATATACGACGATTACAGAAGCGGTGCTTGGTTTTCTGCTCAGCGTCGTGCTGGGAGTCGGATTTGCGATCATTTTGGCGAGCTCCAAGCTTGTCGAGAGAAGCGTCTACCCATACGCCATTATTATGCAAACCATTCCGATCGTCGCCATCGCACCGATCATCGTCATCTGGTTCGGTGCAGGAATGAACGCAATCGTCATCATCGCATTCCTAATCGGCTTTTTCCCTATGCTGTCCAATACACTGATCGGGCTCAATTCAACCGACCACAACATGAAGAACCTTTTCTACCTTTACAACGCCTCGCCTTTGCAGCTCATGTTCCGTCTGCGCTTGCCTTCTGCGCTGCCTTACATCGTCGCCGGACTCAAAATTTCCTGTACACTTGCCGTTATCGGAGCCATCGTGGGCGAATACATCGCTGGCATCGGAGGCGGCCAGGGGGGCTTAGGCTATGCAATAACCGTCGCCGCCGCTCGTCTTCGAACCGCTTATTTATTCGCGTGCGGCTTTTTGGCATCACTGCTTGGAATCGCTTTTTTCCTGCTGGTCAACGCCTTCTCCAAGTGGATGCTCAGCTCCTGGCATGAATCCGAGATGAAATCTTCGGACGGGTAAGAACGACAACTCGAAAGGATGGTGACGGACATGCCGGCAGATCTGGAAGCCGTCAACGCAAGATTGCCCCTGGCACAGGGCGATGGTCTGTTCAAGCTAACAATCAGGGACGGAAAGTGGTCTTCCATTGAAGCTCAGGAAGAGATTGTAGTATCGGATCGGCACGTGCCGATCTCCAAGCTAAACTTCGAGGAGCTTCGGTCAGCCCGGGAGATTGATCTGCAGGAGCGGGTGCTGCTGCCCGGATTTGTAGACGTCCATATGCATCTGGACAAAGCATATTCGATCGCTCATGTACGCAATCGCTCGGGGACGCTTCTGGAAGCGATCGAAAATTACCGTTCCATCGCCCCGACCTTCAGCAAGGAATCGATAAGGGAACGGATTGTCAAGGCCGCGCTTCGAGCAGCTTCCTTCGGCAGCCTTATGCTTCGCAGTCATCTCGATGTTCCCTTCCATCTTGGCCGCGAGGTTGCACTGCGTACGGTGGAGGCAGCTTTGGAGGCGAGGGAGATAGTGAAAGAATTCGTGGACATCCAGTACTTTCCGATGTATTTTTACGATCCCGCCATAAAAAGAGGGCTCACTGAGTTTGCCGAGGAGACGCTGCAAATGGGCGTCGATGGCGTCGGCGGAGCACCGCATCTGGCGCCTGACCCAGAAGAGGGAATTCGCTGGGCGTTCCAGCTCGCGACGGCGTTTGGCAGGCCGATCGATTTTCACTGCGATGAATCTGACAATCCTGAGGTCAAAACGATCGATGCCTATTGCGACCAAGTCCTCATTCACGGCTATGCAGGAAGGGCGGCAGCGGGGCATCTATGTTCGCTATCCGCGATGGCTCAAGAGGAGGCCGACCGGCTGATTGCCAAGATGGCTGAGGCGGGTATCGGAGCAGTCACGCTTCCCGCGGTCAATCTGTACCTGCAGGGCCGCGGCGATCAGGGCAACGTGAGACGGGGTCTGACGCGGGTCAAGGAGCTGGTGAATGCCGGGGTTCCCGTTGCGGCAGCCTCCGATAACATCCAAGATCCGTTCCATCCGTTCGGCCGGGGAGACGTGCTTCAGATCGGTCTAATGACTGCCTATGCAGCACATTTGGCCCGTGAAGAGGATATCGTTACGGTGCTGCGGATGCTGACACATCTACCGGCGACCATTGCCGGTATTCCTGACTACGGTGTTTCTTCCGGCAATCCGGCGAGCTTCGTCGTCTTAGACGCGGTATCAGGGGAAGAACTCTTCCAGGAGCTTCCCGCCACGCGCTGGGTATACAACAAGACACGCTGGATCTATGCGTCCGAGTTGAAGCGGCAGTGGACGGACCCGTTATCAGACAATGCGACTGTAAGTGTAAAATAATCAACCCTGCCGGATTTTCGGAGTGCGCATTTATTGATCTCTTTAACCTCAGGCTAACCGTTGTTTACCTGAATTTAGAGCTTCGGGCCTGGAGAGGCCGAATTCCTTGGTGCTTATCCGCGTATCAAGCGGATGCATATATAGAGAATCAACGGATGAGGGAGGAAGAAGCATGCTGGCAAAAAGTACGAGAGTCAAGAAGATCAGGTTAGGGGCGCTATCTTTAATAGTGATCGCCGTCATGGTGCTGTCGGCCTGTGGGTCTGACAAGGAAGAAGCCTCTTCACAGAGCAGCGAATCGCCGAGTAACAAGCCTGCGGTAGTTCAGATGACCAAAGTTACACAGGTGACTAACTGGTTTGCGGAGCCGGAGCATGGCGGGCAGTATGCAGCGCTTTCAAAGGGCTTTTACAAGGACGCGGGGCTTGAAATGACAATCCAGTCCGGCGGCCCAGGGGTCTCCGCTTCGCAGATCGTTGCTTCCGGCAAGGCCGAATTCGGAATGGGGCAGGCGGACGAGATCTTGATAGCACGGGAAAACGGAATTCCACTCGTGGCAATCGCGGCGACATTCCAAAAGAACCCGCAAGGCATTATGTTCCATAAAGGCAAATACAAGGACATCTCAGAGTTGAACGGTCATAAGGTTTACGTAGGGAGCGGCGCAGCATTCTGGGAATATCTCAAGAAGGCTTACAAGCTGGACAAGGTGGAGGAGATGAAGTATACCGGTTCGCTCGCCAATTTCGTTGCTGATCCGGGCTCCGCCACACAAATATATGTAACCTCCGAGCCGTTCTCGATGAAGGAGGAGGGCGTAGACGTCGAATACTTCCTCAATTATGATCTTGGCTACAAGCAGTACGGCAACATTCTTTTCACCACGGAAGACTACATGAAGAACCACCCGGATATCGTCAAAGCTTACGTCGAAGCATCCATCAAGGGCTGGGATTACTATAAGGACAATTCCGAAGAAATCAACAAAGTAATGCAGGAAAAAAACCCGGATCTGAAGCTGGAAGCGATGGCGTTTGGCGCGAAAGCCCAGGAGCCGCTTATCTACGGCGGGGACGCTGAGGCAAACGGAGTCGGTTACATGAGCAAGGACGTGTGGGAAGGGCTGCAGAAGCAGTTGGTCGACGTTGGCATTCTGAAGAAAGCTGAGCCGATTGATCAAGTGTTCACGAACGAGTTTCTTCCCGGAAAATAACGAGTTGTCAGCGTAGGGCTGAGGGCCGGACGAAGGCCACGTGAAATGGTGCGGGACAATCGCAGCCGCGCTTGCGGGTCTTCACCGAGAGAGTGTAAATAGGGACAGGACAGGGGCCATACGCGTTCACGCCGCGGCTCCTGTCGTTTTTTCAAAGTAGGGAGGGGCGAGAATGGCGAGGGTCTTAATCATCTATTTCAGTGCATACGGACATATCCATCGGATGACTGAAGCGGCTGCAAAGGGAGCCCGAGACGAAGGGCACGAGGTGAGGGTGGTTCGCATACCGGAGTTTAGTTCCCCGGGCAACGTAACGGCACTACTCGACCATCCGAGCCGCAGGCAAGACCGCGGGGAAGACTCGCTGCCTTGCAAGTTCCGTGTCGATGCAAGATGGGATAAGTACGAGAGGTCCCAAAAGGAGCAAAAGGAGGTACCGGAAGCCTGTCATGACGATCTGCGCTGGGCGGATGGCATTGTTTGGGGCTTCCCGACCTATTACGGCTCGATGCCGGCGCAGGTCAAGTCGTTCCTCGATATGTCAGGCAGTCTGTGCGCAAGTGGAGAATTAGAGGGAAAACCGACTGGAGTCATGACGAGCGCCGGTTCGATCCATACCGGCCACGAGGCGACGATTTTGACCTCGATCGTACCGCTGCTTCATTTCGGTCTAATTTACGTCGGTCTTCCTTATTCTCAGAATCCCGAATATTTGACGGCGGACGCAATCGGTGGTTCTCCCTACGGACCCTCCACCCTGGCGGGGCCGGATAGTTCGAGAACTCCAGACGAGCGCGAGCTAATAATGGCCGGCAGGCTGGGTGCCCGCGTGGCGCGATTTGCCGAAGCGACTAGAGGCATCAAATGAATGGCGGGGATGAGCTGATGAACGCTTATGATTTGATTGTGAGAAATGTCCGTCTGACTGGAGACGGTACAAATATCGATATTGCGATACGGGATGGGCTTATTGCGGGAATGGGCCAGTTCACAGCGGCTGCCTCGGAGACGCTCGACGCGGAAGGCAGGCTGTTAGTGCCTCCGTTCGTTGAGCCGCACGTCCATCTGGATACGGCGCTGACCGCGGGGAATCCCGTCTGGAACGAGAGCGGTACGCTGGCGGAAGGAATCGAAATCTGGTCTGCACGTAAGATGACGCTCACGAAGGAGGATGTCATCGCAAGAGCGGAGCGCACGATTCGTCTCTATCTTGGGTACGGTGTTCTTCATCTGCGTTCGATGGTCGACATTGGCGATCCAAAGCTGACGGCACTGGAAGCCATAATGGAGATCAAAGAGCGCTATCGAGGGCAGATAGAAATCCAGGTTACGGCATTTCCCCAGGACGGAATCATGTGTTGTCCGGACAACGAGGAGCGGATGAAGGAAGCGCTGCGAATGGGTGCGGACGGAGTGTCCGCGGTTCCGCACCTGGAGCGCACCCGCGAGGAAGGAGTGCTGTCATTGCGGAAGGCGTTCGACCTTGCGAATCGCAGCGGTGCGTATGTTCATGTTTTCTGTGACGAGACGGATGACGAGAATTCCAAGTATCTGGAGGTCTGCGCCTCATTGGCGCTGTCTACAGGGATTGGCTCCCGGGCGACGGCGGCGCATGCAAACGCCGCAGCTTATTATAATGAATCATATTTCCAGAAAGTCATTGGGCTGGTCAAACAGTCCGGACTCTCGATCGTCGCTTGTCCGCTAATTAACAGTGTTATGCAAGGTCGTTATGACGGCTACCCCAAGGGAAGAGGAATTACGCGCATTAAGGAATTTCAGCGCGCGGGTATCAACGTTGCGCTATCCCACGATGATATTCGTTCGCCGTTCTATCCCCTTGGTACGGGCAATCCACTAGATGCCGCCCACATGGCTGCCCATCTGGCTCATATGAGTGGACGTACCGAAATGCGAACCCTGCTTGGGATGATTACAGAGGGCGGGGCTGCGGCGATGAATCTGGAGTCTTACAGTTTTCAAGGCGGCGTCATCCAGGATGGAGCCCCCGCCTCGTTCCTTTTGTTCGACGCGAAGGACTCGGGCGATCTGATTCGTCAGCGGTTGTCGCCTCGGTTCGTGTTCCGAAGCGGACTCATCATCGCAGAAACGTTACCCGCGGCCACAAGCCTGCGGATCGCGAAAGAAGAGACAGATTGGACAATTGCGGTGCGGGAGCCCGAGCTTCCGATGCAAATAGGCTTTTTCCCTAGTCAGTCGTAAAAAAGGGCTGAGCAGCAGAGATCTGGTCAACTCTTTTTTAAATCACGGTACTATCGGCCATACAGATCGATCCGTTGATCCAATCCGAGGGAAATTAATTGATAAAAAACAAACCCCAATCCCATGCAGACATGGAATTGGGGTTTGTTTTCTATTATTCAATTAACTGCCTCTTCTTAGGTCAGTTACGAGTGGGCGTTGGTAGGTCCGTTCTTCTGGAATCACTTGTTCTAGAATATTCTGCGGGCTGTAACGAACCGTTTCTTCCACTGACCGTCGAAGGCCTCAACATGCACGCCGAGTTCCTTCGAATACGTATGCAAAATCTCATTATTTCCTGCATAAATGGCAACATGTCCGATCTCCAGATTGCGTGCAGAGAAGAACAATAAGTCTCCTTTACGCAGGTCGTCGATCCCGACTTCCTTGCCTACCTTGGCCTGATCATAGGATACGCGCGGAAGATCGATTGACAGAACATCCTGGAACACACGCTTAACAAAAGAAGAGCAGTCAAAGGTATCTGTCTGGTCCGTTGAAGCACCGAAAACGTACGGTGTGCCCAGATATTTCTTTCCGTAAGAAATAAGCTCATCCGCTTGATTTTCAATAAGGGAGGGGCTTGTGTAATCGGAATATTTCGGTTTCGCCGATATGTAACCGGTTTTGTTATCTTCGGTGCGTACTTCTATCCAAAAAGCGTCAACTTCACGGATAACATCAATCTTGGAGCCTGCAGGCAGCATTTCCAGACTTGTGGAGCTGCTTTGTGAGCTTGGCAAGCTTCGTAGATTGACGCCCTGAAGGATGGAAGTATCATATGTAGACGAGATTTGGACCGATCGGGTCTCCGGCTCCCATTTTACGGTGCTTCCCAAGGCTTCGCTAACGAAGCGCAGCGGTATCATGGTGTAACCTTCAGTGATTTGACCGGGAGTGGCCAGAACTAGGCTTTGATTATTTAGATTAGCTGTTAGCTGGCCAATACGATAGGTAAGCGTTGTGTCACCCTTATCTGCTGTGACTGTTTTGTCCGTATTGTTCCAAGTTAAGCTCGCACCCAGACCTTCAAACAGCTCGCGCATAGGAACAAGTACTGTACCGTTGATGACAAGCGGCGAAACTTCAGGCTGCAGCTGTTGACCGTCCAAATATATGGATATCGTGCCTGGAGTCGTCTGAGCTTGAGGCTCCGTTTCTGCATGCGCAGAGGTCGAATATAAGAAGGATATAGTCAGTAGAGAGAGCAGTAGGCCTTTCATTTTCGTCATTTCTTCATCTCCTGTGATAGATTTTGTCCATATACTTAAACGAAGTCAAGACGAAATAGTTTTGTTGTAAATGTTGACAGGACACTCTCGCTTTGTTCCGGACCGGATGCATGGCATTGAAAATCAGTTGTTGTACAGTGTTACTTAAATTAAGAGGGGCAAACGATTAAGCCTCTTGGGTTAAATCACTCAATCCCTGAGGGTGGGCGATGTTATTGAGCCGCCTTCTCTTTGCGTCTATATTTATGTCCTTAAAAGACTTACTGTCGCATTATTTATAAGTTGAAATATTATGTAACCAGTATTACAATTCAAAATGTAACCAGTATTACAAGGGTGATAAGGAGGAGAAAATAGTGAGTGAGCCATTAACGAAAGATGAATCTGGAGTTCAAATTCAAGGTGCCACCTACACGCTATGGGGACTATTCTTGTTTTTTCTTAAGTTAGGGACTTGGGGATTCGGGGGTCCTGTGGCGCTAACAGGTTACATGTACCGGGACTTGGTTGAAAAACGAGGTTGGATTTCAGAAGCTGACTATAAGGATGGTTTAGCATTGGCACAGCTTGCTCCCGGTCCCTTGGCGGCTCAACTAGCAATTTATCTCGGGTACGTCCATTACCGTTTTCTTGGAGCAACATTAGTGGGTTTCGCTTTTGTTATTCCTTCATTTTTCATGGTTGTTGCTTTAGGTTGGGCATATATTCGATTTGGTGGTATAACATGGATGCAGGCTGTATTTTATGCAGTAGGAGCCAGTGTTATTGGAATTATCGCTTTTAGTGCTTATAAACTAACCAGAAAAACCATTGGGAAGGATTGGTTACTATGGACTATCTTCTTGATTGCAGGTGCGGTGACAGTAATTACAGAATCTGAGAGTGTTCTTTTGTTTCTTGGGGCAGGAATTGTATACTGGTTGGTAAAACAACCACCAAGGAAATTGTGGAGAAAAACAAAGCTGAATAGTTTGTCACCTTTTCCAATTGTCTCGGCAATAGGTGCCCTGGCGGTTTCCAGTACTGGTTATGGTACATTATGGAGCATCTTTACTTTCTTTACAAAAGCAGGGGCATTTGTATTTGGGAGTGGTCTTGCTATCGTACCTTTCCTTTACAGCGGTGTGGTAAAAGAGTATGGTTGGCTAACTGCCCAACAATTCCTTGATGCAGTGGCGGTAGCAATGATTACACCGGGACCTGTAGTAATAACAACCGGATTTATTGGTTATTTGGTCGCCGGGTTTCCGGGTGCTAGTGTTGCCGCTATTGCTACCTTTCTCCCTTGTTACCTGCTGACCATTATTCCGGCTCCGTTTTTTAAGAAGTACGGCAAACAACCCGGAATCAATGCTTTTGTAAATGGTGTAACAGCGGCGGCAACAGGTGCCATTAGCGGTGCAGTTATTGTACTAGGTCAAAGGTCGATTATTGATATTCCTACAGCTTTGCTTGCACTAATAACCCTTGGATTACTATGGAAAAGTAAAAAGGTTTCAGAACCCGTTATTATTCTTGTATCAGCTATTATTGGATTATTTTTATACCCTACGACGCATTAATTAGGCGGTGGATTAGTGCAGAACTGGTTACATTTATTGTATAAACTTCCTCGTAATCCGAGTAAAACCCGTGTTTACGTATGGCGAAAACTTAAGCGGCTAGGTGCTGTTCTCCTGCATGAATCCGTTTGGTGCCTTCCTTGTACACCTAAAACAAAAGAACAATTCCAATGGATTGTACTAGAGATACAAGAACTTGGCGGCGAAGCCTCACTTTGGGAATCACATCTTGTATTAGGCGGACAGGATGAAACCATTAAAAAAGAGTTCATTGAACAAGTGGACCAAGAGTATATTGCAATCTTGAACGAACTGAAAAAGGAACAATTTGACCTTGTTTCATTAACTAAAAAATATCATCAGGTTAAATCACAAGATTATTTTCAATCTGAATTAGGGAAACGTGTATTGGCGGAACTGCAAGGTGCTAGGGGGAGGGACCAATAAATGAAGTGGGTTACTTGGGAAAATGTTGGTGTAGATAGGATGGCATGTGCTTGGCTGATTAGAAAATGTATTGATTCGGATGCGGAATTTTTATTTATACCTGTAGGTCATAAGCCCTTACCCGAGGGTGCTGAACCGTTTGATATACCGGGAGTTCGACTTACCCATCGTAGAGGTCATTGTACATTCCATACGATGCTAAAAGAATTTGAAATTAAAGACCCCGTTTTGGAACGTATCGCACGGATTGTAGATGAAGCAGATACAGTGCAGGAAGCATTTTTAGAGCCTGTAGCACCGGGTTTAGATTTTATTTGTGATGGAATCCGTATGACCTCCCCCGATGATTTAACTGCTTTAGATAGAGGTGGGTTGATTTTTGAAGCTTTATATTCACGAATATCATCGGAAAAAGAGCAATAAAAAAGAACCGACTTCATCGGTTCATTATTAGAGCAAACACTATTCCTTCGAAGTATGCCCTTTCATTCGCTTTTACGCTGCTCTGTCTTCTATAATGTAAAATAAACTTGACACAGTGTATGCTAAGTGTTACTTTGTGTATATAAAGTTTTACTTGAACTAATGCTTAACAGATGGGGGAGAGGAAGGCATGTCCTTTCAGGAAAAAAGAAATATTGTATCTCTAATTACCACCTTACTGATTTTACCGCTCTACTGTATGTATGTTTTTCAAAGATACCAGGAAAGAAGCTTTAATTCGGCAGATGAACTCAGCTTCTGGGGAGCATTCATCTTAATTCTGATCCCGGTGTCGATTGCAGCCAAAATCATCATTCATATCGTATTCAGCACTATCAATACAATAGCAACCAAAGAGAAAGAGCCTTCAATTACGGATGAATTCGACAAGGTGATTGGATTGAAAGCAACAAGAAATTCCCATTATGTGTTTATGATAGGCTTTCTTCTGTCAATGGTTCCACTGGTTATGAATATGCCGCCCTATGTCATGTTCATCATTCTTATTGCCTCAGGGTTCGTGTCAGAGGTGGTCGGGACCGTAACGCAGCTCTATCTTTACCGGAGAGGAGTCTAAGATGGGCAGATGTCTTATTCGCAACAATATTCGGGCCTTACGGTTCAATCATGATGAAATGACCCAGCAGCAGCTGGCTGATAAAGCGGGTGTGACGCGGCAGACGATCGTAGCGATCGAAAAAGGCAATTACTCCCCATCTCTGGAATTGGCTTTTCGCATTGCCCGCGTGTTCAACCTGCCTTTGGAAGAGGTCTTCTCTTTTGAGGACAGTTAATGGTGAACAATTATTTTTAAGCTTAAAAAGTACGATTACGGGGAGAGGTGCTTATGAAAGCAATTGTGTTCACCAAATATGGACCGCCGGATCAGCGCAAAGAGCTGGAAAAGCCTGCTCCCAGGGATAATGAAATACTGATTAGAGTTCGTGCCACAGCAGTATCATGAAGGAAAAGGCTGGAGATCAAGTTTTCTTCAAGGAGCTTATTGAGGCAGGGAAAATAAAATCCGTCATAGATAGAAGCTATCCGCTGGAACAAATAGCTGAGGCCCACCGGTATGTAGATATTGGACACAAAAGAGGGAATGTCGTGATAACGGTGTAACATGAAAAGGTTATATTTCTAACAACAACCCGAATTCGTCGAATAACCCTTTGATTCCAGTATCTGTTACGCGCACAGCTCGGCCATCAGGTAAATACTCGATCCAACCAAGCTTAAATAGTCGGCTTGTAAGTGCTGATCCCAAGCTTCCGGCTAAATGGTGCCGACGTTCGCTCCAGTCCAAACATTGACGTGCAAAATAACGACGTCTTGTTGGACTTCCTTCGATTTCAACTCCAAGCTCTTGCAATCTCTTCTTTCCTTCTGCACTCAAAATGAAATCTTTGTTGCCTGATTTCTCAATACACCTTAATTCGAGTAGTCTATCTGTTAGAGCACACCCAAGCTTACCTGCCAGATGATCATAGCAGGTACGAGCAATTCGCAATGCTTTTACCTGCTCCGATTCTCGTAATGACCGAACCGGTCTTGGAGGTGCAATGGTTTGAAGTGCCTCGAGTGCGTGCCCAACGTCGCTGTTAGCCAGCCGGAAATATTTATGACGACCGTACGACTCATGGATGAGTAGACCGCCTTTGACCATTTTGGCAAGGTGCGAACTGGCCGTCTGGGGTGTAATTCGAGCCGTGCGGGCTAACTCGCTGGCAGGTAAAGCTTTTCCTCCTAGAAGGCTTACAAGAATAGCTAAGCGGGATGGATCTGCGATAAGAGATGCAACCTCCGCAATATTAGGGCTTGAAGTCATACTCCTAAACCTCCTATAGAGCTTTTGTTTAATTCTTTCTAAATCATGCGCTCTTTATAACATTCATATTTCGATCATAATCGAATAGTAAGTATGTTACAATCGACTTCTAATAATTAAGTGGTCGAGGAGAAAAAACATGAACCCTGTTTTTTATGGAATACTGGTTCTACTTACCACTTCCCTTATGGGATCTTCCTTTGCTGTCGGGAAAATGGGTCTAGCGTACATCTCACCGTTTCTTCTGGCCGGACTTCGCTTTACGACAGCAGGAATTCTCATGGCCCTGTGGGTAAGGAAAAACCGCTTTCCTGCCTCTATGCATGATTGGAGCAAAGTGGTTCTTGTGGGGCTCTTTCAGACAGCGGGAGTAATGGGATGTATCTTTTTAAGCTTGCGTACGATTACAGCGGGGGAGTCATCTATATTAACTTTTGTTAATCCGCTCCTTGTTGTTATATTGGGAACATGGTTTCTCGGAACGAGATATCAACTATCCCAATGGATAGGGGTCTTTATTGGTTTTTTGGGTGTCGTTATAACCCTTGGATTCCATCTGCAAATGAAAACCGGGACTTTGCTGGGGCTGGGATCGGCGCTCTCCTGGTCAATTGCCACAATCCTGGTGAAAAGATGGGGCTCGCAGTTTGATATATGGGTGTTAACGGCTTACCAGATGCTGTTTGGAGGTCTGCTCTTGTTATTCATGAGTGTAACGATGGAATCTCCGACCTTAATAATTAACGCTGAGTCTATATGGATTGTTCTGTATCTGGCAATTATGGGCTCCATTGTACAGTTTGCGGCATGGTATTACTTGCTAAAACAAGGGGATCCCGGAAAAACAAGTGCATTTTTATTTTTGGCACCGTTTTTTGGTGTTTTGTCCGGTTGGGCCATACTTGGAGAAGTCGTCCAATGGTATGTATATATAGGAGGTTTCTTCATTTGTATCGGACTTTTTTTGGTCAACTGGACTTCTGCAGACAAGAAGCTTTCACAAAGATAAAAGATCATTACGGCATATGTAGCCGTTCGCGCGGCGATGTGTTTGTTACCGCAAGTCGGGGTCGATCGGGGTCGAGAGAGGAAATGCGCCAGCGTAGTTACATAGAGAGCTATTGCGTGTTTTTTGGTGAAGTTGGATAAGATATGAAAAAGTAACAAATTTACATAAGCAAGGAGACATCACCATGGATGCCTTTAAACCGTTAACCTTACCCGAGGAATCCCCGCCTCCGCATGCAATAGAATGTCAACGTTGTGAGCTCTCGAAGCAGCGGCAGCGGGTGATATGGGGCGAAGGCAACCCGGATGCGCCGGTTTTCATCCTGCTTGATAACCCTGGTGCCAGGGAAGACAGGGAAGGCCATCCTTTTGTCTGCGGCACCCGGGAAACGCTCCAGCACGGATTATTGGAGGTAGGCATTGCCATTAAATCGGTGTATGTAAGCTACCTGCTGAAGTGCCGACCGGTGCGGACGTATGATAAGCCGCTGGCCAGAGAACAATGCTTCCCTCATTTGCAGCTGCAGCTCGGTCAGAAGAAGCCTCATTTGCTGTTAGGATTAGGCAATACGGTAGCCCAGTCATTGTTCTCAAGCAATGCAGCGGATGTGAAAGGGCTTAGAGGAAGGTGGCACTCTATCCAAGGGATACCCGCAGCTTTCTCCTATCACCCCTTGGCCGTACGCCGAAGACCTGCATTTTTGAAATTCTTCATTGAAGATCTGAGGCTCGTTTCCGAAAAAATCCAGACTTTTACATAATTTTTCCACCCTAATTCGTGTGCGCACGATTGCCGCGCGTAGTGTACAATTAACTATGGAACGGTCAATAAAAATCGGTAAGCTGATTAGGAGCTGTAGAAATGTCGAAAGAGGAAATTATTTTAACCCGAGAGGGATTTGCTAAATTAGAGCTTGAGCTGGAGGATCTTAAAACAGTCAAACGCAAAGAGCTGGCCAGCCGTCTGAAGACAGCGATCAGCTATGGCGATCTCAAGGAAAACAGCGAATATCATTCCGCGAAGAATGATCAGTCGTTTATGGAAACAAGAATTCTTACCCTGACAAGAATGTTGAAAAATGCTCAAGTCGTTGACAGCGTGGATCTGACAAAGGTTCAAATCGGTTCCATTGTTGTGCTCAATGACATAGAGTTTCAAGAGAAGATCGAATACCGGATCGTTGGACCTGCCGAAGCGGATGTTCTTGAAGATAAAATTTCCTATGAGAGCCCGCTGGGGAAAGCGCTTCTGGATAAGGCGGTTGGTGATATTATCCGCGTTGATGCACCTATGGGAGTAATTAAATATGAGCTTCTTGAAATAAGAGCTGTATAATAGTCACTGATTTAAGGACGTCCTCCATCTAGCCGTTAAGGCAAGCTGGGGGCGTTTTGTTCGGTTACGGGCATGTAATTTTTGGTTCAAAGCGGTTTATGTTCAAAGTGTTAAATCTGTGTTAGCATATATATCATGAACAGGTCTGCTCGTTGGAAGGGACCTATAAGGAATGAATTTTCAGCAGGAGCCGATCCCGGGATGCGAAATTTCGTCAAAAATGAAGGACTACAGATGTTCATAATCGCCTTGGCTACGGCCATTGGCGCTGAATTCAAGCTTAATCCCTTCACCGGCGATTTCTTCCGGATTGGCCTCGGTGTCAGTATATATCTGTTTTTTTTATTATTCATGCGTCACTTATCCTATATAAAAACCGGGATCATCACGGGAATAGTCAGTGTGGCCTTTCAATCCGGGGAATGGATGCTCCAGACGGGCTCATATTCTGTCTTTGCAGCCGTGCAAAATAATCTGGCAGCCGGGTTTTACTATGTTGTTTTTGCTATTGCACTTAGCAGGATAAGGCGAAGAATGAACGTATACCATCCGCTTCTGTTAGGCGCGATTGTTTCTGCGATCGATTTTGCTTCCAATGTCACGGAGCTCTTGGTCAGAGGGGTGCTGGTCGGCACAAATGCGCTTTCTCCTCATGAGTTGGTTCAGTTGATAACCATTGCGGTTGTGCGAAGTTATTTTGTAATCGGGGTCTGCAGCAGCATTTCAATAAGTCAAATGCGACTCCTTCACGCCGAGCAGGAAAAGCGGATGGAGCAGATGTTAAACGTCGGAGCGGGATTATACGGGGAAACCTTTTATTTAAGAAAATCAATGGATACGATCGAGTCCATTAC
The DNA here is from genome assembly GCF_019550795.1 of Paenibacillus sp. sptzw28. Classification (NCBI taxonomy): domain Bacteria; kingdom Bacillati; phylum Bacillota; class Bacilli; order Caryophanales; family Paenibacillaceae; genus Paenibacillus; species Paenibacillus sp. sptzw28. Next base: position 356,792 of record NZ_CP080545.1, read on the forward strand.
TGCAAACAGCTTCGATCTATATCGTAAATTAAAGGAAGACAGTCTGAACGATTACGGCGGACAGGCGTTAGTGATTGCTCAGCAAATCCATGAGGTGAAGAAAGATTCGCAGCGTATTCTGGCGGGCTTGTTGAAGTTATATGACAGTGAAGTCATTGTTGATATGAATCTACCTGAGATCCTCAACTTTGTCGTAAAAGGAAACCAGGAATACAGCCGGATGCTGAACAAGAAGATTGTTTTTGAAAAAGAAGCGGAAGCAAATTTCCTGACTCCCCACTTTATTCCCCTACTAACGGTGCTTAACAATTTGGTATCGAACGCCGTGGAAGCTATCCAGAAATACGGAACGATAAAGATACATGTTTTTGAACAAAACAATGAAATTTTATTTGTTGTCTCGGACTCCGGAAAAGGCATACCGGAGCAGGACCGCGATCTTATCTTTGAACCGGGCTTCACGACCAAATTTAATGAGGAAGGGATTGCGGCGACTGGGATCGGCCTCTCTCATGTAAGGGATATTGTTCATTCCTTGAACGGTGAGATCTTCGTAGAGCCGCACGGGATAGCACGCGGAACCCGATTTACCGTCCGTATCCCGTTTACCGGTTTACAAAAAGGAGGAGAATCCGATGTCGCTTTCTTTCATAATCGTGGATGACGATCCGGTAAGCAGACGCATGCTGCAAAATATTATTGAAAATTGCGGTCTCGGCGAGGTTGCGGAAATGGCGGAAGGCGGGTCGGAGGGGGTCCGGGTCATTCTTGAAAAGAATCCGGATATCGTGTTGATTGATTTATTAATGCCCGATCAGGATGGCATCGAGACCATAACGCAATTGAAGCATCAAGGGTACAATGGAAAATTTATTATGATTTCGCAAATTGAAAATAAAGAAATGGTTGGACAAGCCTACCAGAAGGGGATCGAGTTCTTTATCCATAAGCCAATAAACCGTCTGGAAGTGGAAGCCGTATTGGCGAAAGTGAACGAGCGGCGGAAATACGAGCGCCATATACTTGAAATCAAGCAATCTTTGGCGAAATTCGATATCTTGGAAGCGACCTTGGGCCGGACGGAAAGAGCCCCGCGTGATTGCATCAAGCCGATCTTATTGGACTTGGGAATCATCGGTGAGATCGGCAGCAAAGATATCATTGCCATAATGGAATATTTGATCGGGCACGGGGGGGCCAGAGACTTCCCGCCGCTGAAGGAATTATATGAAGCGGTCGCGCGAACCTATAAGCAAGGCAAGAGCGATATTGACAAAGAGAGTAAAGCGGTCGAGCAGCGAATTCGGCGTACCGTCATGGCCGCGCTAATAAACTTAGCCTCGCTAGGTTTAACGGATTACTGTAATCCCAAATTTGAATATTACGCACCGCTTTACTTTGATTTTCAAGATGTAAGGTTGAAGATGAAAGCTATGGATGAAGAGTTGAAGCCCGAGAAAGGAAAGGTAAACATTAAGAAGTTTTTGCATGTTTTTTATATGGAAGTACTGGAAAAAATGAAAGGCTGAACATAACAACAATAAAGACGCCCTTTACTGAAAGGTCGTCTTTGTTGTGTGATAGGTTATATTTGTCAAGGTTGACCGAACGTTCGCTGCTGCCTCTTCATTTGTCAGAATAACCAGGTAGTCACCGGAACGAAGAAATGTTTCTCCGGTTGGAATAAGTTCTGTATCTGCCCGTTTTATTCCGACGATCAGACAGTGAGCAGGCCACCGAAAATCTTTTATCCGTTTGCCTTCCAGCTCTGAAGCCATATGGACCGGAAATTCCAATAACATTTTCACCCCCCTTTGGGAAACGATAGTAGCACCCCTCTTTAGTAAGAGTCGTTCCAAAAGTTCTTCATAAATGGGCTTGGAGTGGAATAATTCGACGACAATGTATGCCGTGAAGCAGACAACTCCGGCGGGGAGCAGGTTTGAGAACGATCCTGTCATTTCGGTAATGAGAATAATGCCTGTGATGGGCGCCTTGACAACGGCGGTGAAATATCCGGCCATTGCCAGTAAGATGAAGGCCCCCATATCGACGTGTCTATAACCGAGAACGTCATGAATCAATTTGAAATAAATAGCCCCGATCAGAGCTCCGGCAACAAGCATGGGCAAAAATATGCCTCCGGGAGCGGATGAGCCGTAACTGATCATCGTAAACATAAATTTCACGAGTAAAAGAATACCCAGAAACGTCAAAGTAAAGCTGCCCGCAAAAAGCGTATCTACAAGCTCGTTCCCTCCGCCGAGAACCTCCGGCAGGGTGAATCCAAGAACGCCTGCAAGCAGGAATGGGACAACGGGTCTCATTGCTGCAGGAACCCACCGCTGATACTGATAGAGATCCTGCGTCATAAACAGCGCTCTATTAAAGACAATGCCCAGAGCACCGGTTAACGCTCCCAGGACGATGATAAAGGCATAGTTGTATAACGGGACTGAAGCGATGTCGCCAAAATGGAATAGCGGGCCCAGACCAAAAAAAACATTTGAAATAAAGCCGGCAGCAAGCGAAGAAGCGAGCGCGCTAATCATAACCAGCGGCGAAAAATTCGCATGCATTTCCTCCAGCGCAAAAATGACGCCGGCAATAGGCGCATTAAACGCTGCAGACAGACCTGCGCTGGCTTCGCAAGTGATCATGAAGTTTTCCTCGGTTTTCACTTTTTTGAAGATCCGGCTGAAACCTTGGCCCAGAGCGGCACCGATTTGAATCGACGGCCCTTCTCTTCCCAGAGATAAGCCTGCCCCGATGCATATGGCTCCGCCAATACATTTGCCGATGATCGTTTTCCACCAGGTCATATCGATCAGGCTGTGCAGAACGCCTTTCACTTGGGGGATTCCGCTTCCGGAAATGATCGGGTGTCTCTTCACGATTAATCCGGTAATCCAACCTCCGACAGCCAACACAACAAACCAGACCGGAATGAAAGCAGGATGCTTCAACTGCCAACGATACGCTGATTGTACCGTATTTAGCGAATAGGCAAGAATAAACCGGTACAGGGCGACAACGAGTCCGGTAGATAACCCGATGATCATTCCTTGCACAATCAGTTTATATTTAAAATTTATCCAAGAGGACAAAGTGTTTACGGTATTATTACGGTTGATATAGATTCCCCCTTGCTGATAAAACGTTCGTATTCTCCTACTATATTCGATTTCCGTGTCATTCATTATCCGGAAACATTATAAAATGCAAAACGCTGCCCGGCTTCAAAGCCGGATTGCATTTGTGCCACCCGACACGACCCCATCGTCCGTCCTCCCGCAGAATCTCTAACACAGTGTTTACTTCTGTTCCGATGTGAAATTTCCGTTTCTTCTCAATGTTCTTATTGTAGCTTATTTTTTTCGATTGTGTTTCGAACCTTACGTGTCGATTATACAATCACATCCAAAATTCTCATGTCGGACAAGCTGGCGGCATTTTTTGGCGCGTGAGAGGTTCGGAGCGAGTCAAATGTTAGGTATTCTAACTTTACAATATTGTCACCTGATATGTAAGCGAATGCATTTCTGATATTCAAAACAAAATTCTTCCTGCAGTTTTTCATTGTTAATTATATTCTCATGCAATGTTATTTATTTTTTGTCGGATTCTGTAGGTTGCTGTAGTGAAAGGGATACTATCAAAGCATCGATTGAACGAGTTTCACAAAATTAAAGGAAACGGGGCTATTATATGAAGAAATTGGGTCTAATCTTACTTGCGGCTGTTATTGCATTAACGCTGAGTGCTTGCGGCAATAAAGGAACCGCTGAAACAAGCTCGGCAGGGACTGCTCAGGCGGGAGATGCGAAAAAAGAGCTTGTAACATACACCTTTGGCACCGACGCGACATACCCTCCTTTCGAATTTGAAAAGGATGGCAAGTACATCGGCATCGACATTGATCTGATTAACGCAATTGGCGCAGAAGAGGGCTTTCAGGTAGATCTGAAACCGATGGACTTTAAAGCCATTATTCCGGCGATCACGGCGGGCCAATTGGACGGCGCGGTAGCGGGAATCAGTATTACAGACGAGCGCAAGCAGGTCGTCGGTCTGTCGGACCCGTATTATAAAGCAGGACTTTCGCTTGTCGTTCGCTCTGATAATACAACTATTAAGGGCCCGGAAGATTTGAAGGGGAAAATGATTGCGATCAAAAAAGGCACGTCCGGCGCGAAGAAGGCGGAGGAGCTGGCGAAACAATACGGCGCGCAAATCAGATATTTTGACGACAGCCCGACGATGTTCCAGGAAGTAGTCAATAAAAACGCCGATGTAACGTTGGAAGATTACCCGGTTATATCCTACAAGATTGCAGTGGATCCGAACGCTAATCTGAAAATCGTGGGCGATCGGCTCAACGGGGACTATTACGGAATTGCGGTCGGCAAAGATAACGAAGAGCTGCTGAAGAAAATAAATGATGGACTCAAAAAGCTTAAAGAAAACGGGAAGTATGATGAAATTGTCGAGAAATACGTTGGAAAAGCCGCACAATAGCAGCATATCGGAGGCGGAGCGGCAGGGCTGCTCCGCCGCCTATTGCACACATGAACACAAGGAATACTGATGAAGGGATGGTGAAGAGGTTGCATTTTACGCCGCAGGTTATTGTGGATGCATTACCCGTATTGCTGCAGGGTGTTCTGATTACGCTGAAGATTGCGTCCATTTCGTTATGCATTGCCTTTGTTATCGGCTTGATCGCTGGACTGATGAATACGTCCAGGAACAAGTTCCTGCGGGGAGCCGCTACGGCTTATGTCGATATTATCAGGGGGACGCCGCTCCTGGTTCAAATCTTTTTTATTTATTTGGGCCTGCCTGCTTTTCTGGATATTCGGCTATCTCCGGAGGTCGCGGGCATTGCGGCAGTAAGCTTGAATGCAGGCGCCTATATTGCAGAGGTTGTTCGCGGAGGCATTAAATCCATAAGCAAAGGCCAGGTGGAAGCGGCCAGGTCGCTTGGGTTAAGCCGGTTTTTGACGATGAGGCTGGTCATTCTCCCCCAAGCTTTACGTCGTATGATACCCGCATTTATGAATCAGTTTATTATTAGTATAAAAGATACTTCCCTGTTATCCGTCATTGGAATTCAGGAGCTGACGCAGAGCGGAGAAATTATTATTTCTTCGAACTTTCGCGCGTTTGAAATTTGGGGTGCAGTCGGTGTCTTCTATTTCATAATAATCTATGCGCTAACCCAGTTATCCCGTCTGCTTGAGAGGAGGTACGAGCTGAAATGATTAGCGTGCAAAACCTGAAAAAGAATTTCGGTTCGCTAGAAGTGCTGAAGGATATATCAACAACGGTGGAGGAGAAAGAGGTCGTTTGCGTTATCGGACCGTCCGGTTCGGGTAAAAGTACCTTCCTGAGGTGTTTGAACCTTCTTGAGGATGTGACCTCCGGGACAATTGTGATCGGAGATGCAGAGGTCACTTCACCGAAAACAAATATCGACCAGCTGCGTCAGAATGTAGGCATGGTATTCCAGCAGTTTAATTTATTCCCGCACTTGACCGTACTCGAAAACATTATGCTCGCGCCAAAATACGTGAAGAAGATGGACAAAAAGCTTAATGAGCAGCAAGCGATGGAGCTGCTGCGTAAGGTAGGCCTCGAAGGGAAAAGAGATGAATACCCCGAGCGTTTGTCGGGCGGTCAACAGCAGCGTGCGGCTATTGCCAGGGCGCTTGCGATGAATCCTCGCGTGATGCTGTTCGACGAACCGACATCGGCGCTCGATCCCGAGATGGTGGGTGAAGTTCTGCAGGTGATGAAGCGGCTGGCCCATGAAGGGATAACGATGATCGTCGTCACTCATGAAATGGGCTTCGCCCGTGAAGTGGCAGACCGTGTCATTTTCATGGATGGGGGATATATTATTGAAGAAGGGCCTCCTTCCGGGATATTTGATTCCCCGAAGCATGAACGCACAAAAGCATTTCTCGGCAAAATCCTGTAGATGGAATGAGAAGAAGGCGTGTATATGAAGAAAATACTTCTATTGACCACAGGCGGCACCATCGCCTCGGTATCCGGGAAAGACGGACTGGCTCCGGGAATTACGGATGAAGAAATCGTTAAGTATTTGCCGGAGCTGGGTTCAATGTATAAGGTTGAAAGTAAAACGGTGATGGAGATTGACAGCACGAATATGCAGCCCGAGAACTGGGTGACTTTAGCTGAGGCTGTCTTCGAAAACTACGGCCGTTATGACGGATTTGTCATCACGCATGGCACCGATACGATGGGATATACATCCGCGGCGCTTTCTTATATGCTGCAAAATTTGGCCAAACCGGTTGTCATTACAGGCTCCCAGGTTCCTATTGACTATGCAAACACCGACGCCAGAAAAAACATTGCCGACGCCGCCCGATTTGCTTGTGAAGCAGCCGGTGGCGTATTTATCGTTTTCAACGGTAAAGTGATTAACGGGACCAGAGCTGTGAAAATGAGAACCCGAAGCTACGATGCCTTTAGAAGTATTAATCACCCATATATTGCTTATATTGAAGATGACGCGGTAACATACTGCAAGCCTTTATTACAAGAACATAGCAATAGGGTTAAGCTGGATACTGCTCTATGCACCGATGTTTTTCTGTTAAAGCTGCATCCGGGAACGAAACCGGAGCTCTTCGATTTTCTTAAACAGCAGTACAAAGGCGTTATAATTGAAGGCTTCGGGCTGGGCGGAGTCCCGTTCCAAGGCAGAAACCTCGTCCCCAAGATCAATGAGCTGATTGATGCGGGAGTAGCTGTCGTAATCGCTACCCAATGTCTTGAGGAAGGCGGGGACCTTACTGTTTATGAAGTAGGGCGGAAAGTGAACGGGGAGCTCATTATTTCCTCCAAGGATATGAATAAAGAAGCGGTCGTGCCCAAATTGATGTGGGCGCTCGGAAAGAGCACCGATCTGAGGATGATAAAGACCTTAATGGAAACGCCGATTGCAGGCGACAGGAACCTTTAGATTGACAGCTGCCACACCTGTAACTATAATAATTACAGGATACAAACTTTAATTTGACAGGAGGCAGCAGTCGTGAGCTTAACGATTCAAGTTTACACTGATTTCGTATGTCCGTTTTGTTATTTGGGCAAGAAGCCGCTCGAGGACGCCATTGCGGGTAAAGATGTCCAAATCGAGTGGATGCCGTTCGAGCTGCGGCCTTATCCGAACCCGCCGATCGATCCGTGGTCGGACCCTTCCAAATTGGCCGGCTGGGAGCAGTATATTTATCCGAAAGCGAAAGAGTTTGGCGTGGATATGAAGCTGCCGCACGTATCGCCGCATCCTTATACAGGGCTGGCGTTTGAAGGATATCAATTTGCCAAGGCGCATGGAAAAGCAAATGAGTTTTACATCCGCGTCTCCGATGCGTTTTACCAGGAAGAGCAGAATATTGGAGACATCGAAGTGCTGACGAAGCTGGCCGGCGAAATAAATCTCGACAGGGAGAGCTTTAAGTCGGCGTTGGAACGCGGAACGTACAAAGAGGCGCACCGGCGAGCGCTGCAGAAAGCGGCTGAGCAAAGAATCTCCGCCGTACCAACGTTCGTGATCGGAAGCAAGGTAATCCAAGGAGTTGCGAGCAAGGAGACGTTCGAAAGAGCGATATCCGAACAGCTGTAAGAAGCTGATATGTATAGTCCGAATCTCCACTTGAATTTGTGTGTTCGCATAACTGATTTACCAAAATAGCCGTTTCATCTCCCGTTTAATCATCGTTTTATGGGGGAATGAAATGGTTATTTTTGTAGCATTAATACGAACATATGTGCTATAGTAAAGATAACTTGGAAAAATTGTTTGCCTGGACTTCATCCGGAAGAAACTGTAAAATCTACATATGCGTATTAGGGAGAGAGGTGATCGCCTTGTCATTCGTGACTCGGCTGCAGTGGTTTTTCAAATCGAGATGGGCCAGCTATGCGATAGCCGTGGGATTAATGACTTGCGTCAGCCTGCTGTCTATCATACCGCCGAAAATGATCGGGAACACGATTGACCATATCGGAAAAGGGGATTTGACGGCATCGGGTTTAAGCCAAACCGTGTTATTACTGGTTGGACTTTCCCTGCTTCTATATGTAATGGTCTATACATGGATTACGACCCTGTTCGGCAACTCGGCGCTGATCGAGAAGCTGCTCAGAGGACGGCTCCTCGCGCATTTGACCCGGATGACTCCGGCCTTCTTCCAGAGGAACAGCACTGGGCAGCTGATGGCGCTGGCGACCAACGACGTACTGGCCATCGGCCAGACGGCGGGATATGGCGTAATGACGCTCGTTAACACGCTGGTTGGCGCTTCCGTCGTCATTGTTACCATGATTTCCTTGATCAGCTTCAAATTAATGCTCGCGGCGCTGATCCCGCTGCCTGCTCTGGTCTTCGTAATTAGTAAACTTGGCAATCAAGTAAGAAACCGGTTTCTTGAGGCGCAAGCCTCTTTCGGCAAAATGAACGACCACGCGCTGGAATCGATTTCCGGCATCCGCGTCATTCGTTCCTATGTGCAGGAAGATCATGACCTCTCCGCTTTCGACAAAATGACCTCTGAGGTTATGAATAAGAACAAGCAAGTATCAATTCTAAACGCGCTCTTTCAGCCGATTATTTCATTGATCGTAGGAGTAAGCTATTCGATTGGCATAGGCTACGGCTCTTATCTGGTATTCGACGGGCAAATTACGCTCGGACAACTGATCTCATTTAACATTTATTTGGGAATGCTCATCTGGCCGATGATTTCCTTCGGCGAATTTATTAATGTGCTGCAGCGCGGGAGCGCCTCGGCGGATCGTTTGGACACGGCTTTGGCCCAGCCGGCGGATGTGCTGGAGCCTGAAGCGCCGACCGCAGTCGAAGCGCCAACGCGTATCGAGATGAAGAAGCTGTCCTTCACCTATCCTACATCCAGCCATCCCAGCCTTAATGAAATTTCCTTCCGCCTGGAGCGGGGGCAGACGCTTGGGATTGTAGGAAAGACAGGAAGCGGGAAGAGTACGCTGCTCAAGCAGCTGCTACGCCAATTTCCGGTTGAACAGGGAAAGCTGCTTATCTCGGGAGTTCCGGTTGAACAGATTGCTTTGGACCAGATGAAGCGCTGGGTCGCATATGTGCCGCAGGAGCATCTGCTGTTGTCCAAATCGATTCGGGATAATATCGCCCTGGGCAAGCCCGACGCCTCGCACAGCCAGATTGCCAGAGCGGTGGAGATGGCGTCGTTTACCCAGGATATAGCGCAAATGCCTGAGGGACTGGAGACGATAGTAGGCGAGAACGGCGTTATGCTGTCCGGCGGACAAAAGCAGCGTCTTGCAATTGCGAGAGCGCTCCTCATCGACTCGGAAATTCTGCTGCTCGATGATTCTTTATCGGCTGTGGATGCGAGGACGGAGAGCCGGATACTCCATCATATCCGGCAGGAACGTGCGGGTAAAACAACATTAATTACGACGCACCGTCTATCCGCGGTCAGTCATGCGAATTGGATCCTTGTGCTCGATGAAGGACGGATACTGGAAGAAGGCACCCATGATGAGCTTATGATGCTTGGCGGCTGGTACAAGGAGCAATGGGAGCGCCAGCAGATGGAAGCAAGCCTGGAGGAATAAAGTTCTGTGAATCTATTAAAGGAGAACTTATGATGCCGAAGCAATCCACGACGAGAAGACTGCTCGCGTATGCTCTCGTCTATAAATTCAGAATTATCGGCGCGCTGCTCATACTGTGCTGTGCGGTAGGCGCCGAGCTTGGCGGACCTTATATTACGAAAACGATAATTGACCGGTATTTGTCCAAGGATACAGGCGATCTGGGGGCGGTGCTGGGGCTCCTTGCTCTGTATATGGGGCTGCTGCTCACGGCCAGTATCAGCAACTTTACGCAATCGTATATGCTGCAATCTACCGCGCTGCAAATTATCAAAAACATGCGGATGGACTTGATGCGGCACATTCAGCGGATTCCGCTGCGTTATTTTGACAATACGCCGATCGGTCAGGTTGTCTCGAGAATTGCCAATGACACGGAGGCTATCCGCGACTTGTTCATGAGCTTTATGGCGACGTTCGTCGTGAGCCTTGTCCAGTTAACGGGTATATTCATCGCGCTGTTTATCCTGGATGTGCATCTCGCATTGTTTTGCCTGCTGCTGCCGCCGCTGTTCGTGCTAATCATGATTGTCCATCTGAAATACTCGAAAATCTTCATCACAATCATGCGTGCCCGTCTCAGCGATATGAACGCCATGATTAACGAATCGATCACCGTCATGCCGATCATTCAGGCGTTTCGCCGGGAGAAAGTGACGCTGGACGAATTTGAAGTGCTGAATGAAGACCGCTATGTCAATCAGATCAAGCAATTCAAGGTTTTCTCCTTGTCTTCCCGCAATGCAGTGGGAACCATCGGCAGTCTAGTTACCGCAGCGGTGATTTGGTACTTTGGCCGGGACTCGCTTCAGACGGCAATTTCATTTGGTGTATTCTATGCCTTCATCGATTACCTGGGTCGGATCTTTCAACCGGTTATCGGAATTTTCGATCAGCTGACGAATGCGCAGCGTGCGTTTGTATCCGCAGATAAGGTGTTTGCCATCATGGATATCGAAGGTGTTGAAGTCGAGAAGACGGATCAGGTGCGCCGTCCGGAAGGTGTAGTGAAATTCGACGATGTCACATTCGCTTATAAAGAAGGGGAGAACGTTCTGAAGCGGATCTCTTTCGAGGCCCGTAAAGGGGAGACGGTTGCGCTTGTCGGTCATACGGGCTCCGGTAAGAGCTCGATCATTAATCTGCTGCTCGGCTTCTACGAACCGGGAGAGGGCAGGATCACGATTGATGGACGCGACATAACGACGTACTCCAAGCAAGAGCTGCGCAAGCATATGGGGATTGTTCTGCAGGACCCGTATTTGTTTGCCGGAGATATTAAATTCAATGTCAGCCTGTACAATGAAGACATTACATTGGACCGGGTGAAAAGCGCGTTACGCGATGTAGGAGCCGCACCGTTCGTAGAACAGCTTCCTAACGGTTATGATGAGCAGGTGGTGGAGCGGGGGAGCACGCTTTCCTCCGGCCAAAGGCAGCTGATTTCTTTCGCCAGAGCGCTGGCTTTCGATCCCTCCATCCTGATACTGGATGAAGCTACGGCGAGCATCGACAGCGAGACCGAGGGGTTAATTCAGAAAGCGCTGCAGGTCGTCAGCGAAGGCAGAACGACCTTGGTCATAGCGCATCGATTGTCGACCATTCGGGAAGCCGACCAGATTCTTGTCCTGCACCGCGGCGAAATAGTCGAACGGGGCAATCATGATGAGCTAATGGCGCTCGAAGGCAGATATTACAAGATGTATCAGCTGCAAAAAGGCGAGAAAGCATCACTTGCTGCTGCAGAAAGGACAGCTTAATCGTTTGAGGCCTGCCGGGAAAGGCAGGCCTTTTTTTATAAAAATTCACTTCGCGAGTCATATTAAAAATATTAGAATTCAGAGCTAACCCTCTCAAATGACTTTGACGTATTCGAAATCTATCAACATATTCTTATCGCTGTAAGGATAATCCGAGATAAGGAGGAATTCGAATGGCTGACGCTCAGGTCAACGAAAGCGCCCGTAATTTTATGCTTTCAAACGAAATTTTTCAACAGCCCGGTGTGGATATATATGCACAGATGACGTACATTGTATTGAAATGTTACTCTTCCGAGTCTTACCTGCCCGATTTAAGGGTTATCGCCAAGCACGGCCGGATGAATCTCAAGCAGGTGACGAAGGCCTTGCAAAGCCTTGTCGAACTGAAGATTCTACCGCATAAGATCTATCGCCAAATGGTGGGCGACTTCCAGGATGACCGGCTGTCTTGGGCCGCAAAGGGTCTGCTTACGTTCTGTAAGGAGCATCCACATGTCAATTTGAACGATCTGCTGGAGCTATCGTGCGAGTCGGGCGAGGACGAACAAAGCATCCGCAGAGCGCTAAAGGAATTAAGCCAGTTCGGTTACTTGGAAGAATATCCGGAATGGAACAAAATAGCGAACTAACGCCGTTAAGCGAGACCATTGGGAGCGATCCCGGTGGTCTTGTTTCATTAAAACATCTTAACCTTTGTCAAACAGGCAGGAGTTTACAAATACAGATGGAATTGATTAAAGATAAACAATGTATCTCCAAATACTACGCGGGGCTACAAAGTAATACCGAATGATATGATGACAATGAGGAGGCAAATCTTGATGAACTGCCACTTTTTCGTAGGCAACGATAACGGCAACAGCGAGCATGACATGATTATTGACGGGAAATTGATTCAGCAGCCCAATGTTAACTGTACAGTGGATACACTGCCATGGAGCGAAGAGCAGGCTCCGGAGAGTTTTATTAAAAATCTGCAGGATCAGCTGGTTGTCACAGTCGATTCTCCGGCGGCACGCCCGGCTATGTATTATATCGGCAAATTTGCTTTAGAGAGCGGTGAAATTCTCGATACTCTGCAGATCGGTATCGATTTGAAATGCGACATGGATCTGCCGATCGTCAACACGCTGGCGCAGATTGCTGCCGCAGCCGTGCAAAAGGCATATGCGGAAGAGAAGAAGGTACCGGAGAATATTGAAGTAGAAGTCGATATGGTTACGGCATTGCCGGTCACTCAGCATACCGACGAGAATGCTGCAAAGTTCGAGAGACGGTTCATGTCCGGAACACATCATGTCACGGTCCATCTCGGCATTCAGCGGGTGGCGGTCAAGATCGTTTTTCCATTTACGAAGGTAGTCCCCGAAGCTACGCCCGTTATCTTTACCTTACAAAAGGATGCTGATGGCGGCTGGAGGGAAGGGAGCATCTTTAAGGAATTTGCCGAAACGTATGAACAGGATGAGAAGAAATTCAACGGAAGCTACTTTAAGGATAAGCGCATTCTTCACGTTGATATCGGCGATGGCTCGACCGAGTATCCGATCACGGAGGGCAATAAATTTCTGCGGCAGTTTGTCCACGGCAGCCACCATGGAATCGGCTATGCGATCGAGGAAGCGCTCGATGAATTTAACCGTCTTATTCATCTGCCCGACAGCCCCCGGCAGTTTTTCAGCGATGTCATCAAAAACGGCAAGCATAAATTCCACGCCCGGGCCATTAGAACGTTGAAGAGACCACTCGAGAGCCAAGTGCGGCAGATTATTCAAAATGTGAAGAGGCAGCTGACAAAGGCAAGAAATGAAATCGACATTATTTGCGTTTACGGGGGAGGAAGCATTCTGATGCGCTCCATCCTGTATCCGCAACTCAAGGAAATTAGCGATGAGCGCGACATGAAGCTGCTCTATGTTCCATCGGAATATGCAGTTCAGCTCAACGCGATGGGCCTTGATGCTTTCGTTCGGGGCAAAATCTACGAAGCTCTTAAAAATAAGGCGGCTCAGCCCGTCTAATGCATATTGGGTGTGCCCAAATAAGTTAAGGTGCGGCGGCGGGAGAAGGTGGCAGGCATGAAGAAAATCAAACAACCTGGAGATAATATCAGCTTAAAAACGAAAAAAAACGAAAATCCGGCAATTATGCAGTGGATCAATGCCCAGACGAACTTAATGGATTCGCTGCGTTATCTCATCGAAAACGAGCTTCATCAGCATGGAGTTCGAAATTTGCAGTCCTGCATTCCGGCAGAACGTACCTTATTGGTACCCGGTTCACCCGCTCACAATACTGAAGCAATGACATCGCCAGCAGCTGCGGCAAGTCTGGAAGCAGCAGCTGCCGGGAAGCTTGAAGAGGCGAATGAACCGGAACAGCCGGTCGAGGACGATATTGACGACGATGATATAGATTCATGGACATAGTATGCTGGAATACAAAACACCACCGGGTAACACTAAGTATTATCCGGAGGTGTTTAATTTGTTGAAGCAAGCTATCAAAATTACGGCATTACCTCAAGAAATGTGTGTGCTATTTAATATCTCGTGATGATACGGGATGTTACCGGGTATTACCGGGAATTACTTGGTATTACTTTGGAATGTTGAAAGACACGGTAACAGTTGAATCAGCTCACGCAATAATAACCTCAACACCCATGTCTAATAAGGATTGATGAAATTCCGGCGATATCCCGCTGTCGGTAATAATGACATCGACTTCGGTAAGCGGCAGAACGTCTGCAAAATAAACTTTCCCCATCTTGCTCGAATCGGCGAGCAGAATAACCTGATCGGCCGATTCAACCATGGCCTTCTTCACTTCGGCGGAGAAGACATGGTTTTCGGTAATCCCCTTGGCAAGGTCAACCCCGCTGATGCTAAGAAAGACCTTATGAGCATGAACCTCCCGGATTCCTTGAATCGCCTTAGGCCCGATGAGTTCCTGAAGGGAGGAACGGAGCATTCCGCCTACCAGGTGAACCGACACATTCGGATGCTTGCCTGCTTCGAGCGCGATATGGAGGGCGGCTGTTACCGCGTTAAATTCAAATCCGGAAGGCAGCTGCTCCGCAAGCGCCATGATCGTTGACCCGGCATCCAGGAACACCGTTTCGCCCTTCTGAATAAATTCCCGCGCAGCCCGGCCGATTCGCTCCTTCTCACTCTGCCGGACTACCGCTCTCTGGCTGTAAGACACTTCTTTTGTCTTGGGTAACTGAATAGCTCCGCCGTGAATTCTCTGCAGCTTGTTTTCAGATTCAAGAAAACGCAGATCGTTTCTGATGGTCGGTTCAGATACGGCCAAGACCTGTTTTAAATAATGAATATCGACGGACTTTTCTTCGTCGAGTATTTCGAGTATCTTCTGGTGCCTTTCATCCACGAACATCATCTATCGCCTCGTTTATTCGTATAGGATCCCGATAACCCTTGACCTTCAGGAATCAATTAAAAATATTGTATCAAGTTATTTGATAAGTATCAATTATCAAACGATAAAATTCTATGAATGAATTGATAGCCGGCAACAATAAAAGGCTGCATGTGTCTTTAACACATGTCAGCCTGAAGCTAGGGTTAATTAACCGATGAGACTGCGATATCTGGCATAAGCATCGTTCCACTCATCGGCATCGTCGGGCTCGTACGTTACGAGAGGAAACGATTTTTTAACAATTTCCCGCGCCTCCCGGACAGTACCTATTTGCTCATGCGCCATATATTGTACGATGATATTCCCGATTGCGGTCGCTTCCGCGGGACCTGCCCACACGGGCCGCGCAATTGCGTTGGCCGTAAACTGACAAAGCATCGAGTTATGCGATCCTCCGCCTACGATGTGAAGCCCTTTGAATTTCTTGCCCGTAAGCTCCTCCGTCATTTCCAGAACCATTCTGTATTTAAGTGCCAGACTCTCCATAATACAGCGGACGATTTCTCCCTCGCTATGCGGAACCGGCTGCTTCGTATCCCGGCAATACTGCATAATTTGCTCAGGCATATGATCAGGGCGGAGAAACGTCAGGTGGTCCGGGTCGATGAACGCTTGCAGCGGCCTGGCGTGAGTGGCGGCTTCTATTAAATCCGGGAATGTGAAGGGTTTGTTCTCCTGTTCCCATATCCGTCTGCATTCCTGGAGAATCCAAAGACCCATAATATTCTTCAAGAAGCGGTAAGTACCCCCGATTCCGCCCTCATTGGTGAAATTGTACCCGAGCGCCTTGGGGGAGAGAAGGGGCTCGCTCAGTTCGGTGCCCATAAGGGACCACGTCCCGCAGCTTATATAAGCGAAGTCCCGATCAACCGTGGGAACTGCTACAACGGCTGATGCCGTGTCGTGCTCACAGGCGGCAATGACCGGCAGGGGAGGAAGTGACAGCTCCTTGCTGATCGAAGGGAGCACAGTTCCGGCGAAGGCGGCCGGCTGTATAATCGAGCCGAACAAGTGCGCCGGAATATCCAGCAGGCCCAGAATTCTGGTGTCCCATGTGCGGGAACCGGCATGGAAAAGCTGGGTGGTAGTAGCATTCGTATATTCGGTATAAGCTTCGCCCGTAAGAAAATACCGCAGTAAATCGGGAATCATTAAGAACCGGTCTGCTTGCTCGAGTAGATGAGAGCGGTTTCTTTTCATTGCAAACAGATGGTACAGCGTATTGACCGGCATAAATTGAATTCCCGTCCGGGAGAAAATCTCTTCCCTGCTGATTACCTCGAATACCTGGTCCATCATTCCCTCAGTCTGACCATCGCGGTAGTGGTAGGGATTTCCCAGCAGCTCACCCTTGCGGTCAATGAGGCCGAAATCCAGCGCCCAGGTATCGATTGCCACACTTTGCAGAGGATAGCCGAGGCTTCGGGATTTAAGCAGGCCTTGTTTGATTTCCCGAAATAAATTCAGGATATCCCAATGAAGATGACCCGGCAGCTGCACCGGGATATTGGAAAACCGGTGGATTTCCTCGATTGTCAGCAGGCCGCAGTTTAACCGGCCCGCTACCGCTCTGCCGCTGCTTGCGCCGAGATCGAAAGCCAATACGCCCATAACGGAAGACCTCTTTCCCTATAATGGAGAGTGATTATTCGCCGTCAGATTGATGTGTATCCAGCGGAGTTCATCCTGTTCGGATTCGAGAACGGATATGCCCGCATTATGTTGAACAAAGCTTCGATATTTGTTGAAAGGCAGTTCGAGCGAACCGGCAAAGAGCATTCGATTGGAGGTATTGTGACCAACGACCAGCACGGATTCCCCTGCATGCTCAAAGCTCTTATCCTTGATAAAGGAATGGTATCGTAACCATACTTCATTCGCTGACTCGCCGGTAACCCCGGCCGGAGTAGTGCCGGGATTTTGCAGCCACTCATTCCATTCTTCAGCGTATTCCAATTCGATCTCCTGTCTGGTTTTTCCTTCCCAGGCCCCGAAATCAATTTCACGAACCCGTTCGTCGGCGATTGGCGTCGCATGAAGAATCTTACCAATGATTTGCCCCGTTTCCCGGGATCTTTGCAGAGGGGAACAGTAAACAGCGGCAAAGGATGTTTGTTTCAAAGCAGCCGCTGCCTGCAGAGCCTGCATTTTTCCCGTATCGTTCAGCGGGATGTCGGAAATGCCGCAGTATTTGTTCCCCTGATGATTCCACTGCGTTTCCCCATGTCTCAAAATGTAAAATCGCGTCATGCTCAGCACACTGCCTTTCCCGTTCAAATAGCACTCTCCAAGTATCCTTTCGCCTTTAAGACGTCTATAAATCTGTAGTAATTCTCATGATAGGCTTCGCGAAGCGTCCCCGGTTCGAAACATTTGTCGACCTGCACCATCCGGCGCACGGCCTCGTCCAATGAGCCGAATTCCGTGTTCGAAGCGGCAATGATCGCGGCGCCGACTGCGCCCTCGACATGCTTCATCTTATAGATCGGTTTATTCAAAATATTGCTGCGGATATTGAGCCACACATCGCTTAAGCTGCCGCCGCCTGCCGTGTAAATGCTGTCCACTTTCTCCGATGACAACGATTCAATACATTCATAGGATAAGCGCTCGATATACGCCACTCCCTCGAGGCGTGCGGCAAACCGCTGCTGCGGCGTTATTCCGTCCGAGTCAAAGCCGCGGGCCGCAGCGGACAGGAAAGGAAAGCGCTCTCCTGTCTGCACAAGCGGATAGCTGAGCCAGGGAGTCGGAAGCCACTTCTTCGCCTCCTGATTCAGCTCGGACAAGTCCGAAGAGCCGTAGTCGCGCGTAATCCAATCTGCACCTGTATTGCTTGCCCCGCCCGGCATCCAATAGCCTTGGGGATGCTTATGATTATAAACGCGTCCAAGCGGATCTTGAATCGGCTTCAAGGTGATCCCTTTGACGACTAAAGTAGTGCCGATCGTTGTGTTCCAGTCCCCCGGCTTCGCGCATCCGGAAGCGACCTGCGAGGCGCAGCCGTCGGTCATCCCCGCCACGACCTGTATGCTCTGAGGAAGACCGGTCATCCGGGCCACTTCTGCGGACAGGCCGCCTAACGTTCTCCCGGGAGGAATAACCTGCGGCAGTTGATATGCCGGAATATGCAGGAGCGAGTGAATGTAATCCGGCCATTGTTCATTCACCAGATCGTATCCGCTTTTCAAAGCGTTGGTGTAATCCGTAACTCCCCAGACTCCGCTTAATCTGCCGATAATAAAGTCGGCTGCATGGCTCCAAAGATGAATGCGCTCCGCCCGGTCAGGGTATTGATTCCCAAACCAAACCATCTTGGGAAGACCGAAGGAAGAATTGAAGGACAAGCCCGATGCCGCCGAGCATGCCTCTGCTTCCGCAAGCGAGCGCTTGTCGCTGTACATTAGGGCGGAATGAAGCGGCTCATAATTTCGATCAAGCGGTATAACGGTTCCGGAAGTGGAAGTAACGGAAATCGCTTTAATATGGTGCGCCGGCGAGTTCATACTTCCGAGTTCGCGGCGCAATTTCTGAAGGGCGTTAACAAGTGCCGCCCACCACACATTCGGATCCTGCTGCTCTCTGTTATCCGTCCATGAGAAGGTCTCTTTCACCGTGGAGTAAACCTGCCCTGTGTGGTCCATAGCGACAACGCGCAAACCCTGTGTTCCGATATCTACGCCGATGAACATGCTGTAATTGGCCGGCATAAGCTGTTCACCCGCCCAGCTTCGTATCGAGCAGCTTCTGGCGGTATTTCTCCGCTTCCAGACCCAGTATCTCGCCCGCTTCTTCGCCCGTTAATATTCTCGGAGTCCCCATTAATTTCGCCATCCAGAATACTCTTGCCGCGTCCTCTACAAGCTCCGTCCGGTAATAGGCCTGTTTAAACGTGCTTCCTATCGTAATCAGACCGTGATTTTTAAGCAGCAGGCCGGTAGATGACGGCGTTATCGATTGGATAACGGCCTGTGCCAGCTCTTCCGAACATGGAACGACATAATCGATGCTTGAGAGCTTGCCAACCAATGCGACATGATCGGGAAACATAAACGGAATTTCATCATAGCCGGAACTGATTACTGCTATCGTGACCGGGGGATGTGTATGAACGACCGCGTTAACATCCGGGCGCTTCCTGTAAATGTATAGATGCATGGCTATTTCGGACGATGGCTTCAGCGTCGGATGCTGATAATGACCTGTCTCGATATCGACGGCGACCCACTGGTCCTCGGTGATTTCGTCCAAAGCCAGACCGCTTGGCGAAATCCACATCGTTTTTCCTTCCCGGGCGCTGATGTTCCCTCCGGGGCCGACAGCAAGATTCTTCTGAACGATCTTGGTCCCGTAAAAGCTTAGCTCTTTCATTACTTGAGAAGTAATCGATGAAGTCATAATGATCCCATCCTTATCGGTTTATAATGAACGCTTAGTGCATTATCTATCGAAACAATAATAAACGATAAACAATATATTTGTCAAATGATTGTTTCCGCATTGGTCCGGTTAATTTATTGCTTCAATTAAAGGCGTTTTAGCCGAATTCCTGCTTTGCCAACACCTTTATTTACAAAGCATAAATTTAGTTGACAGCGTATTCATTATCATATATTATTGGTTTACTAAATAGAATTGTCATATGATAATTGAATTGTACATTGAAATGCCGGAGGGATTAAATGGGTATAAAATTTGGCTGCCATGGTTATACGTGGCAAATGTCCTACGAACAGCATAAGGATGAGCTTCCTCATATCCTCAGCGTAATCGAGGAGGGGGGATTCAAAGGTCTTGATACACAGGTGGCTATGCTGGGACGGTTTTACGATCACCCCTTGAAGCTGAAGGAAGAAATGCAGCACCGAAACCTTGAGCTCGCCGCATTGACTCTCTCCTTATCATGGAGGGAAACGGAAGAGACTGACGAGGAGCGCAGGCTGGCGGATTACTTTATCGGTTATCTTGCCAATTTTCCCAACGCTTTGCTAAACGTGGTGCCGACCCCTGGCCGTAACCGCGATGGATTAGCGGAGCGCCAACGGAACATTATCAATTGCGTAAACTCACTTGCCAAGAGGGCGCAGGACCACGGTATCGTTTGCTCGTTCCACCCCAATTCACCGCCGGGCTCGGTCTTCCGGACCAAAGAGGATTATGAACTGCTCTTCGATGGTCTGGACACACGTGTTATCGGCTATACGCCTGATGCAGGCCACATCGCCTGCGGAGGGATGGACGCAGCGGAAATAATAGAAACCTACAGCTCGCTGATCAAGCACGTTCACTTTAAGGATGCCTCGGCAGATGATGTGTGGAAGGCGATGGGCGAAGGTGTGATTGATTTTCCGCGTATTGTACGGCACCTGAGGGACACCGGATATAACGGCTGGATTATGGTGGAGGAAGAATCCGAGAAAGCGGTGGCGGACCCGGACGGCGCTATGATGGAGAACAGCAAGTATGTGAAGGAGCAATTAATCCCGATTGTTCAACAAGGCGCTATTGGAAACTGAAGCGAAGGAGCCATAACAAGAATGAGTAAATTCAAAGTGGTATTAACGGAGAAGACCTGGCCTGTCCCTTATCGTAAGCTTCAGGAGCACTGTGAGGTCCGATTATGGGAGGGACCGGGACCGATCCCAAGAGAAACATTGGTTGATTGGCTACAGGATGCGGATGGGTTGTTCAGTGTCGGTCACGCGGTAAAGGTGGATGACGAGCTGCTGTCAGTCGCTCCGAAGCTGCGGGTAGTCGCTCAGGCGGGAGTCGGATATGACAATATCGATGTGGAAGCCTGCACAAGAAGAGGCATTCCGTTCGGCAACACCCCGGGCGTATTGGTGGAAGCAACGGCGGATCTCGCCTTCGGTATCTTATTAACGGCAATGCGGCGTATCCATGAAGGCTGGAATCTCGTGAAAGCAGGGCAATGGCGGGAAGTGCTTGGTTCTGATTTGTATGGTAAAACGCTCGGGATCGTCGGACTGGGCGATATAGGCAGTGCGGTTGCCAGAAGGGCGCAGGCGAGCGGCATGAATGTTATCTACCACAACCGCAAGCCCAGGGAGGATGACGAGCGGACCGGAGCAAGATATGTTTCCTTCGATGAACTGCTGACCGAAGCGGATTGCATAGTTGTCCTTGTCCCTTTCTCGGCCCATAGCCGCGGAATGTTCGGCAGAGAGCAGTTTGCAAAAATGAAGCAAGGCGCCTATTTTGTAAACGCTGCCAGAGGGCCGCTCGTGCAAACGGATGCGCTTTACGACGCTTTGAAAACAAACCAGATCGCCTATGCGGCATTAGACGTAACAGATCCCGAGCCATTGCCGGGCGACCATCCGCTGCTGACGCTGCCTAACATATTGATTACTCCTCATATCGGGAGCTGTACCTCTGAGACACGCGAGCGCATAGCCATGCTGACGGTAGACAATTTACTGGCCGGGCTGAATAAGAAAGCGCTTCCGGCATGTGTTAATCCCTCAGTCAATTATTCCGGAATGAGGTAGAACCATGCGGTAAATCATTCAATATCGAGGGGATGGATGGACATGAGTCTTCATGTATCCGAGGTTGCAGCAAATAAGAAAATCCCTGCCAAGCGCTGGTTGCGAATCATACCTCCGATCATTCTCATTTACATATTCTCATACATGGACAAAGTCAACATCGGCTTCGCCATCGCGGGCGGAATGGACAAGGCGCTTGGCATGACGGCGACTGTTTCGGGGATTGCGGGCGGGGTTCTCTTCTTCGGCTATATTATGCTTCAAGTTCCCGGCGGATTAATCGCCCACCGGCGAAGCGCCAAGAAATTCATCGGATGGTCCGTTGTCGCTTTCAGCTTACTGGCGGCAGCTACGGGGCTCGTACAGGAAGTATGGCAGTTACTCGTTATCCGTTTCCTTATAGGAGTCGCCGAAGGCGGAGTGTTACCGGCAGTATTGGTTATTATTAATAATTGGTTTCCTAACGAAGAACGCGGCAGGGCAACCTCCTTCTTCATTATGAATAATGCGATCGGACCGATCATAACCGGGCCTTTATCCGGTTTAATCCTTATTTACTCCGATTGGCGTTCCATCTTCTTCGTGGAGGGCCTGCTGTCCTTGGTAATCGCGCTTGCTTGCGTCAAATTGATAAGCGATCGTCCTGAAGAAGCCAAGTGGATATCCAAAGAGGAACGCGATTATATTACCGGCAAATTGCGCGAGGAGCAGCAATCCATCGCAGATTCGGCACCTGGGGGTGCAGCCCGTTTTGCCGATATTTTTAAAAGTATGGATATGTGGAAGCTTATTCTCATCTATTTCTTCTACCAGACCGGTATATACGGATTTGCACTCTGGCTGCCGTCCCTGATTAAACAGCTGACGCACTCGGGAATGGGCAGTGTCGGAATCTTGTCGATCTTTCCTTACATCGGTACAGCTGTCGGCCTTCTTATCTTCGGGGCACTTGCGGATAAAAGCATGAACAGGAAGCTGTACACGATCCTGCCGATGATCGGGTTTGCCCTTTGTCTGTTTCTATCGGTTCAATTTAAAGCGAATATATGGGTTTCCTTCGGATTTCTTATAGGCTGCGGTGTATTCATTCAATCGGCTTCGAGTGTGTTCTGGACCATTCCTTCACAGCTCTTCTCATCGGAGGTTGCCGCCGGGTCCCGGGGCGTCATCAACGCTATAGGAAATCTGGGCGGTTTCTTGGGTCCTTATATTGTAGGATTCCTCACAACTCAATACAATTCGGGAATCGGTATTTACAGTCTGGTTGTATCCCTTATGATAGGGGCTGCTTTATCCTTCACGCTGCCTGGCAAGGTCAGCGGCTCGAAACCACGCAAACAAATCCAGACAGGTCTGGAAAATACGCAATATGTGGAGGGAAAACTATGACATCGCCGGTATTTGTGGCCGCATCGGTGTACGGCTCCGAACTGGTGAAGAAATACGGGCAGCCTTATTTTGCGGCATTAGCGGCCCGCACAGGAGCAAGCGGTTTTGAAATAAGGCGCGAGCTGTTCCCTGCAGGAGTGCTGCCATTTGATGAACTGCGGAATGCGCTGAAGGAGAATGGTTTGAGAGCGGCTATCTCGGCATCCGTAGAGATATGGTCGCCCGAAGGGGAGCTGAACCGCAAGGAATTATCTCAGACGCTGCTCGAAGGAGCGCGCCTGGGTGTCAGCTTTGTGAAGACGACCCTTGGAACGTACATTCCGGGAAAGTCCGATCTGAAAGCGCTTAAAAGCTGCTTGCATGAAGCTCTCGCAGATCTTCCGATTCACCTTGCTGTGGAGAACGACCAAACCAATCATGGAGGAAATGCACAAATATTGCGAGGGTTTCTCGATGATTGCGCAAAAGCGGAAATTCCGATCCGGATGACATTTGATGTCGGCAATTGGATTTGGGCGGGTGAGGATATTGTCAAGGCTGCGGATACGCTGGCGGAATATGTGGTTTATGTGCATTTCAAGTGGGCGGCAGAGCGGAACGGCCGATTACTGGCAGCACCGCTTGCGGATGAGGCCGATGCAGAGTGGCGGCAGGTTTTGTCGCATTTTCCGAAGGAGCTTCCCCGTGTCATTGAGTTTCCGATTACAGCAGATGACCTGGAAGGCAGTACAAGGCATTACGTGCAGCTGTTATCACAAGCATAGTTTGGAGGCGTACACATGCAGGCCGAAGTTATGTCAAACGTATTTTACGATTTATTTGCCCGAACCGCTGAACTCGAACGGGCGGTAACGGGATTTGTCTTCACAGAGGGTCCAGCCTGGGATAAGGTAGATGAATCTCTCGTATTCAGCGACATCAAGGGAAACACTATTTACCGGTTCAAGGAATCAGGTAGGTTATCGGTTGTTCGCCGGCCGAGCGGAATGTCGAATGGACTGACATTCGATCATGAGCAAAGACTCGTCACCTGCGAGCATGCCGGCCGGCGGCTGTCTCTGTATTCCCTGAACGAGCGGACCGGACCGATCGTTACGCTTGCAGACCGCTACGACGGTAAAAGGCTGAACAGCCCTAACGATGTCATTGTCGGCTCGGACAAATCGATTTATTTCACAGACCCCAATTACGGGCTTGTGATGGAGCTGCGCGCGCCGGAGGAGCAGGAGCTTCCGTTCCAGGGAGTCTACAGACTTGCCCCAGGCGGAAATCTGACGCTGCTGGTCGATGATTTTGCCGGACCAAATGGACTTACGCTGTCCCCTGATGAACGAAAATTATTTATCAATGACACGGAACGCCAGCATATCCGTGTATTCGATTTCGACGGGGAGGGCCGGTTAATTAACGGCCGCGTGTTTGCCGAATTGGACGAAAGCAAGGGAGCGGGAGTCGCTGACGGACTGAAGGTGGATGCAGCGGGGAATGTCTACTGCATCGGGCCCGCGGGACTATGGATATTCGACCCTGAGGGGAATGAAGTCGGACTTCTGAGGGTTCCCGAGATCGCCTCGAATCTGACATGGGGCGGCTCCGACGGCCGGGTTCTGTATATTACGGCGACAACCTCCGTTTATCGTATACCGGTCGGGATTAAGAGGGCGTAAGCAATTACCGCAATATTAACGGTTGACAGAACGCTGGCGGCAATAATTGAATTCCATCAGATGCGATGCGAAAAGGGGAGTTTCCATGAAGAAGAAGGTTTTGGCCAAGGTCGTTTCAATCAGCGCGATTTGCGCGCTTATTCTGGTCATGGCGGCAGGCTGCAGCACAGCTGCAACCGGTACTGCCGCCGTATCGCCGAAAGCACCGGCTGCGGAAGCGGCAACCTCAGAGTTCCAGCCGGTTAAACCGCCCGCCGAATTAGCCATGACGTACGTCGAAAGTCCATTGCCTGTCACCACCTCCGCCTATGCCAAGTGGAAAGCGAAGAAAGGACCTTATGTGATCGGGTTCGCAAACGGGACGATGGGTCCGACCTGGCGGGCACAGAGCCTGCAGGATATGCAGGATTTGTTCAACGAGTATAAGCAGAAGGGGATCGTAAGCAAGCTTATCGTCGTTAACGCGGATAACAATGTCACCACCCAGATCGCCCAGATCAACGATATGATCGCCCAGAAGGTCGACCTCATATTGATCAATCCGATATCGGAAACGGCTACTAACCCTGTCATTGAAAAGGCCTTTAAGGCCGGTATTCCGGTTGTATCCTTCAACAACTTCGTAAGCAGTCCTTATGCCCAGAACGTCGGGATCAATCAGATCCTGTTCGCGAACATGATGGCGCAGGGCTTGGTCGATATGCTGCACGGAAAAGGCAATATCGTCATGATGAACGGGATTCCCGGACAGCCGAGCAGTACGATTCGCGAGAAGGCCGCCAATAAGATTTTCGCCCAATACCCGGATATTAAGGTTATCGCATCGACGTCCGGGAACTTCTCGGATTCGCAGGCCAAGGCCGCAATGCTTAACGTTATTGCCACGCATCCGCAGAAGATCGACGCGGTCTGGCAGTCCGGTGTTATGGCACAGGGAATTCTTGAAGCGTTAGAGCAGTCGGGCCGGCCAATCGTTCCCATATCGGCTGACGGTCAGTATAACTTCGTTCAGTACTGGCATGAGCATCCGGAATATAAAACCGTCGGAGCCATGGATCCGCCGACGGAATCGACACTCGGCCTTCGCGTCGGACTTCGCATTCTGCAAGGCCAGCATCCTCTGATGAACCTGATTATCAACGACCCGCCGGCACTAAACGCGCCTGAGATGAAAAAATATTTTAAACCGAATCAGCCCCCGACCTCATGGGTCGATCCGTCGCCGACCGATTATATGACGGAAGAGAAATTAAACAGCTATTTCGAGAACGGCAAACCGATCGAATAATGGACAAATATTGCGGAAGAGCGCCCCTTGCAGCACTGCGGGGGGCGCCGCCGCCCGGGTTGGAGGAGTCAATCCATGATGATTCAAGCGAGTCATTTGAAAAAATCGTTTGGCGAGACGCGAGCGCTGACGGACTGCTCATTTGCATGCGAAAAAGGCGAAATTCATGCCATCATTGGCGAGAACGGCTGTGGAAAATCCACACTGGTGAAAATACTAAGCGGTATTCTGATGCCGGATCAAGGCGAATTGCGGGTTAATGGGAACAAGGTCCGCTTCGGCGGCCCTGCCGCAGCACGAAAATGCGGTGTTGTGAGCATTCCGCAGGAGATCCTTGTTGTTCCTGCGCTTTCTGTGCTGGATAACGCAGTGCTTGGAATGGGCCGGTTCTTCTCGGGTCCGCCCCGTCCGGAGCTTATAGATCGTGTTCGCCGCTTATTAAACCGGCTTTCTTCAGATCCGATCAACCTCGACCTGCCGGTCGAGGAGCTCCCGTTGTCCAAGCAGCAGATTATCGTTATCGCCAGAGGGCTGCTGCTCGACCCGGAGGTCGTCATTCTTGATGAATCGACCTCGGCGCTTGATGTTGCCGACCGTGACCTCTTATTCGATCTGCTGCGTGAGCGCGCCAAGGCCGGTAAATCCGCCATCTATATTTCTCACAGATTTGATGAGATTCTGAGCCTTGCCGACAGGCTGACGGTCATCCGAAGCGGTCGGACCATAGATTCACTGGATGCCGGGAATGTGCGGATATCGCACATTCTGGGGCTTATGTCCGGGGGGACGCATACCGAGTTGACCGCTGCCGACAAGCCAAAGATCGAGGTTTCCGGCGAAGGGACGGTTGTTCTTGAAACGAGCGGCCTGGTCATCAAGCCTGATCATCGCCCGATCGATTTTCAACTGCGCAGGGGCGAAATAGTCGGACTGGCAGGCCTTGAAGGGCATGGACAGGAAACGTTTCTTGAAATATTGGCAGGAGTGAGCCATGCCGTTTCGGGCTCCGTACAAGCGTCTGCACTTGACGAAACACCGGAGCAAATCCGCTCATTGGAAAGCGCATTCCGGGCGGGAATCGCCTATGTCCCAAGGGACCGCAAAACACAAGGGCTGTTTCTAAAGCTGAATATTCCGATAACTTTGCGATGCCAACTTATTCGGCGGTCATTTCGAACAAGTCGGTCGACCGGGCTCTGGATAATTTTCAGCAGGATTTATCGATTGTGTTCGATAACAAGTCGCGGCTGGTCGGCTCGCTAAGCGGCGGAAACCAGCAGAAGGTTATCCTGGCCAGATGGCTGTTCGCCAGACCTTATATTCTGCTGCTTAACGATCCGACTCGCGGAGTGGATATACCGACCAAAAAGGACTTGTACCGGTTGTTTGAGGAGCTGGCCGAAGCGGGGGTAAGCATTGTTCTGTTATCCACTGACTTGGAGGAGTTGATTAAATTGAGTAACCGCGTGTTAGTGTTTCGTGAAGGTGAAATATTTGAGACCTTGACCGGGAATCATCTGCGCCGGGAAAGTCTCATTGCGGGAATGTTTGGTGAAGTTGTATGACGGAGGCCGGAATTGCCATCGACCTTACGCCTTCGGCGCCTAAGCGCCGTGTTCGCCTGCCGTATATGGCGGTTGCTCTCGCCCTGTTGGTTGTATTGCTGATCGCCAACACGGTATTGGAGCCCCGGATCTGGAGCATTGATGTATTAACGGGCCTTATAGCGGCCGCAGCGCCGCTCATATTCGCGGCAGTAGCCCAAACTGTGCTCATTCTGCTTGGTAACGGAGCGCTTGATATTTCCATAGGTCCCTTGATCAGCCTCATCAATGTTTCTATTGTACTGTTGGCTGGGAACGGGGTCACCTCGCCATTGGCCTTAATCGGCTGCGCGCTGCTCATCGGCATCGTTTCCGGTCTCATTAACGGCAGCCTGGTCAGTTTTCTGCGTCTTCAATCGATCGTGGTTACGTTCGGGACGTTCTCGATCTATTCGGGTCTGGCAACGTTCCTGCTGCCGCAGCCGGGCGGTTCCGTACCCGATTGGCTTATCGGCTGGACCGGGAATATCGGACCTATCCCGATGTGCGTACTGTTTATCGCAGGGGGTCTGGCATTCTGGTGGCTGCTCAGCCGTACCCGTTTCATGAAAAATATTTATGCTATTGGGGGCGATGAACGCGCCAGCTATGTCAGTGCGGTTCCTATTGCCTGGGTGAAGCTCGGGGCGTTTGTCCTGACAGGGATATTCACCGCCTTTGCAGCTCTCTTGCTGACAAGCACAGTGGCATCCGGAGACGGCAACATCGGTAACTCGTTCACCCTGACCTCACTGGCCGCGGTAGCGCTCGGCGGCACCAGCCTGCTCGGCGGCCGGGGCGGAGTGTGGGGAACGCTTATAGGCGCTGTCGCTATTTTCCTCGTCGATAACCTGATTACGGTATCGCATATCGGAGTCTTCTGGCAGCAAATCGCCTACGGCATCATACTTGTAGGCGCTATCATCATTAATGCGGTTCTCGGCCGCTCAAGGAGGTGAGCCACCAGTATGGACAATTTATCTCAGCGGTCCGGGCTTCGCCTGGCGAGCATTAAGCAGTCCGGCAGCGTCATAGCGGCGTATTCCATTGTCGTGATCATGTTTTTCATAGGTATGGCCATTATGGATGGGTTCGCCAGCTCGAACACGATCTTATCTTTATTGGTGCTCGCATCGTTCGTCGGCATCGCCGCGATCGGTCAAAATCTCGTTATCCTCCTCGGAGGCATCGACATGTCTCTGCCTTATATGATAACGCTGGGCAATCTTATGGTTCCTTTCTTGAACAGCCACCACGTCCCGACAGTGTTCTCAATACTGATTGTACTGGCAATCGCAGTAGTAGTCGGCGCCATTAACGGTATGCTGTCTTCATGGCTGAAGCTGCACCCGCTCATTATTACCCTCGGCGTCGGATATATCGTGAACGGAATACTGTATTTTGTAACCCAAGGCATACCTCTGGGAGAACCTCCGGTATTTCTGGAGCATCTGGCGGCCTTGAACGGGCATGTATTCGGTATACCGGTACCGCCTGTGGTCTTCATATGGTTTGCGCTTGCGGCTCTTGTGGTCTGGATGCTGCGCGGTACCCGCCTGGGACGTCAGATCTATGCGGTCGGAGCCAATCCGAAAGCGGCCGAGCTGGTGCTCATTAAGCGTGTTAAGGTGTGGACCTATACGTATGTGGCTTCCGCGGTTCTGGCCGCTATGGCCGGTATGCTGCTCTCCGGCTTCTCCGGCGGCGGATCCTTCGGGATAGGCGACCCTTATCTGTTTGTAACCGTCGGCGCCGTCGCGATCGGCGGCACCAGCCTGCTCGGCGGAGCGGGCGGTTATATGGGCACTTTGGCAGGCGTGCTTATATTGACCGAGATTAACATGATTCTGACCGGTCTCAATATGGATGCCTCCCAGCAGAAAATTCTTTACGGAATCATCGTCCTCATAATGATTGCAATATACGGCAGGGAGCTTCATATCAAGAATCGGCTGTGAAGGTAGAAGGGCTTGCAAGCCGCCGCTGCTGAGCGGATCAGCCTTGATTTGCTTGAATAATGGATACGAACCAGCTCTCCTATCGGGGGGCTGTTTGCTTTTTAACGAACAAGTATAAATAATCCGACCTCTGGTCAATAGTTCCTATTATGGTTCAATAGACCTATTCACATTACTAGATTCGACACTATATCATAGAGTTAAAGTCATAGTTCAGTACAACCAAGTGTAAGGGCAAATCATGAGAAATCATGAGACGCAAAGCCAAGGGCCTGATCCGCTATAGAAGCGGAAGGCAGCCGGTTGCCACAAGGAATCATAGGCATTTTCACTATGAACCTTGTCAAAAGGTTTATTTTTTTTGGCACTTGCAACGTTTTATACAAAGAAAGGTGGGTTCATTATGAAAAAACGTTTCTCTAACAGGCTTTCTTTTCTCGTATCACTGCTTCTTATGATCCAGATTTGCCTTCCCGCAGCAAACGTATTTGCAGCAGAGACCAACAACAATATGCTGCCCCCAAGCAATCTTGCCTATCAGCTCCTGACGCCGGCCGACGTCAAACTGACATGGAGTGCAGTGTTTGGAGCTACCGGCTATAAAGTGTATGAGATCACCGACGGCCAGCTTATCGTGCGCGGGACGTCATCGACGACTTCTTTCACAATCAACAGTCTATCCGAAGGATCCTATACATACGCTGTCTCAACCTTGAGTCCCGACGGAGAGTCCGGTCCGAGCGCGCCGATAACGGTGAATATCTCTTATCCTGATATGACCGCCCCGGCGGTGGTCTACACGATTCAGAACGGCAACGACATCGCTCTCAGCTGGACGGCTTCCCCGAACGCCCAAAGCTACAACCTGTACCAGATTCAGGCTGACGGTCAACCGACATTGGTGAAAACGCAGACTGCCCGCACTTATACGGCTGCCAATTCGCCGGCAGGAGCATACAGATACGCGGTTACCGCATCGAATACGTTATTCGGCGAATCGCCTCTTTCCGCACCTGTTGATATTAACATTGTTTATCCGGCAATGACTGCCCCCGGGGGCTTTTCGTTCACCATTTCGAACGTCAACGACGTGAACTTGAAATGGAACCCGGTAAATTACGCGCTTAATTATAAAGTCTACCGAATTACCGATGGCCAGAAAGTATTAGTAACCGCCGTGACCGGTACAACGTTAAAGCTGACGAATCAGCCGTCCGGCGATTATGTGTATGAGATAAATTCGTTCAGCGACCGTTTCGGCGAATCGGCGGAAGGCAGCCGCTTGACAGTGACTGTCGGAACCGCAACCATGGCTGCGCCGGGCAGCTTGACGTATAAGCTGCAGAACATCAATGACATCGTCCTCACCTGGAGTGCTGCCGCAAATGCGACGGGCTACAGAATCTATCAGGTAATCGACGGGCAAAACGTATTGAAAAGCACGGTAACCGGCACGACAGTCACGTATGCCAATCAACCGGCCGGAGATTACCTTTACGAGGTTCATTCCTACAGCGACCGGTTCGGAGAATCGGCGGAAGGCAGCCAGGTTGCTATTACCCTAGGCTCAACCACGATGGCGCCGCCGCCCACTCTTACATCTAAACTGCAGAATATCAATGATGTCGTCCTTACGTGGGGAGCTGCTGCCAATGCCAACAGCTACAAGATCTATCAAATAAGCGACGGCCAGAAAATACTGAAGAGCACGGTAGCCGGTAACACGGTCACCTATACCAACCAGCCGGCGGGCGATTATGTCTACGAGGTACATTCCTTCTCCACCCGTTTCGGCGAATCGACGGAAGGCATTCAAGTCACCCTTTCAATAGACGCCGTAATCATGGCAGCGCCGGATAACCTCCAATATAAGCTTCAGAACGGGAATGATATTATCCTGACATGGAGCGCTGCAGCAAATGCGAACAGCTACAAGATCTATCAAATTATAAACGGCCAGAAGGTATTGAAAAGCACGGTAACCGGCACGACCGTCACATTACCCAATCAACCGGAAGGCAGTTACGCTTACGAAGTTCATTCCGTATCCAATCGTTTCGGTGAATCGG
Source organism: Paenibacillus sp. sptzw28 (assembly GCF_019550795.1). Classification (NCBI taxonomy): domain Bacteria; kingdom Bacillati; phylum Bacillota; class Bacilli; order Caryophanales; family Paenibacillaceae; genus Paenibacillus; species Paenibacillus sp. sptzw28. Next base: position 388,152 of record NZ_CP080545.1, read on the forward strand.
CGGATGGGAGCCAGGTCTCTTTCCCACTTGTATTTCCGGTGATTCAACCGCCTGGTAACTTGACGCAAACGATCAAGAACGCAACAGACTTTTCCTTGGCATGGGAGGCTTCCCCTTATGCGTCAAGCTACAAAGTTTACCAGATCGTGAACGGACAGAGGGTACTCAAAAGCACGGTGACGGCTCTTACGATCACATACACAGGTATGTCTCCGGGCACCTATACGTATGAGGTTCATGCCGTTTCCGCCCGCTTTGGCGAGTCGGCGGATGGAACTCAGGTGTCGGTAACGCTGAACGGACAGACGATGCAAGCTCCGGCAAATCCGACCTATACACTGACAAACGGTAATGACATTACCTTAAAGTGGACGGCTGCTCCCTACGCAACCAGCTACAAAATCTACCAGGTGACAGATGGTCAAAAGGTATTGAAAAGCACGGTAACCGGGACATCCGTCACTTACGCGAATCAGCCGGAAGGCGACTACAGCTATGTTGTAAACTCGTTCTCGAGCCTTCTCGGGGAATCGCCGGAAGGTGCGGGAATTATGTTCACGCTCGCTTTCCCGGTTATGCAAGCGCCGGGTGGCTTTACACAAACGATCATAAACGGCAATGACATCTCCCTGAAGTGGAACGTCGCAGCCTATGCTTCGGGGTACAACCTGTACCAAGTGGTTGACGGCCAAGAAGTGCTGAAGAAATCGCAAACCGGGACAAGCATAACGTTAACGAATATGCCGGAGGGTGACTACACCTACATAGTGCGCTCTTACAGCAGCCGCTTCGGCGAATCGCCGGATGGCAGCCGCCTCCAGTTCACACTTGTCTGGCCTCTCATGCAGGAGCCCGGCAGCTTGAGCAAGACGATTACCAACGGCAACGATATTACCTTGAAGTGGAACCCCGTTCTCTATGCCTCCGGGTACAAAGTATACCAGGTGGTCGACGGGCAAAAAGTGTTAAAAAGCACCGTAACCGGGACAGCGGCGGCATTCGTCAATATGCCGGCGGGTGATTACACCTATACGGTGAATTCATACAGCAACCGATTCGGCGAATCAGCGGCGGGAAGCACCATTAATTTAACACTTGTTTGGCCAATCGTTCAGCCGCCTGTGTTGACGGATAAGGTCTTCAATGCCAATAACATTACGCTCTCTTGGCAGGCCGCTGCCTGGGCCAACGAATACCGCGTTTATAATGTGACCGGCGGAACGCGCTCGTTAATCTACAAAGGCACGGCACTGAGCTATCAGGTGTTCAACCTGTCGGAGGATACCCATCAATTTGAAGTGACTGCCTACAATACGCGCTTCGGCGAGTCGGCATCTTCAAACCGTGTGACAGAAACGATCGTGTTCCCGGTTATGCAGCCTCCGGTTGCTTCCCTTAAGCTGCTCAGCGGTACGAGCGCCCGCATTTCCTGGAGCTTCGCAACGTATGCAAACGGCTATAACGTGTATGAGCTTATAGACGGCAAATCCGTTCTGGTTGCGGCAAACGTCAATAACCTGTCTTATACCGTAACGGACTTGCCGTATCAAGACCACGAGTACTACGTGACTTCATTCAGTAATTCGTTTGGCGAATCGGCGCCGTCGAACGTCGTTCTCGCCAAGCTGATTGTGGATACGGAAGCGCCGGTAACCAAAGCGGACGCTTCGGCTGGTTGGACGAACCAAAGCCAGACCGTGACCTTGACGGCAACGGATAACGAGACGGGAGTCGCGAGCACATTTTACTCCGTGAACGGCGGCGAATATGCGGCGGGAACTTCTTTTACAGTTGATCAAGAGGGCGTAAATAATGTTTCCTTCTATTCGGTCGATAAAGTCGGCAACAAGGAAACGGCCCAAACGATCCAAGTGAAAATCGACCTGACAGCGCCAGTTACCGTGGCGAAAGCCCCGGCTGATTGGACCAATCAAAAACAGGTCGTTGTGTTGACGGCATCGGACGCGCAAAGCGGTACTGCGAATACGTATTATTCCGTCAACGGCGGGGAGTATGTCCCGGGAACCTCCGTAACAGTGGACCAGGAAGGCGTGAACAACGTTTCCTTCTACTCGGTGGATAAAGCGGGCAATAAGGAAGAAGCCAATACGATCCAAGTGAAAATCGACCTGACAGCGCCAGTTACCGTGGCGAAAGCCCCGGCAGATTGGACCAATCAAAAACAGGTCGTTGTGTTGACGGCATCGGACGCGCAAAGCGGTACTGCGAATACGTATTATTCCGTCAACGGCGGGGAGTATGCCCCGGGAGCCTCCGTAACAGTGGACCAGGAAGGCGTGAACAACGTTTCCTTCTACTCGGTGGATAAAGCGGGCAATAAGGAAGAAGTGAACACAGTTCAAGTGAAAATCGACCTGACAGCGCCAGTTACCGTAGCGAAAGTCCCGGCTGATTGGACCAACCAAAAACAAGTCGTTGCGTTGACGGCATCGGACGCGCAGAGCGGAATTGCGAATACGTATTATTCCGTCAACGGCGGGGAGTATGCCCCGGGAGCCTCCGTAACAGTGGACCAGGAAGGCGTGAATAACGTTTCTTTCTACTCGGTGGATAAAGCGGGCAATAAGGAAGAAGCCAATACGATCCAAGTAAAAATCGACCTGACAGCGCCGGTTACCGTCTCCGATGTTCCATCGTCCTGGTCGAAAGATGACGTCGCAGTCAAACTCACTGCAGATGATGCGTTAAGCGGCACAGCGGCGACATACTATTCGATCGACGGCTCGGCATATGCGGAGGGCAGTTCGTTCACAGTCACAAATGAAGGCATCCATAAAGTCGCTTTCTATTCAGTGGATGTGGCGGGAAACGTTGAGACTTCGAATGAGGCGGCAGTAAAGATCGACAAGACGCCACCGGTTATCACGATGAATCTTAACGATGAGTATCAGGCAGGGATGCCGCTGCGGCTGACCTATTCCGCGGCGGATTCACTTTCGGGTATTGTATACGAGAAAATGACCGTTTCCGGTCCGGGTACGGCAACAGAGCAGGCCGTAGCAAACGGCACCGACGTCACATTGGACAAACCGGGAGTTTATACCGTCACAGTAACGGTAACAAACGCCGCGGGTCTGAGCACTACACTGAAAAAACAATTCACCAATTATATACGGGCGTCCATAACGGTTACCCCTAATGTAATCAAAGGCAATAAAGGACAGTTTACCGTTCGTGTGGACCTGCCGGACGGCTACAGTACTCAAGGCTTCGATCTTACCACCGTAACCCTTAACGGTGTCGATGCTCTGACCAGCAATAACGGATATTACAATCAGGCGAAGCAGGGCCAATTCAAATTCGAACGCTCGGATTTCAATTGGACGGCTTCTGAAGTAACATTACACTTCCGTGGTTTTGTTAACGGCATACTGGTAATCGGAGAGAAGACCGTAAAGCTTCAGAAATAAGAAAAGTGGAGGTCCGCCCGGCAGAATCCGGGGGATCTCCACTTTTTTGATTTGGTATGAAAGTACATCAGATGGCCTTAACGGACGAAGGATCTTGACCCTCTGCCAATAATTGAAGCCGGGACATGAAATGCGTCCATCCCTTATTGTGAGATGCGAGTTCTTCGACCGGCAAATCGAAGTGAGTGAGCACCAAGAGGGTGCCGTTTTCTTTGGGAGCAAGCAGAAATTCTATGGTGCTTGAACCGGGTGGGACAAGCTTCGACTTCTCCCACCCCCACGTCATCACGATTTTCTCATTCGGTACAATCTCCACGTATTCACCGGTTGCAATATCGTGTCCGTTCAGATCAATCCGGAATTTGCCGCCTATTGTGGGATCGAGAAGGATATGGCTGCCCATCCAGCGGATCATCTTCTCGGGGTCGGTGAAGAACGGAAACAATGTCTCGGGACGGCATTCGATAAAAATTTCTTTAATAACCTTGTCACTTTGAGTTTGAGTCATGTTTTCTACTTTCTCCTCTCTTCTTCTTCTTCCGCAGCTTCCTTCAAGCGCAGTAAGCTGTCATCCCAGAAACGGTCGATGTACTGCTTCAAATCGGCGAAGCCTTCCCTCCTGATTCGGTAATACCGTTTCGTTCCGTCTCTCCGGACAACGACAAGACCGGATTCTTCGAGAACCTTGAGATGCTGGGATACTGCAGGAGCTGAAATGTCAAAATGCGATGCGATGGCGCTGGACGTAAGTTCCCCGTCCCGGACGAGATACAGAATATCTCTGCGCCTGGGTTCTGTTAAAGCGTGAATGACTTTTTCTATCATGACAATAATGTAGCACACACTTAATTAAGTGTCAACTTAATCTTAAACAAGCTGTATGAATAGTGGGAGCTCACAGCGGAAAAATAGTATCATTTCATTTATGTCCCTTTTGCAAAGAGAATGAAAGTCAGCGTGAGTTCTTGTACAATGAAAAGAAACGCAAAATGTACAGTGCTGATTAAGAAGAAACGGCTGTCGCTTCGCACGAACCATTAGCGCGTTACTGTCCGCGCTTGGTTCTGTGCTTCGCACGAACCATTAGCGCGTTACTGTCCGCGCTTGGTTCTGTGCTTCGCACGAACCATTAGCGCGTTACTGATCGCGCTTGGTTCTGTGCCGTCCTTGGCGGCGTATCAGGTTTCTTCCCTCAAAAATATAAGCAAAGTATTGTGAAGACTTATACTTTCTTATATTTGAACAAAAGGCGATGGCAGTGTAGAGCTGCCTGCTGCCAAGCACTTTATTACCTGTCAGGAGGTCGCACATGAATTCGAAATATTTGGCGGGTATCTCGCTAGCGCTTATGGCATTGGGCTTTGTAGTCACTTTATTTCTTCCAGAGAATGCTCTTGTTTATCTGCTGCAAGGGGGCTTTGAAGCCGGCTTGGTAGGCGGCATTGCCGATTGGTTTGCTGTAACCGCGCTTTTTCGTCATCCTTTCGGCATACCGGTCCCGCATACTTCGTTGCTGCTTAAGAATAGGGACAAAATCGTCCAATCTTTAATTTCCGCGATGGAGAACGAACTGCTCAACAAGGAAAGTATTGAAAACAAGCTCCGGAAGCTGAACATTCTCCGGGTCGTCTCATCGCAGCTGACGAAGCAGATGAGCAGGAAGAAAGTAAGGAGAACCATAGTGGATTTGCTCACGCAGTTGGTTCTCCGGCTGCCGCTTGCGAAAGCTGTCCCGTTCATACAGTCCTGGATAAGCGAATATATTCGGAAGGCGGATTTCAAGGCTGCGGCCGAGATGGTTATAACCAAAGCAATGAACGACGGATACGATGAAGCGGCGCTTGATTATGTCTTGAAGGAAGCATCGAAATGGGCAGAGCGGCCGGAGACGCAGAGTATGCTCGGCAAGCTGGCCAGTGAGAAGCTGTCTGCTGTCAATATGGGCGGCTTGATGGGGTTTGCATTTCAAGCGTTTGCCGGATTCATGAACGAGGAGAAGCTTGGGGCGATACTGCAAAACATGCTGCTTTCGGGTATCCGGGACCTCCAAACCGGAGATAACGCATACCGCGAGCTGATTGTGCGGGAAATCCGGATTCAGCTTTTCCAACTGGCGGAGAACGATTCCCAGTTGACCACGTTGAAGGAATGGGCCCTGAACAATGTGGAAGGAGAAGGTGCCGGCACCTTCATGCAAGCACGGTTGGAAGACATACGCACTCTTGCTCTGGGCAAGCTGGAGGAGGAACGGGCCAATGGCGGTCGGATGGTTTTTGCGCTTTACCGTTCGATTATAAGGCATTTAACCAAGGATCCGGAATGGATTGAAGTGTGGGAAAGCCGCCTGCTGTCCTCGATTATTCATCTTGTGGAGTCGAATCATTACCGGATCGGTCAATTGGTGAAAGAAAACCTCGATCAAATGGATGATAAGGCCCTGGTTCGCATGATGGAGGAGAAAGTCGGCAAAGACCTGCAGTGGATCCGGGTCAACGGAGCGTTGTGCGGCTTTGTTGTCGGTATCATACTTGCGCTAATTCAGTGGGTATGAGGAGGGGGAAAATAAAGCGACAGATATGAAAGACGGGAAGGGCACGCACCGGCGGTCCTTCCCGTTCTTTATTTTATTTCCTTCCGTCAGTGGCCGACTATTCGTTAACTTCTACGGAAAGCCGGTACTTACTGAAAACTTCGGTCATCGCGGCTTTCGCCTCGGCCTCATCCGGACCATGAATTTCAAGCCTGTACTGGTCTGTCTTAAGCAGTGTTACGCTCAGCCCGAGAATACTCTTTACGTCGACATGTTTGTTATTGATTCGAAGCACGATGCTTGACTTGAAATTTGCGGCCGTTTGGCTGATCTCAACAATAGCTCTAACTCCGACGCTCATTTTTGCAAGCCTCCTACAGAAAGTAATTCTCTTCTCCTTGAAATCGCCCTTCCAACCGCAATAACTAGTACGGCAAGCACCAACGGAATGGCATAATGACCGGCATGCAGCGTTGTATCCATGAAATGCTGAACAGCCTTGTCGCCTAATATCATTTCTCCCGCGGTATAGCCAAGCAGTCCCGCACCTACCAGAACGATAATGGGAAACCGCTTCATAAGACGCATGATGAGCTGGCTGCCCCACATGATGAGCGGTATGCTGACAGCAAGTCCCAGTCCGATCAGGAAGAGGTTTCCGTTGGCGGCGCCGGCTACGGCCAGGACGTTATCCAGACTCATCACCAAATCGGCAATGATGATCGTCTTGATGGCCTCGCTTAGCTTGCTGCCGGATTGAATGTGCTCGTCTTCCGAATCGTTGATGAGCAGTTTAACGGCAATATAAAGCAGCAGCAATCCGCCCAGAATTTGAACAAAAGGGATATGCAGCAGCCAGACGGCCGCGAACGTCAATATTAACCGTAGTCCTATTGCCCCGATGCTCCCCCAGTACACGGCCTTTTTCTGCTGATGGACGGGGAGGTTGCGGCTTGCAAGGGCAATGACAACCGCATTGTCCCCGCTCAGTACAATGTTAATAAGACTGAGTTTAAGCAAACCGACCAATAAATCAGTGAACACGGATCTTTAACCCTCCTCGTTGACTATTACTTGTTTTCCTCTCATTCTGAGCAGGAGCGGCACAACTATCCATAGCACTGCGATCAGCAGGAATACCGCCGACATCGGTTTATGCAGGAATATCATAAAGTCCCCGTTCGAGGTCGTAAGCGCCCTTCGCATGTTGTTCTCAATCATCGGCCCAAGGACCAGTCCGAGCACCAGCGGAGCCAGCGGGTAATCATTGCGGACCAGGAAGAAGCCGGCGATCCCGCAGCCCATGAGCAGCATAAGGTCAAATATTTGCGCCTGAACGGCATACACGCCGAAGATGGAGATGGCAATAATGATTGGAATCAAATATTTGGCAGGCGTTTGAATGACCTTGGCAAACACTTTGACCAGCGGCATATTGAGAATCAGAAGCATCAAGTTTCCGATGAACATACTCGCAATCAGTCCCCAGGCTACCTGCGGATGCTCCTCGAATAACAAAGGGCCCGGCTGAATGTTATACATGATAAGGGCGCCCATAAGAATCGCCGTTGTACCGGAGCCCGGTATTCCCAAAGTAAGCAGAGGTATCATCGCGCCGCCGGAAGCAGCATTATTAGCGGATTCGGGGGCGGCAACGCCGGCAATGTTCCCTTGGCCGAACGTCTCGGGATGCTTGCTCAGTTTCTTCTCCATGATGTAGCTGAAGAAAGAAGCGAGTGTCGCACCGGCTCCGGGAAGAATACCGATGAAGAAGCCTAACACAGAGCCGCGGGCGATCGGACCCGCACTGTCCTTCAGATCCTGCTTAGTCGGCAGAATACGGCCGATTTTATTGGTCTTACCGGCTGAATAATCATTTTCCAGGATGGTCTTGAATACTTCGCCCAAAGCGAACAAGCCCACGGCAACCGTCAGAAATTCAAGTCCGGAATACAGCACCGGAATGCCGAAGGTAAAGCGGGCGACGCCCGATACGGTATCCATGCCGATCGTGGCGAGCAGCAGCCCGAGTACGGTCATAATTAGCGCTTTCGTCATCGATTTGCCTGCCAAGCCGCTTACAGCGGCGAGACCGAGAACCATCAAAGAGAAATAATCGGCAGGCCCGAATCTGATGGCTACATTAGACAACGGCTGCGCTAATAGTATGAGTGCAATCAATGCAAACAATCCAGCGACAAAGGACCCGATGGCCGATATGGATAAGGCGGCTCCGGCTCTTCCTTGTTTAGCCATTTGATAGCCGTCCAAGGTAGTTACGACAGAGGAGGATTCGCCTGGTGTATTCAATAGGATAGAGGTGGTCGATCCGCCGTACATAGCTCCGTAATAGACCCCTGCGAGCAGAATAATTGAGCTGGTCGCCGCTGCCTCAGGACCAAGGCCGCCGGTCATCGAGGCTGTTATAGGGATAAGCAAAGCGACGCCGCTCATTGGACCGATTCCGGGAAGCACGCCCACGGCCGTACCGATCAGCACGCCGACAAAGGCGAAAATCAGATTATGCCACTGAAGAGCGGTTGCAAATCCGTTGGCAATAAATTCCAAGGTGTTCATTTCTCAATTGCCCCCTATGATCCGGATAACCAAGACGGAAAGCCTGGCATCGAACCTTCCAAAATCACGACAAACAGCACATACACGCCTGTGGAGAACAGACCGGAAATAAGCACGGACTGCACGATTTTGCCTCTCTCGAGCACCTGGAAGCTGAACAGGAGAAAGAGGAATGTACCGATCACATAGCCGATTGCTTCAAAGAAATATGCATACAGTACAGCGGCGGCGAAGATCAGCAAGAATTTTTTGTAGGCCAATTGCCCGCCTTCGGCGCGCTGCGCCTTGGACTTCAATACCTCGAAGAACAGCCGTATACTGAGAAGAACAAGCAGCGCCCCGAGTCCTAAAGGAAATATGTTAGGCCCGACGTTGCTGCCGTACGACGAGGAGCTGATTTGAGTGCTCTGCCAAATAAACCCGATTCCGAGCAGAAAACATATAAAGCTGATATAACGGTCGAATGTTTTGTTCACGATATGCATCTCCTTCTTTACTTTCAACAAAAGAAAGGGGGAGCGAAGCACTCCACCCCCTGAATTCAAGCTTACTTCTGCATGCCGAGTGCGGTGAGCAGCTCCTGGACATCCTTCTCCTGGCTGTCCAAGAATGCTTTGAAATCGGCTGAATTTTTATATTCGCTTTCCCAATCGTTGGCTTTAAGCTCTGCTTTCCATACATCATTCTCTGAAAGAGCTTTAAGCTTGGCATCCCAGTAAGCGACTTGATCCGCGGTCATTTCTTTGGGACCGAGCACGCCGCGCCAAATCGTAAAGTCCGCGTCGATACCGAGCTCTTTCAAGGTCGGGATATCCTTGTAATCCCCGCCGAGTCTTTCAGTCGATGTAACGGCAAGAATCTTGATTTTGCCGGCTTTCAGGTAGGAGCCCAGCGACGATACGTCGGTACCGATCGCATCTGCGTTATTACCGAGCAGAGCGGCGATCGCTTCGCCTCCTCCGTCGTAGGATACATATTTAACCGATTTCGGATCGATTCCCGATTTAAAGGCCGGCAGGATGCTGATCAGATGGTCCATGGAACCCGGCGCCGAGCCGCCCGCCATAGTAACCTTGGTCGGGTCGGCTTTAATGGCTTCGACCAGGGATTTCATATCGTTGAATTTGGAGTCGGCCGGTACGGCGATCGCCCCGTAATCTTTGGTGAGCTGGGCCAGTGGGGTCGTATCCTTGTAACCGTAAGGGCTCGTTCCTTCTTTCTTAAGATTATTGATCAGAATAGGCGGGGAGCTGACAAATAATTTGTATGGATTATTCTTATCCTTTGTCACATACTCCGCCAGGAATACGATACCGCCGCCGCCCGGCTTATTCTCAACCGTCATTGTCTGGTCGACCAGCTTGGTCTCGCCCAGCACCTTGGTTATGGATCTTGCCGTTTTGTCCCAACCGCCGCCTGCTCCTGAAGGTGCTACCATAACGATCGGTTTCTCGGGATATTTGGAAGCGGAGGCATCTGTGCCTTTGGCTCCCGTATTCGTTCCAGTACTGGCTCCACTGCTGCACGCTGTAAGACTTACCGCCACGACAGTGCTGATGAGAACTGTTTTCCAATGTATTGTTTTATGACGCATCTGATGATTCCCCCTTATGATTGGAAGCGCTTTCTCGCCCCCGTGCTTTCATACTAGCATCCCGGTTTCGTGCTTGGATAGAATAACAACATAAGTTCGAAAATGACCATAAAATGAATTTTGTTCATAAAATTTATATGCTGTAAAGGGGCCGAGGCTATGTTTATCAACGATAGTAGAATAAAATAATAGTAATAGCGGTAAGTGAACTCTTCCGGGAGGAGACAAATGTATGCGGTTACAGACCAGACTGATCCTGCTGATTGGTTCGCTGTTGTTTATTATCATTATTGTTCAGGCGTTTGCTTTCGAGAGGATGATCGAGAGTACCCTCAAAGAGCATATCGGTTCTTCAGCGCTCAAGATCGCGAAAACCGTAGCCTCCATGCAGACAATCAGAGATGCCTTCGCAGATAAGGACCCTTCGAAAATTATTCAGCCGATAGTGGAAAAGATACGTATGGAGACGGATGCCGAATTCATCGTGGTCGGCAACCGCAATGGAATCCGTTACTCTCATCCGGTACCGGAGCAGATCGGTAAGGAAATGGTGGGCGGCGATAATGGGCCGGTGTTAAAGGGCGAGCCGATTATATCGGAAGCGTTAGGCAGCCTAGGGCTTTCCTTGCGGGGCAAGGCGCCGGTCTTTGACGCTGATAATAAAGTCATAGGTGTTGTATCGGTTGGTTTTCTGGTGAAGGATATTAATGACAGAGCTATTATTTACCGCAATAACATTATCGTTCTCGCCATATTGATTCTGCTGCTCGGATGCGTGGGAGCGATCTGGATCGCGAGCGGCGTTAAACGGTCCATATTCGGACTGGAGCCCAGGGAAATCGGCCAGCTGTATCAAGAGAAGAGGGCTATTCTCGAATCGATCCATGAAGGAATTATCGCAATCAATAAGGATGGGTTGATTACGCTGGCAAATCCAACGGCATTGAAGCTGCTTGATTCGGATGAGGAAGCGGAAATTTCGGGGAGACATATTTTAGATGCGCTTCCGGAGTCCCGTCTGCTCGAAGTCATGAAGAGCGGCACTGCAGAATTTGACAAGGAAATGACGATAAACGGGAATATGGTTGTCGTTAACCGGCTGCCGGTTGTGAATCATCAGCATGAGGTTATCGGGGCGGTGTCCAGCTTTCGCAACAAGTCAGAGCTGCTCCGGTTGACGGAAGAATTGACCCAGGTGAAGCGTTACGCAGAGGCGCTGCGCTCGCAGACCCACGAATATTCGAACAAGCTGTATACGATATACGGCCTCATTCAATTGGAATCGTATCAAGAAGCGATGCACCTGATTACGCATGAAACGAACGTTCATCAGAACCTCATTCAGTTTCTGCTGAAGGAGGTTCCCGATCCGACGCTTGCGGGCATTCTGATCGGCAAGTTCAACCGCGCCAATGAGCTTAAGGTGGAGCTTGAAATCGACAAGGATAGCTCGTTTCAAGATATACCCGATTCGGTAAGCCGCAGCTACCTGGTCACCATTATCGGCAACCTGATCGACAATTCACTGGAGGCTGTCATCGCTGCCGGCCATGATGAGAAGAAGGTGAAGATATTCTTGACTGACCTGGGAGACGATTTGATTATAGAGGTAGAAGATAACGGGATCGGTATACCCCAGGAAGCTGCGGGGAGGCTATTCGAGCTCGGTTTCTCCACGAAGGGCGAGGCGAATCGGGGGTACGGCCTTGCATTGGTGCAGCAGGCAGCAGCGCAGCTGAAAGGCAACATCACATTCGGAGCCCTTCCGCAGGGAGGTACGATCTTCACGGTGGCCATTCCGAAGGAAAGGAGCAAGGTATGATCCGGGTGCTGGTTATTGAGGATGATGTTCGAATTGCACAGATTAACCGCCGGTTTGTAGAGAAGGTGGACGGGTTTGAAGTGGTTGGAATTGCCACGAACGGGCAGGAGGCGCATGAGCATCTGGAGATTTTGACGCCGGACTTGGTGCTGCTGGATTTGCATTTTCCGGATATGAACGGACTTGATCTCCTGAAGCATATTCATCAGAACCATCCGCAGACGGATGTGATCATTATTACCGCGGCCAAGGAATTCGATGCCGTAAAGGCGGCTATTCGCGGCGGGGTGTATGATTTTATGATTAAGCCGGTAGTCTTCGAAAGATTTCAGGAGAAGCTGGCTTCTTACCAGAAATACCGGCAGAAGATGAATCAGCTGGAGGGTGGCGGCAAGCAGGTAGACCAGGAAGGGATCGACCAGCTTCTGTGGGGAATGAGTAAGGCAGGAGACAGGGATTCTTATCTCCCTAAGGGAATTGACAAGCTTACATTGGAGAAGATTACTTCTTTCATTCATCAGGGAAAGGAAGAATTGACTGCGGAGGAGCTGGGGCGAAGGGTCGGAGTGAGCCGTACGACCGCCAGGCGGTATCTGGAGTATTTCGTATCCAAAGGCGAACTCGTCGCCGATATTTCCTATGGCACGGTTGGAAGACCGGAGAGGGTGTATAAAAGCACCCGGTAAAGGATCAAATGCTCCAAGCGAGTGGACAGAGTCTGCAGATTCATATCTGCTCCTCTGTCCTATTTTGTTTGTTCACTGGATTATTTACGAATGTGCATAAATCTAACATTACTTTCAAAGGATAAGCCTATCATGAAGCTGTTTTGCATTGCCTAGATGAAGCAGGGAATACTGGAGATGCGATCCATAAGGCAAAAGAAGGAATTGGATATGAAAAAATATATGAAGAAATGGATGAGATCGTCCCGCAGTCATAAGCCAACTCAGGAGTTGAATCCCGTGTCCGAGCCGAAAATGGTCATGAATGATAAATTAGACGCCAACCGGGAACAATTGGAAAAGACGTTCGAGAATTGTTCGGATATCGCACTTCAATCATTGGTTCTATTTGGAAAACAAACATTGATGGTGTATGTAGACGGAATGGTTGATAAGATGCTTCTCGAACATGAATTATTGCAAACGGTGCGGGACAACGAAAGTAAATGCGAAGCTAAATCGCTTTTGAGCTTGGCCGAACAATTGAGGCATACGCTGAGAGTAGGGCAAATCCGTACGGCAGACACGTTCGATGCTCTTGTTAAAGGTGTGCTTGACGGGGGTGTGGCAATTGTTCTCGACGGTGAGCCCAGTGTATTGATCGTCGGCTTGGAGCGTCTTCCATCGCGTAGTGTGGAGGAGCCGGAGGCAGAACCGCTTATTCGAGGACCGCGTGAAGGATTTATTGAACAGGTCCAAACCAATATAATTTTGCTTCGCAAACGTTTGAAGACACCGCGTTTCAAGATTGAGTCGTTTACAGTCGGAGAACTTACACAGACGAAGGTGGCAGTCGTTTACATCGATGGGATTGCGACGGATTCCGTCGTTCAGGAAGTACGTGAGCGCATAACGCAAATCGAGATCGACGGGGTGATCGAGTCCAATTATATCGAAGAATTCATTGAAGATATGCCCTTCTCTCCGTTTCCGCAAGTGCATACCACAGAGCGACCGGATATTGTTGCGGCTAATTTGCTCGAAGGCAAGATAGCAATTCTGGTTGACGGCTCGCCAGCCGCGCTCATTGTGCCGATCACATTCTGGAACTTGCTGCTAAGTGCAGAAGATTACTACGAACGGTTCTTAATTCCGACATTCATTCGTTATATACGTTTTGGGTTTATCTTAATTTCTCTTTTTCTTCCTTCGCTATATGTGGCGGTTGCAGCATTTCATCCGGAGATGATCCCTACGAATCTGCTGTTAAGTATTGCGGGAGCTCGTGAAGCGAGTCCATTCCCGGCACTTGCAGAAGCGCTATTAATGGAAATAACGTTCGAGGGACTGCGTGAAGCGGGCGTTCGTTTGCCGAGGCAGGTTGGTTCTGCTGTCAGTATTGTAGGGGGTCTTGTAATCGGACAGGCGGCGGTGCAAGCAGGTATCGTTTCCGCACCGATGGTTATCGTCGTCTCGATTACGGCCATTGCCAATTTTACCATACCCCGGTTTAATTTTGCTTTCAGCACCCGCCTTCTGCGCTTTCCGCTCATTCTGCTGGCAGGGACGCTCGGTCTTTACGGCATTGGGCTGGGATTTGTTTGTATACTGATTCACTTAAATTCATTACGATCGTTTGGAATTCCATATTTTGAACCGGTCGCGCCGCTGTCTATAGGCGGATTGAAAGATATTCTGTTCCGTGCGCCGCACTGGGCAATGAAACTGCGACCTCGGCTGACAGGCTATAACGAGCCTCTACGCGTTCCTTCGGGTCAACGACCAGGTCCAAATCAAAGCCATGAGACGGATAAGAAGGAAGGTCAATAAGATGCGCAGAGGGATAATCAGTGCTTTGCTTATTGTATTGGCGATGGTATGCGCAGGCTGCAAGGATCGTATGGAGATCAACGATATTGCGATGGTGATGGCTACTTCCATCGATCTAAAGGATGATGGCAGTTATGTGGGCATGATTCAAGTCGCTGTGCCTGCTCGCCAGATCGGAAATGTTTCGCAAGGTCGCAATAATTATTTCATTGAAGCGGGAACAGGTAAAAACGCTCAGGAAATCATGGAGCAATTGCAGGGTAAACTATCCAGAAGGTTGTTCATCTCCCACCGACGCGTATTGTTGATCGGAGAGAAGCTCGCAAGGAAAGGGATCAAAGAAATCCTGGATCACTTTTCTCGGAACCCAAAAACACGGCTCCGTACTTTTGTACTCATTGTCAAAGAGCAGGAGGGGAGAGATGCGATTAAGGTTGATTACCCGCTGGAGTTCTTCCCAACTGAAGCGGTGCGTGAGATGGAAATTCTTCTCGGGCGTACGGCTGTCACAATACGCGATCTGCTGAACACAGCTTCCGGAGAAGGCATCGAACCGGTCATGGGGGCGATCGAGTTGGTACCGGGTCAGCAAATAGGCAGCGAAAAAAGTAAAAACAAGCTTACGTTTAAATTAAATCATTCTGCGATATTTAAAAATTTGAAACTTGTGGGCTATCTAAATAATTTTGATTCCCAGCTTATGCTATGGGTAACGGGAAAATTGAAAAGAGGTGTAATGACCCTGCAGCTGCCGGAACACAAAGGTAACGTCGGTGTAATATTGCACAGCACCAGTCGGGAGATAGTACCGAAGGTTAAAGGAGGTAAGGTAAGCTTCACCGTTCATTTAAAAGGAACAGGAACGTTGGAAGAGAACAATACTCAACTTGATTTCTCGAATCCGAATTATTATCACTTGGTGGAAGATACGTTAAAGAGGGTGGTTCGCAAGGATACACAGAAGATGATTGCGAATGTGCAGAAGAAATACGCAGCCGATATTTTCGGGTTCGGTGACCAGCTTCATAAGAAGAACAATAAAGAGTGGCAAAAACTCAAGCTGAAGTGGGACAAGAAATTCGTGAAAGCTGTCGTTACAGTCGATGTGGATTTTGTTTTAACACGTGCAGGCATGTCTGGCCCACCGGTGCATTTGAGGGAGCTGGAGATAGTCAAATGAGGGCTGGAGAGATTTAAAACCGTCATCTTTAAAGGTTTTAGGCGGGTATGGAAGGAGTCAAAGTGAAATGAAACATTCAATCGAACAGCTTTCCAGCAGTGGACTTACAGCTTTGATGATTATGTGGATAGTCGGAACCCCGCTAACAGTGCCTCTTGCCGCCGTAGCCGGACACGATGCTTGGATTTCCATTATTTTGGGCGTCATTGTATCCTATGGTATTATTTGGATGTATACGCATCTTTGCCAGCTATATCCTGGCAGGACTCTCGTTGAGATCGCTGAAGTATTGTTCGGTGTTTGGGCCGGGCGCCTTATCGGCTTCATCTATGCTTGGTACAGCTTCCATCTCGCGGTTCTCGTCTTAAAAAACTTTTATGAATATATCTTGATCATTGCACTGCCCGAGACGTCGCCCCTCATGATCGCTGCTACGATGACTGCGATTGTTTTATGGGCGGCTTATGCCGGTATGGAAGTGCTTTCCCGCTGCTCGATATCACTTCTTCTTCTTGTATTGGTGGAAGCAATGCTTTCCATGCTAATGATAAAGGATCTCCAGCCTGAAAATCTGCTGCCTGTAGTCGATCGCGGTTGGATGCCGATATTGGAAGGAATGACGGAGCTGGTTGGATTTCCGTTCGGAGAAACCATTGTGTTTGCAATGATTATTCCGCAAATTAACAAGATCGGACAGGCGAAGAAAACAGTGTTGTGGGCGCTTCTAATCTCAGGTATTATGCTGCTTCTCAGCAACGTTCGAAATACTTTGGTACTGGGAAATATATCGTCGAAATTGCTCTTCCCGAGTTACACGGCCTATCAGTATATTTCCGTTGCAGAATTCCTTGAACGCGTAGAACCGATAACCATCATTACTTTTTTATTGGGGGCATTTGTCAAAATAAGCGTATGTCTCTATGCAAGCGCAAAATCGTTTTCGTCAGCGTTGCCCGGCAAACAGTACCGCTTATATCTTATTCCGTTGAGTCTGTTAATGCTGGAATTTTCACTCTTTTTTTATAAAAACAACATGGAAATGATCAAATTTGCAACAAAAATATGGCAGTGGTATTCCATACCGTTTCAAATCATTATTCCGTTAGCTATGCTGCTGACTGCGCTTGTCATCAAACGAAAACGCACGCTGTCTTTGACGGAACCATAACGGTTGGAGGTGACCTGGCAATGATTGTTATAACCATTGCATTATTCCTGCTTTTTGTCGCATATTTGTCATTTTGGCAATTTCGCGCTTTGCATGGAAAGACGAAGATAGAAATAATCGTTAATATTGGGTTGATGCTGACCGCCGCAGTGATTGGGACTCTGCTCATTGCCGATGTAGATATACCGAGTCCGGCCGTCCCGCTTGCGGCAATCTTCGAACCGATAGGAAAGTGGATTTTTCCTGCACCGTAACAACTGCAGTCTGGAAATCGCATTCCTCTGCCCAAACACTATGCCGCGAGTTAAGGCGTACTGGCTTGGGTTTTTCTCCGTTTAATCGTTCCCACGATAAGCAGGAGCAATGGCAGACCGATCATATTTACAGGAAACGCAACGGGTATCCAGTAATTGAGTAAATAATTTGAAGTTGCCTCCACAACATTTTTGGGGAAAAAGGAAAATGCGAGTACAACCGGAGAGACAAACCAGACTAGAACCCTCCAATTTTTGATGTGCAGGAATTGGGCGGTACCATAGCTGGTGATGAATAAATAAAGGGCCAATTTGATGAACACGCTGGCAACCCAAATCACGATCAAAAGCGGGTCGAAATTTTCAATGAAACCGAATAAAGAGATTTTTCTCGACATTTCGAAAAAAGGATACCACATTTTTGGAGCCAAATTAATCCCTACCGTGGCAGTGGCCATTAACATGGAAAGCATGACGAAGAAAGAGGCGGTAATGACTCCCCAATATGCATAAGGTGCTCCTTTGCGCGGGTGATATAAAAACGATGCGAGCATAAGATATTCGACTGAATGTCCGAGATAGGAGGCGGGGGGGAGCGCCCCCTTTACGATTCCCTTTATTCCGCTATCCGCGTAGACAGGCAGAAGATTCCTTAAGTCTATAGTGTTGAGGATTCCCAGCAGAGAGACGATGATCATCAGAATAATGAGAGGCCCGAGAATTTCACTGCAGCGGGCGATCGTGACAATGCCTCCCGAATTGGCGGCATATGCAATCAGAATGACCATTATCAACATAACCGCCCACTTCGGCGTCGCAGGGAGGATCATGATATGGATTACGTCATTAAATTGACGGAGAACGATTGGAAGGATCGTATACCATTGAACCAGATAGACAACAACCACGACCTTGCCGGGCCATTTTCCCAGTATCGTTTGGCAGAACTCAATTAAAGTCTGGTCAGGGTAGAGAAGCGTGGTCTTCGTCACAAGAAATGTGACAAAGAGAACGATTAATCCGGCAACGATAATAGAGATCCATACATCTTGTTTAGCTGCCTGTATGCTTGGGGTAAGCGTCATGATCAGGGTCATGCCCAGATCCATGGTGAAGATCATCCAGAACACTTGTAATCCGGTTATTTTCATGTCGGCCCTCCCTCAATTTATTGAATAGTGCCCTTACTTCTGCAGATGTGCAGGTGCCTGAGTTCTGCCAATCCGCTCGATTTCGAATTCAGTTTTGATTTGAACGGGTACTTTAGGATAAATCGTTTTCCATTGATTCTTGAGTTTATTCCAGGCGCCGGGATGTTGTATGTGGAGTTCCCTTCCAATACCGAATATATCCGCTTTGTATTTTGTTTGCGCAAGCTTGACCGTTTTTGCAAACGCTTTTTTTAAATCATCCGCATACTTCTTTTGCAATAGGTTGAGGGACTGGGGTTTGCTCATATCCAGTCTGGTGTTGTTTGAGATGATTCTGGCCCTGACTTTGACCGATATGGTTACCGCGGGTGCCCCTCCCTTCATTTCAGTCTGTATTTTTGCTTTTACTTGTAACAGCTGAGAACTGACGATTCCATTGAATTCTTTCTTGGGAGGTTCCAATTGGGTGGTAAGCTTCATACCGTCCAGGTCCCCTATCATCATGCGAAATACCTTCAAATCCATTCCCGAGAGAAATCCTGCCAATTTAATCCCATTGTAAACCGCTGCCTTATCCATAACGAAGATTTCGTTGCCGGAGCCTTTATTGATGATTCGAATGCCGGCGGTTACCGGGGCTTGTCCGTTTGAAGCGAGCGCATGTAGAAATTCATCAATTTTGACGCCCACGCTGAAGTGGCCGGATTGTATTTTGTTCATACCGATAGCCGGAATTGGCTCCAGCTCGTACGGAGTGTTTAAAATTTCTTTTGCCGTCGCCCCATATGCGGTCACGATAAAGCTGTTGTACCGGCTTTCCGGTCCGCGCATTAATGTATCGAGTACCTGGTCGAAGCCGTGTCTGGCGAAATTCTCGCCGAATACTATAACGCCGCGGTGACCAAGAAAAATTCTCCGCGATAATTGCTGCTGCAGGCGATCCAGATTGCTTGTGCTGTCCTTCCCCTCAGCTGAGACAACAATGACGGACCTTTTGGCTTTTCCCCCGGATTGAATAGCGCCCGGGATACCGGTGGGGAGGGCAATTTGCAGTGTGCTTTCAAGCTTGCCGTCCTCTGTGAGATCAAGACCGCCTGCCATTACCAAAGCAAGGTCATCCGTTTCTTTACGGTCCCAACAGCCTGCCAGCAGCGCAAGGCTGAGGCTAAATGCCATGCACCTGTAGACAATCCGGTGTAGGTTCATTCCTTCTCCATCTCCACTTTTTGTTGAATAAGCTGCTGTCGTTTGTGAAGCAACTGCCATGGTGCTCTGACCAATACATCCCATAGCCCGGACAGGTTGAGAGGCGCGAGCGGACTCAAATAAGGCACGCCGAAGGAGCTCAGGTTGGTCAGATGGATCAAGAGCGCGATCATGGCGGCGCTGACTCCGTAAAGTCCGAACGTTCCGGCGCAAATCACCATCGGGAAACGTAGAATACTGACCGCCTGGCTCATCCCCGGATGGGGAATGAGGAAGGATGCGATACCCGTCAAGGATACGATAATGATAATGGGGGCTGATATGATTCCGGCCTGAACCGCAGCTTGTCCAATAACAAGCGCGCCTACGATGCTGATCGTCTGGCCAACCGGACGGGGAAGCCGCACTCCCGCCTCACGGAGCGCTTCAAAGGTAACCTCCATTATCAATGTCTCAACCATGGCCGGAAACGGAACGATTTCCCGCGCTGAGGCGAGACTAAGAGCCAGGCTCGTGGGGATCATTTCCTGATGAAAGGTTGTAACCGCTACATAAATGGATGGCAGGGCCAGCGCCATATAGGCAAATAAATACCTCAGCCACCGCAGCATTGTAGCGAATATGAAATTGATGTAGTAATCCTCCACCGTTTGCAGCCCATACCAGAGTGTGATTGGCATAACGAGCGCAAAAGGGGAACCGTCAATGAGAAGCGCAACCTTTCCTTCGATTAGTGACCCCGCGACCGAATCGGGTCTCTCCGTCGCCTGCATGGTGGGGAACGGCGAGTAGGGGAAGTCGCATATAAACTCTTCGATGTAACCTGATTCTAAAATCCCGTCTGTATTGATTCTGGACAATCGTTTTTTTACTTCCTCCACCACTTGCGGCTGCGCTTTGTTCTCAATATAGAGTAGTACGACCTCAGTCTGGGAGAGCGCTCCTAAGCTCATTTTTTCCATCTTCAGCGAAGGTGTTTTAATTCGTTGACGCATCAATGCCATATTGATATTGAGCTTCTCGATAAACCCGATGCGGGGTCCGCGAATAACCGCCTCTGTGCTCGGTTCATCCAGTTGGCGCTGTAATTGGTCTGTAAGCTTGAAGGACGCCGCTTGTTTCGAAGATTCAATGAATAAAACAACTTCTCCATTCACGATTCGTTGAACGGTTTCTTTCAGATTAGATACGATTACAGGCTTTACGATAGAAGCAAGCTCATATTTCAATTTCTCAAATACCTGCTCTGGACTTCCTAATTCTTCCGTTTGTTTTTTCATTAATGGAGCGAGCAAACCGGATTCCCACAAGGTGTCATCGACCATCACATCCAGATATACCGCCATACAGGAAACCGACCCGAATATGTGAAGCTCTCGTACAACAAGATCGGAGCAATAAGAAAAGATTTCACATAAGGCCGTTTCATTGTCACTCAATTTATCGAACAATTCTTGTTCGTTTGTATATTGAAATTTGCTCAGCTTTTTCTCGATTTGTCCCGGAAGACCTTTTTTTGACGGCATATGGGTTCTCCCTTGTGCTTATTCATGATGCACGATTTGAAGGATCCTGCAGCGATTAAGACATTCGTGTTTGAATAACATTCCCTGTTATTTCCGTATTTATTCTGAAAAAGGAAACAGTCCACCGACAGGGAAGCCTTCACAGGCTTGCCATGCGGTGAACTGTCTTTGCTGCACTATCGGAATAGTTTACCTTGCGGAGAGAATAACTAATGGTAATAGAATTATTGCGAGTACGGAGGTTGTTCGAATGAAAAGTTTCGCCAAGGCTCTCGGGTTCTTATTCATTGTCGCTTTATCGGGAGCGGTCCTTTATTATGCCGTCACAATGGGTTGATCAAAATATTTATTGGCGAGTATATCCGCTGTCCGCGTTGCCAGCGCCTGGGTGGTAAGGGTCGGATTGGGGCCGCCGATTCCATTAAAATGCACGCTGTTGTCGGCGATAAAAAGCCGCTTCACTTGATAAGCTTCGCAGTTCGTATCTACCACGAACCCCATGCGCATCGTGCTTTCAAGATGCAGCAGAAAGGCAAACGGCAAATCCGAACGGATAATTTTCTTGGCTCCGGCCGCCTGCAGCGTCTCGGCAGCGTATCTGGCCAATTTATCGCGCCTTTGCAGCGTTTTGGGGCTGGGGGTGTAGTGAATGAGTGGAATCGGGCCGTTCTCGTCCTTCAGCAATGGATCGACCTCAACTCTGTTGCTGTAGCGCACTTCGTCATCCGTTAGGAGAAGCATGGTCATCGTGCGCGAATAGTCCAGCATTAATTCTTTCAGCTGTGGACCGACCACCCGGCCGTGAATATTCCACGGAGCTCCCGGTTCCGGCGGGTTAAGGGCGTCGTAGCCCGCTTCACTGAAGCCGTAAGTCAGGAAGGACATCAATCCCGGACTCAGACAGGAGACTTGAAAGATTCCGGTGCCCGGAATATCGACTCTGGCTCCGGAAGTATGCCCCATATAGGGATAGACTGCCGGCAAGCCCATTATGCTCATCAGATCCTTCTCATCGAAAACGCCTCCGACCCAGTCGAAACAATGATTGGTCAATCCTCTTCCGACCCATCCGTTGTAAGGCAGCTCCGAGTTCAGCCAAAGGCGGGGGGATTCGATGCATCCGGCCGCCAAGACAACGGCCTTGGCTGTAAGCTCGCCTATTTCTCCCGTCCATGTATCACGGAACCGCACGCCGGTTGCGCGAAGCCCCCCTTGTGGATCATGATCCGTCAATATTTTGATCGTAAAGGAATTGGGGCGGATGGCAACGTTGCCGGTCTTGAGAGCGAGAGGGATGTAGCTGACAAGCGTGCTCCGTTTGGCGATTTTATCGACGGTCGGGCCGGTTGTACAGCCATTGACACAATGTCCCCTAAGCGTGCATCCTTCCATCTCGTGTAATTGTTCCATCGAATAATTAGGATCCATCAGATGCTCGTTAGCACGAAGAATCGCATTAGGGTTTGGGCGATACCCCGGTGTAACGACATTGAGCGTCGGGATCAGATCCCATCCGGCTTTCTTGGCACCGTAATAAAAAAGCTCTTCCTTGGGAGTCGTCGGCGAGAACTGAACGGGTAATGTAGCCTCGGCTTTCTCGTAATAGGGGATGAGCTCCCGATAGCTGATCGGCCAAATACCGTCGACTGCGGCAGGAAATGCGCGCGGCGACTGAGACCAGTAATGCTGCGTCGTCCCCCCGACTCCGGAAACCTGCCAAATATCGCCCTTCTGCTTCATAATACGGTGCCAGGGGGCGCGGCGGCGATCGGACGGCCCGAAGCGAAATACGCCTGAGACCACATCGTTCATATTGTTCTCATACGAATTATAGATTTTCTTATAAATGCCGACATCCAAATCCTCGTAACTGGAGCTCCACTCTCCGCCGCGTTCGCTGTTCGGGTTCTCCCATTTTTTGTTGCCGTAAAAGGGACCTGCCTCCAGCACCAATACTTTAAGACCTTTCTCTGCCAGCTCCTTGGCTGCGACCGCGCCGCCGCCGCCGGATCCGATAACGATTACGTCTGCATCTTGATCATACAATTATGGATTCCCCTCCTTCTCGTACAATGGTTAACATAAACCCGCGAAGAGCGCGATAACCTAAAGAAACGCCGGGATACCCGACCTGCCTCCAGCCGATCGGGAAATATTCCAGGCGCCGCCTGGTTGGGGTATTCAGCCGTGTCGTCCCGTATGCGGACCACTCCGAATAGAAACCGAACATCGTCCCTCTGTTCAGATAATCGATAATAAAAACGACAAATCCGCCGTCGTCCCTGTAAGGAGGGGGTACTGCTCCAAGATCGAAGTTGAGCTGCTCGAGCATCGCGAGCACCCGAATCCGGTCCGCTGCCGCAAGCGCTGCGAAGGGGCTGGTCCCCCACAGCGAAGAGTTCGGAGCATACTGCGCCTGTCCCGAGGCCAGAAATTGAACCGCGCCCGAGTTCAGCAGCATGGCGGTAGGAGCGGACAGCGGGAAGATGGTTAATTCAATGCCAAACATAAGCGCAAGGGTGTGGTCGAGCTCCCAAATCATATACTCATCAACGTGTAAATCTACCGCGCCTGCCGTTTGTTCCGCTCCGTACACGGCAAGTGCCGGCGTATTCGGGACGATCGCTGCGACAAGTGCCCGAAATGTTGCAACGGTTTGTGGGTCGGCGATTGCGGCGTATGATTTTGCCGGATGCATATGGAGGGTCCCTCCTTTGTGAACAGATTTGTCAGCCTGTGGAATCTTCATAACTTTATGTATTCATTTATTGTGCTAATTATTCGGTTCTCGATTAAACGAGCGGCAGTTTCAAACAAGGAAGGCAATCGCTGCTAAAACAGCTTCGCACAGAAAAAACTCCCACCCGGGAAGAGTGGGAGCAGCTTGCAGCCTAATAAGGAAATTGCG
This sequence comes from Paenibacillus sp. sptzw28, assembly GCF_019550795.1. NCBI lineage: Bacteria > Bacillati > Bacillota > Bacilli > Caryophanales > Paenibacillaceae > Paenibacillus > Paenibacillus sp. sptzw28. Next base: position 411,994 of record NZ_CP080545.1, read on the forward strand.
AGGAATATCCGCTGAATTGCTGCTGCGCTTGCTGCAGCTTCTGCTGCTCCTCGGCTTCCAGCTTGTACCAGCCGTTCTGGAACATCATATTGTACAGCTCACGGGCGCTATGGTGCGTTTCCACCAGAATTTGAAGCATGTCCGCGTGAAGCTGATCGTGGCTCGCTTCGCGCACGGCGACATTGAGGCTGTCCGTCAAGTATTTGCATGTGCTCAGACCGTCGTTCAGGAAATCGCGGTCATTCATCTCCGGTCCCTTCACTTGCGGCAATTGATTGGACTGCGGGTTCGCAATTACATTATTGTTCGGCACCGATTGAAGCCCCCTTTACTGTGACTGCTGCTTGGTCTGCTGTTGTTGAGGCAGCCCTGCCATGGCAGCATTATTGTCGACCTGAAGATGGGTAAGCAGTGTTTGGTAATGGCGCTGATGCATTTGGCCGGCCTTATCGAGCGCCTGCTTGATTTGAGGGTTCTTGATCTGCTGCGCGAAGAAATGAAACTTCTTGAACGCCAGTAATTCCCATGACAAAGCATCTTTAATGTAGAGCAGATCCTTCGTTGTAATGGCGCGCGGCGGAACAGGAATCGGAACCTGTGCTTGTGTCTGTGAAGCCGGAGGTGTCATTGTTGTCGTTGTCATCTGAAAGCTCCTTCTTTGTGTCGTGTCGTATATAGAATGGACAATAAAGAGCGGATTATGCTTGGACAATACGCAGCGGTTTCGCTTTTGCAATAGGCAAAAGCGACCCGGTTAAAGCAGGAATCAGGCATTTTATTGGGATTTGCCTTATATATTTAAAGTAAGTAGACAAACGTAACGGATCATAGTGTAAAGAGGTGTTGTCGTTGCTGCACATTGTCGCCTGCATCAAACAGGTGCCGGATACGAAGATCATCAAGATGAATCCGAAGACCAACACGATGGACCGTTCAAGCGCACCGGCTATCCTGAATCCATATGACGCTCATGCGGTGGAAGAAGCTGTCCGGCTGAAGAACAGATACGGGGGTACTGTCTCTGTACTCACGATGGGGCCTCCGCCCGCCGTGAAGGCGATCCGAAAATGCATTGAAATCGGAGCGGACGAGGGGTATATGATCTCCGACCGGGCTTTCGCCGGGGCCGATACGCTTGCTACCAGCTATGCATTAACCAAAGCCCTGGACAAAATTTCCGCACTCAAACCGGTCGATCTCATTATTTGCGGCAAAATGACTATTGACGGCGACACCGGCCAGGTAGGGCCCGGTATTGCCAGACGCCTTGACATTCCGCCGCTAACCTCCGTCAAGAAGATCGTGGAGATAAACCGGGAACAGGGCTATGCCGTCATTCACCGCAAGCTCGAAGACGGCTACGAGGTCATTCAATCAACGCTTCCGTGTTTATTTTCCGTCGAGAAGGACATTAACGAAGTGCCGTACTCCTCCATGCCCAATATGCTGAAAGCGGCCCGCTATCAGCCGCATATCTGGTCCGTGAGCGACCTGGAGGACGTAGACCGCACCCAGCTTGGACTGAAAGGATCGCCAACGATCGTATCCTCGGTATGGGCACCGCAGAAGCCGCAAGGCGGACAGCTGCTGGAAGGCGGCCCGAATGATCAGGTTCGGCAGCTGCTGGATATTTTGCTTGCGAAGAAGGAGCTGTTCGGCGCAGGGGAGGGATCTGTATGAGCTTCGAGGATTACCGCGGAGTCTGGGTGTTCATGGAAGTCAAAGACGGACAGATCGCCCCGGTTTCCCTTGAATTGTTGGGAGCGGGGAGGAGGCTGGCGGATAAGAGGGGAACAGAGCTGGCGGGGGTACTCATAGGCGACCGCATTCGGTCTTTGGCAGCCACCGCCTTCGAGTACGGAGCCGACACCGCATATGTGTACGACGACCCGATATTCAGGCAGTATCGTACGGAAACATACATGAAAGCGCTGCTCGCGTGCACGCAGAAATATAAACCGGAAATTATTTTATACGGCGCGACTTCGACGGGAAAGGATTTGGCCAGTGCCGTTGCGACGGATCTTCCGACAGGTTTGACCGCGGACTCCACGATTCTCGATGTTGAAGAGGATACCGGCCTGCTGCTGGCCAGCCGGCCTGCTTTCGGCGGCAATATTATGGCGACGATCCTCTGCAAGAAGTACCGTCCGCAGATGGCGACGGTGCGTCCGAAGGTAATGAGGGCACTCCCTGCCGAGCCGGGCCGCCGGGGAAGGCTGGTAGAAGAAGCTATTCCACTGCGGGAGGAGGACGTTCGTACCAAAGTTCTTGAAATCGTCCGTGCAGCGACCCGGAACGTGAGGATCGATGAAGCGGATATCATCGTTGCCGGCGGGAAGGGGCTTGGCGGACCAAGCGGATTTCAGCTGGTCCATCAGCTGGCAGATGCTTTGGGAGGAGCAGTCGGCGCGAGCCGCGATGTCGTGGAGGCGGGCTGGATCGGCCATCATCACCAGGTAGGGCAAACCGGTGTTACGGTGACCCCGAAAATCTACATTGCGATCGGAATTTCAGGCGCCATTCAGCATATTGTAGGCATGCAGAATTCAGGATTGATCATAGCGATTAATAAAGATCCGAATGCGCTTATATTCCAGTCCTGCCATTACGGAATAGTGGGAGATGCTTTTGAGATCGTGCCCATGCTGATCGAACAATTCAAGAATGCCACTGGAAAGGAAGTAGAGCATGTCGGAGAAATTTGAGTGTATCGTCGTCGGAGCGGGGCCCGCTGGAATCGCCTGCGCGTACGAGCTGGCCAAGGCGGGAGTAAAAGTGCTGCTTCTTGAGCGGGGCGAGTATCCGGGGTCCAAGAATGTGATGGGGGGCGTCCTCTACAGGCAAATGATGGAGGAAGTCATTCCGGAATTTTATAAAGAGGCGCCCCTCGAGCGCCCGATCGTCGAGCAGCGGTTTATGATGCTTGACCGGGAATCGGCCGTTACGTTCGGCTATAAAGGACTGGAGTGGGCGCGCGAGCCCTATAACAATTTTACCGTGCTGCGCGCCAAATTCGATCAATGGTTCGCCCAGAAGGCGGTAGAGCAGGGCGCTCTTCTCGTGAACGAGACGGTGGTCCTGGAATGTATCGTAGAGGATGGTAAAGTGATCGGTGTCCGCACGGATCGCCCTGATGGACAGCTGTATGCCGATGTTGTCGTACTGGCCGATGGAGTAAATTCGCTGCTCGCGAAGTCGCTTGGTTTTCATAAAGAATTCAAGCCGGATGAGGTCGCTCTGGCGACGATGGAAATTTTGAAGCTGGATAAGAAAATCATCGAGGACCGCTTCAACCTTGAGGAAGGTCAAGGTTGTACGATCGAGCTGTTCGGCGATGCGACCAAAGGGATACTCGGCACGGGCTTTCTGTATACCAACAAAGATACGCTGAGCATAGGCGTCGGCACGTTACTGTCCGGCTTGATCAAGCATAAAATAAAGCCCCACCAGCTGCTGGACTACGTGAAAAACCATCCGATGGTGCGTCCTTACCTTCAGGGCAGCGAGCAGCAGGAATATCTGGCGCATCTCATCCCTGAAGGCGGCTATCATTCCATGCCCAAGGTCGTCGGTCCGGGCGTTCTGGTCGTAGGCGATGCCGCGCAGCTTGTGAACGCGATCCACAGGGAAGGCTCCAACATGGCGATGACCTCAGGACGTATTGCCGCGGAAACGATTGTGATGGCGAAGCAGGCAGGCGACTTCTCGGAGAATATGTTAAACCATTACCGGCAGCGGCTAATGGGGAGCTTTGTCGGGCAGGATCTGAAGAAATATAAGGATGCGACCCACCATTTTGACAAATTCCCTCAGTACTTTGACCAGTACATTCCGATGGTGAACCGCGCGGCCAGCCAAATGTTTACGGTAGACGGGACCTCCAAGAGAGAGAAGCAGAAGAAAATTTGGCGCGAAATCGGATCAGCCAAACAGAAGATCAGAATGGCCCGCGATATGTACAGGGCTTGGAAGGTGATGAAGTAATGAGCGATATGAAAGCGCAATCAATCGAAGAGAAGCAGTACCTTGTCCGCTTTAACGCGGATACGCAGTCTCATCTTCATGTGCTCGATGCCGATGTTTGTTTAGAGAAATGCCCTGATAAAATATGCACCATTTTCTGCCCGGCGGAAGTGTACAAATGGGAGGAGATCCGCATGCACGTCGGCTATGAGGGCTGCCATGAGTGCGGAAGCTGCCGTATCGGCTGCCCTCATCAGAATATCAAATGGGAATACCCGAAAGGCGGGCACGGAATCGTCTTCAGACTGGGGTGAACCAATGTTCAAGGTTGGCGATTATGTCATCTTTGTACCGGACGGGACTAAAGGCACCGTCTTGGAGACGGCTGATGACCGTTACCATGTGGTTTGGGAAGACCACTTTACGAGCTGGGAAACCGTGGAGCTGCTTGAGAAAATCAACGCTTAGCGCGGCTGCCGCTAAACGCTGCGTACTCGAAACCAATGAGTACCGGCGTTTTTTTGGTATGGGCAAATTGGCTGGTACACTTATAAGTCGATAGGGCTAATTTTTTCAGCAAAAAAAAGGTATTTATGTATAAGATGGAGAATTCATAAAGAAATGAGAAAAATGAGAATTGTAATTCCGGGAGGGAATCGTGGGTGAGTGAACGCACTATCCTTATGCCTGAATATATGCGAGATTTTTCATGTATTGGTCCCGCTTGTGAAGATACATGCTGCTCGGGTTGGAGAATCGACATCGACCAGGAAGCCTATGAAACCTATAAGCATACGGATAATCCCGATATGAAACCACTGCTGCAATATGTGCAGCGCAATGAGGCGAGCACCTTTGACGGGAACTATGCAGAGATTCGTCTGAAACCGGATTATGCATGCCCGTTTCTTGGCCAGGATAAATTATGCATCGTCCATTTGAATCTGGGAGAGAAGTATCTCTCCAACCTGTGCGCTACTTTCCCCCGCAGTACGAACATCGTTGACGAGGCTTATGAGAAGTCCGCTACAGTAGCGTGTCCCGAAATTGCGCGATTAGCGCTGCTCAATCCGAAAGGAATCAGGTTTACCACGATCCGGGAGCCGATTGACAGCCGCCATACCATTACAGGTATAGTCAAGCCCGGGGCCGAGAAGCCATCCCGAAGAGGAAGACGGTATTTCCAGGAGCTTCGCGACTTTACGATTCAAATCCTGCAGAACCGCACCTATAGTTTGCCCGACCGGTTAATCATGCTCGGGTTGTTTTACAGCAAGCTTCAAGAGCATATCGCAAGCGGAGAGATTGAAGAAATTCCGGGATGTATTGCATCTTATGCGAAACTGATTGAAAGCGGCGCAATAACGGAGAGCATGCCCCGGTTCGCGTCCTCCATAACTACACAGATGCAGCTGCTCAGGCGCTTGATCGATGTCAGGTTATTTAAAGGTGTGAAGAGCGACCGTTATCTGCAATGCCTGATGGCGACCTTGAATGGGCTCGAATATACCAATGAGTCCTTAAGAGATGAGAGCGTAGACCTTTACATGAAGGCCTATCATGACTATTACCGTCCCTTTATGGCGGAACATGAATATATTCTTGAAAACTACCTGGTCAATTATACATTCAAAAATCTGATTCCCCGCATTCGCAGACAAGACGCATTTGCAGATTATGTCCTCTTAATTGTTAATTACGCCCTCATTAAATTCCATTTAATCGGAATGGCCGGTACTTATAAAGAGGCGTTCGGCACGGACCATGTCATCATGCTGATTCAATCTTTCTCCAAGATTGTCGAGCATACAGGCAAATTCAACGAGGTCGTGGGGGACTTGCAGGAGCCGGGATTATCCAGAATGGAACTGATGGCGGTATTGATCCGGAATTAGTCGCGGTTCGTTTCTTGCGAAGCGGACGATGGCCGTGAAATACGCCGTTTATTTGCAGTCTGTGCGCAGCGGCGTTTGCGGCTCGACAAAGTTAGCAGGAAGCAGGCGCCAATATTGCTTTGTCCCTTATGTTGAGGTATCTTTCATTAGAGGAGTATCCTGTTTGTACATAAGGAGGACTAGCAGTGGGCGTGAAATATGTAATCGGAGTAGACATCGGCACAACAAGCACGAAATCCGTGCTGTTTACCGAGGGCGGCCGCATCATAGCCAAATATGGAATTGAATATCCTTTATTTTCTCCCACGCCGGAGACGGCCGAGCAGGATCCGGACGAGATATTCCGGGCCGTTGTTGAAACGATTAAGAATGTTGTCCAGACGAGCAATGCCGCGCCGGGCGATATCCTGTGCGTATCCTTCAGTTCGGCCATGCACAGCGTCATTGCTGTTGATACGGAGGGCAAGCCGATTACCAAATGCATCACTTGGGCGGATAACAGAAGCTCCCGGTGGGCGGATAAAATAAAACGCGAGATGAACGGCCACGATATTTACCTTCGTACAGGGACGCCGGTTCATCCTATGTCACCGCTGGCCAAGCTAACCTGGCTCCGGCACGAGCATAAGGACGTTTTTGCCAAAACCTATAAGTTTATCTCCATCAAGGAATATGTCTTCGTCCGGCTGTTTAATTCTTATGTGATTGACTACTCGATCGCCTCGGCGACGGGGATGTTTAATTTATCGTCTTTAACGTGGGACGAGGAAGCGCTTCAGGTGGCCGGAGTAACTGCAGAGCAGCTGTCGAAACCCGTTTCGACCACATACAGTCTGCAGGGAATGGATGAGTCGTTTGCCAAAGCGATGAACCTGCCTTCTTCAACCCCGTTTGTCGTGGGAGCAAGCGATGGCGTTTTATCCAATTTAGGCGTGGATGCGATTGATCCCGGGGTTGTTGCTGTGACGATCGGCACGAGCGGAGCGATTCGGACGGTCACGGACAGGCCGGTCACGGATCCGAAGGGAAGAATTTTCTGCTATGCGCTGACCGAGAACCACTGGGTGATCGGCGGGCCGGTCAACAATGGGGGCATGGTCTTTAGATGGGTTCGCGATCAGCTCGGCTCTTCGGAGATCGAGACGGCTTCACGTCTAGGCAAGGATCCGTATGAAATCCTGACGGAGATAGCGGCCAAGGTCAAACCGGGGTCGGATGGCTTGCTGTTCCACCCGTTTCTGTCCGGAGAAAGGGCTCCATTATGGGACTCGAACGCGCGCGGCTCCTTTTTTGGTTTGGGACTCCACCACAAGAAAGAACATCTGATCCGTGCCGCATTGGAAGGCGTTATATATAACCTTTATTCGGTTTATCTTGCTTTGGAGGAATTGATCGGGGTGCCGGTCAAAATACAGGCAACAGGAGGGTTCGCTCGGTCGGAGCTGTGGCGGCAGATGATGGCGGACATCTTCGCTCATGATGTGTATGTGCCGGAGAGCATTGAAAGCTCCTGCCTTGGGGCAGCCATTCTGGGACTGTACAGTCTTGGCGAAGTGGATTCCCTGCAGGTCGTTTCCAAGATGGTCGGCCCCGCGCATCATCATAAACCGGTTCAAGAGAATGTGCGGATCTACCATGAGCTTATGCCGATCTATGTGCGTCTTGCCCGGCTTTTGAAAGAGGAGTACGCGGACATTGCCGCTTTCCAGAAGAAATGGATTTAGCTTATGGTTGTCTTGCAGATTGATGGAGGATGGTGTTGCTTATGTTCTATTGGGTAGCATTAATTGTGTTTGCAGCGGATCAAATATCAAAGCTGTTCGTACGCTTATTGATGAACGTCGGGGAAACGCATACGGTTAAGCAAGGGGTTCTTCAGTTTATTTATTTACAGAACAGCGGAGCAGCCGGCAGCACTTTCCAGGGATATGGCAGATGGTTCGGCATCCTGGCAGCCATTATCGTTATCGGAATCATATATTACCGTGAGGTTATGTTGAAGAGCCGCCCCCGCGTCCTTGATTTCGGCTTGGGTATGCTCGCTGCCGGGGCGGCAGGGAACGGGATAGAAAGACTGGTCTATGGAAAGGTGACGGATTTCATCGCGTTTGGTTCGGGCCGGGGGAGTATGAACCTGGCGGATTTGGCAATTAATATTGGTGTGCTCATCATTATCGTATATTCCCTGTTCTTCTCGAAGCAGTGGAAGCAAAAACACACCGTCTCATAATGTGCCCGCAAGGAAATAAGGCAGCAGGAGATCACCGCCGGACAAGGCGTCTCCCGCTGCCTTATTCAAAATATCAGAAAGTAAGTTTCACACCTGTACTTTTCTGATATTTCTAAGGGAAGAAACTTGCTTCGCCCTTAAAGCCGGCGTGAACGTTTCTTCTTGTGCTGCTCGAATCCCTCTAGAGCAAGGCTCCCGCATCGCGTACCGCTTGCATTGCCTGTTCGTAATCCTCTTCCTGCAGGACCACGGTCAACAAAATGTCGCGTCCGGTCACCCGATTTTCCGTGCCCCCCGAGCTCATTCCGCTTGCGCTGACACTGGCCGCGGCCAGGATAGATGCGTCGCGGTCGGAGAAATCTCCGCCGAGCGTTAGATAGCCGAGTCCTGGAAAATCACTGGTAATGGGATTGTCGATATGATCGATTCCATCTCCGGGATACCCGTCGATCCGGTCGATCGAGCTCTCGATGATACGAAGCGATTTTAATTTGCTTAGAGCGTCTTCCGCTTGATCAGGACTGTTGAAATAAGCAAGGATGCTTCTTTCCGCCACCTTTAAATCTCCCCCTTTAGTCGAAATCCGCGCCTGTATGGTTCAAGGGCTGAGCGACGGGCGGTCGGAGGGTTCGCCCAAATCGGCGACATCCGGACCGGCGCCTGAATTAAACCCTTTTTGCAATAACTGCCGATGCTCCAGCCCGCCCTCCACATCCATTATACTGCTTGTCAGCAGACGGATTTGATCCTTGCAATGGGTGAGCTGTCCGAATACATGCTTATGCTGGTACGCTTGCGGGTCCGAGCTCTGCTGCATTATCTCGGACAGCTGTTCGAATTGATTCTTCCGATCGCCGATGGATTGACGGTAAGCTTCGGCAAAGTCGGTCATCAGGACATCGATTTCTTTTATAATCCGAAACAGGTCGGCCCGGCATCCGGCTAACATTTTCCGGGTTTTATCCGCTTCCGGAGTGCCTGCTTGCTGCTGTTGAACGCTCTGAATGCGGCGGCCCATATCGCTGAGTTCCTGCCGGAAAGATTGAAGGACCTGCTCTCTCCCGCGTTCGCCGGCAGGGATGCCGCTCAGCTTCTGTGAAACCTTGTGAATCCGGTCAAGGACGGTTTGGAGTGTTTCTGTCATCTGAAGTAGTTCAGCTCCTTCTACATAAGCGTACGGGACCCGTTACCCCTTTTCGTCTTCTTCCACTGCGTCATATTTATTGATGTGGGCCGTAATCGCTTCTACAGCTTCGCCGCCCTGAGTGCTTTGGGCGACTTCCTTAACCTCGTCTTCCGTTTCATCCAGAAAATTTTGATGATCCGCCCGAATGGCTTCGATCTTATTGCTCATCAGAGAACCTCCTTGTCAGATGCAAAAAATGTACTCCGATCAATTATTTGTAAGTCGGGAGGGAATTATGCGCAGAGCTGCATTGAGACGTGTACGGAATTGACGGAATATCGTTCTATGCGGTATCGGATCTACACAGCCTGTGATCTCTTCCATTCTTCATGTGCTATTCGTACCCGCTTCCACAGTTCATCCCGTTCCTGGCTGCTGTAGCTCACCAAATTCTCCCTGAATATATCTCCAAGCACTTCGAGCCATTGTGTTTTATTGTTAATCTCGATCTTCTGAATCCCGTGAATATCGCGTTTGCTCCAGACACAGCCCCGAAGCTCATTGCTTCCCGCAGCATGCCTGTGCCTGATAAGAAACATATTGAACCATGGCGATTCCGGGGACCGGCTGTAATGCTCGTGCTTTGGCTTAAACTCCTCAATATCGTCAAGAACGTAAGGGTCAAAGTCAACTCCGATGAAGGAAGCCTGGGGATCATGCTCCAAGCGCCAACCGTTTGCAGCGACACCGGAATCTGCAACTTTATAAGTGAACGGGCCCTGGTTATAACTTCCTGCTTGAAGCGGAAGCGGCTCGAAGGGCATATCTCCCAACCCGACATCGGCAATCCATACTTCCTCCTCCAGCAGGTCATTCACCACGTTCACGGTCAGACCAAGGTGAAACGAATTAATCCGGGGCTCGGTACCCGGCGGCTGGACTCCGGCCCGGTGGAATTGAACCTTGTAGCCTAGTGTTCGAAGAAGCGCGCTAAAAGCCCCGTTGTGGTGAAAGCAATAACCGCTTCTGTGATTTAATATAAGTTGTACGGAGTCTTTCAAATCTATGCCGTCAGGCTTTCCCGCGAAGATATCAATCGTCTGCCACGGAACGCTTTTCACATGCGCTTTATGCAGCTCAAAGAAATATTCCTTCGTAGGGGGTTCAATATCTTCAATACCTATCCGGTTTAAATAAGCTTTAATTTCCTCATTCGTCAACATATACATACTAGTCACCTCTGCAAAATCAAGTCGCTCAATCAGCCATAGAACCATCGTAAACCGAATAGCCATATGGTACAATAAGGAAAAAACGATCTGTACCGGTACAGAAGTCTTCAGGGAGTGACAATATGCATAAATATTTGCGGCTTCTGAGTGATCTGGAAGATCTGATCCAAAGCCATCCGTACAAGGAAGGGGATAAGCTGCCTTCGATTCGCACTCTCGCGCAGCAATACGGCTGCAGCATAAGCACGGTTATCCGGGCCATGGGCGAGCTGGAACACAGGGATATGATTTATTCCATGCCCAAGAGCGGTTATTATGTAGTTCAAAGAAGCCGCGACAAGAACCAGAGAGCGGCTCGTATTATCGACTTTGCCAGTGCTGCCCCCGATCCCGATATTTTTCCTTATTTGGATTTCAGGCATTGCATCAACAAGGCGATTGACGCCTACAGGAACGATTTATTTATATACGGAACGCCTCAAGGCCTTGCTTCACTTATTGAGGTTGTCCGCAAGCAGCTGACCGATTATCAGGTGTTCGCGAGTCAGCGAAATATCTTCATTACATCCGGTGTGCAGCAGGCGTTATCGCTGCTCGCAACCATTCCTTTCCCGAACGGGAAAAAGAAAATCGTTATTGAGCAGCCCTGTTACCATTTATTCATCGAGCATCTTCAGACGTATAATCATGACGTGATTGGCGTCGAAAGAACGGCGGCGGGTATCAATCTGCAGAAATTGGAGCATATATTCCGCACGGAGGACATTAAATTCTTTTATACGATGCCGAGATTCCATAACCCGCTTGGAACCTCTTACAGCGCCAAGGAGAAGCGTAAGATTGCCGTATTAGCGGCAAAATACGACGTTTATATTGTCGAGGACGATTACTTGGCGGATTTCGAGGAAGACAGCAGGGCTGATCCGTTATATGCCTATGATGACTCGTCTCATGTCATTTACCTTAAAAGCTATTCCAAAATCATTTTTCCCGGCTTGCGCGTCGGAATCGCTGTCCTCCCGGATACATTGACGGAAGTGTTCAACCGCTACAAACGGGTTGCCGATATCGACAGCTCGATGCTGTCTCAAGCTGCTCTGGAAATCTATATTAAAAGCGGCATGTTCGAGAGGCACAAGCAGAAAATCCGCACATCCTATGCCCGCAAATCAAAGCTCTTGGCCGATGCATTGCAGCAGCACATCGAGCAGGACGGGGGTATTCCGGCATTTGACCGGTTGAAAAACCCCTACATTCACACGCATATCGTGTTGGACCCCAAGATATCGGTTTCAAGCCTCGCCAGTCAGCTGCGGCAGCGGTCGGTGCTGGTGGATCCCGCCGGCAAAAATTATTTAGCCGGACACCCGCAGAAGAAATTCCTCAAGCTGAATGCCTCCAATGTCGACGAGGATAATATCGAGCCGGGAATTCGAGTGATAGCTGAGGAATTGAGAAAAGCAATGAAATAGTGCCGCGCCGGCAAAGTAAAAGGGACCCGCCCTGCGGTCCCTTGTGAAATGGCAGTCCCGCCGGCGTCAACCGCCGGGATACCTCATCGTCAACCGAGTGCTGGCGGCATTAGTCGATGGTGAGGACGACTTTGCCTTGACCGTGTCCGGTCTCGACCTCACGATGGGCGTCCGCCGCTTGGGCGAGCGGGTAGGCTCTGCGGATATGGGTGCGCAGCTTGCCCTGGACGTACATGTCGGCGAGCTCGGCGAGCCTTGCAGCGGAGCGCAGATGGGGGGTTACACGGATGCCGAGTTCAGGAGCCTTCGCGTGTTCGACAAGGGTGAGGATGCGCTCCCTGTTGGAAACTAGCTCCAAAGAGACTTTCAGAGCCTCGCCGCCTGCGCCGTCGAGGACTGCGTCGACGCCGTCCGGGGCAAGAGCGCGAATACGATCCAGCAGACCATCACCATAGGAGACTGGAATCGCGCCGAGTGAGCGAAGGTAGTCGTGGTTGCGCTCGCTGGCGGAGCCGATGACTTTGGACGCTCCCCAGAGCTTGGCGAGCTGAACTGCGATGGTGCCGACCGAGCCGGCGGCCGCGTGGATAAGCACGGTGTCGCCTTTGCCGATACGCAGCTCCTGCAGGGCGATATGGGCGGTCTGTGCTCCGGCCGTGAATCCGCCGGCCGCCTCCCAGGACATACCCTGGGGCTTGAGCGTTACCTGGCTGGCGGGGATCGTCAGGTATTCGGCGTAGCAGTTAAGCTGTCCGAAGCCGAGAATCTCATCGCCGAGAGAGAAGCCGACTACGCCCTCCCCGATTTGATCGACTATACCTGCGAACTCGTTGCCTGGAATCTGGGGAAAACGAACTGTAGCGCCCGGCGGAGTCCAGCCCCCACGGACCGCGCAATCGTAAGGCTGGACTCCCGCAGCCTTGACGCGAATCCGCACCTCCCCTGTGCCTGCCTGAGGAACATCGGTCTCGATTAGCTGCAATACTTCAGGAGGACCGAAGGAGGAGAATCCCGCCGCCCTCATGCGCCTCGTCTTGCTTGCTTCACTGCCTGCTGGAATATTATTGAGAATGTCCATAAACATAATCATCCTTTCGATTGTCAAATTGTTTTACCGGACTCGGTCAGTTCATCTTTCCGGCCGGTTGTCCGCGCCGCTCTGCCGAATTGCAAATAATAGAGCAATAGAATACCTACATGCAGAACCGCTAGTATCAAATAAATGTTGCTGTAGACGAGTGCGTTTGAATGCGAGTTCAACGGATTCCAATGAAAGGCGGCACCTTGGTCGACTGTTTTGCTGTACACGCCTGCCGAAACGGCGCCCGCCACAAAGTTAAGCATCGAAAGAAGTCCCATGCCAACCCCGGTCTGTTCCTTCGGCAGCGTCCGGGAAACCGCATTGGATAAAGCGATATACATGAACGATTGCCCTACATTGCCGAAGATCAGGATCAAGGCAATAATAACCGGCGAAATCCCGGCGAAAGAAGATAATAGTACAAAACAAATCAATAACAGTGCGGATGCAGTGAAGAATAGAAATGAATTGCCCTTCACATCAGCCAGCTTGCCGCCTTGACGCCCGAGGACCGCGGTCATGCAGGCCGCCGGAAACATCGCGAAGCCGATCAGGCCTGGAGACAGCTGATTGGCATGGGTCAGCAGCTGCGGACTCAGGAAAATAAGCGAATAACCGATGCCAGTGGTGAGGAAGGCAATGACCAGCCCAAGCGAATAACCTTTACTTCGGAACAGGTCGGGCTTAATAAACGGTTCCTTGGCCGACCGAATTCTCGCAGCGAACAGAAGGAACACAAGTACACCGCCGATAGCCGGCGTCCACGCCTGATTGGTGATCGCCAGAAGCAGCAGGGCCACAGTGCCTGCAAGAAGTCCGCCGCCGATCCAATCGATCTTGACCATCTTCCCGTGATCATCGTTCAAATATTTGCGGTAATAAGGCAGAGTGAGCAGTGCAAAGAGGGGCATGCAGAACAACCATCGCCAATGTACGACGCTGACCACCAGAGCGGCAACGACCGGGCCGATTGCACTGCCGATTGCAAGACCGGTCATCGCTATCCCCAAAGCGCGTCCCCTTCTCTCCGGGGGGAAATAGCGGACAGGTATGATACCGGCGGTTGCCGGTATGACCGCAGCCCCTACCGCTTGTAAGACCCGCCCGAGGAGGACCATCCAATACGCTTGGGAGATCAGACCGATCATGGAACCAACGGCGAAGAAGATTAGTCCGAACGTGAGCAGATTTTTGAGCTTGTAAATATCGGCCAGCTTCCCGTACATAACGGTCCCCAGCGCATAAATTAGTAAAAAAGCCGATGAGACCCAGCTTACTTGCGCGAGTGTAAGGTGAAACTCCGCCTGAATCTCGGGCAATACGATATTAAACATCGTTGCGCTCATGACGGATATAACGAGCGTGAATGCGAGGATGCGAATAATTTTTTCTCCTGTGCGCCTCTGAACTTCGTCATCCATTTACTTTCATCCCGCTTTCCTGCGTTCGCTGATCTTTGTAAGTTCTTCTTCCCGGGAAGTGTATTGCTGGCTTGCATGGTTTTATTCTATAATTGATCGTATATAATTAAAAATATATCTTACATCATATATTATATTCCTTCGGGTATATGAATAGAGGGGAGTGGAGAGGTGGCATGGAACTGCTGCAGCTGCACTATTTTCGAACAGTGGCCAAATTTGAGCATATGACGAAAGCGGCGCAAGAGCTGCATATCGCTCAGCCGGCTCTCAGCAAGACGATCGCGCGGCTGGAAGACGATTTGGGCGTACCTTTATTTGACCGTCAGGGCAGGCAAATCCGGCTCAACGCTTTCGGAAAAGCGTTTCTCGAGAAGACGGAAACGGCGTTAACGGCGCTGGATGAGGGCAGACGGGAGATTGCGGACCTCGCGGGTATGGAGCAGGGGAGCATCCATTTGGCGACTTCGATTCTGAATCGCCTCACGGAAGCTTTAGGGGCATTTCTTGCCAAGCATCCTGAAGTAAATTTCCGTCTCACCCAGGCTTCGATGGATGATATGGCCCGTTTGGTTGAGAACGGCGAGACCGATTTCTGTTTCACGGCAGCGCCTATCGAGCGCCCCGGGGTTCGCGAGCTGGCGCTGCTCAGCGAAGAAGTTTTTCTCGCCGTTCATCCGGCGCACCGGCTTGCGCAGCGGCACAGTATCTCCTTAAAGGAAGTGGCCGGTGACCCTTTTATCGGGTACAAACAAGGCTGCTTCTTCCACAAAATGAATAATGAGCTGTACCGGAAGGCGGGAATAAAGCCGAATATCGTCTGTGAGGTTGACGAGCCGGCGGCGATTGCGAACCTTGTCCGCGCCGGGCTTGGCGTAGCCTTTGTAGGTGGGTGCAACAGCGAAGATTCACGCATGGTTTTATTGCGAATCGACGACCCCGTATGCGAACGCACCTTCCAGCTGGCCTGGCATGAGAAGCACTACCTGTCCAAGGCGGCGCAGAAGTTTCGCGACTTTCTCGCCGAATATTTTGCCGACATGAAGAAGTGATCAGGGGGCGATTATCGCCTTCAAATCATTGCTGAGCTGAACTTTTGCAGGTTATTGATAACCGCTTCGCTTACCGGGATATTCATTTTCTCCAGCGCGAAGAGGACGGAACCCGCGGCAGGCGGTAGATAAGGATCGATGACGGCATAAGCTTTGTTGTTTCCTGAACGTAATCGTCCGATTAGTTGTTCCCGAAAATAAGGACTATTGGCAACGCTGCCGATAAAGGCAACGGAAACCGACGGTCCGGAGAAATAAGCGGCCAGTATTTCTACGCCTACCGTTATTTGATGAATAGCGCGGTCGCAGACGGTTCTCGCGAGTCTGCTATCCTGCCGCGCGGCTTCCGTAATGGCCGGCGCCAATTGACCGAATTTCTTATTGCGCTCCCGCGAGTCGGCAAGGAACCCTGTGCAGGCGACCTCGCGAAGCTCCTCCATCGAACTCACACCCCAATGCAAGAGCATCGACCGGATCAGCTCCCCGTCCGTTTCGTGCACATTTCCCGCCAACGCTTCATACACCGCGTCATAAACGATAAATCTAGCGGCGCTTGCCGCATAGTGATGCAGATCATAATTGCATATGTATCGGCCTTGTTCGGTAACGGCCAGGATGTTTGATCCGGTGCCGGAGATCACGACTATGCCCGGCTTGGACATGAAAGCGCCGTAATGAGCGGCCACAGTATCATTCATATGCCACTTGGGGCATGATAGCCCCGAAATATCCGTCAGAGATTCGACCCACTGCAGGTCGCGCCCGGAATCATAGCCTGCAATGCCGGCGGCTATTCCCCTAACATCCGGGAGCGCTCTGCCGGCGGCGGCTATGGCTTCAACTACCGCTTCATGCACATTTTTTTGCGCAAACAAATCCTTTTCAAGTGAAGCGGCGGCCTTCTTTTCCAAATAGCTAAGTATCTTTCCGGACAGGTCGGCGATCATTACGCGTGTGTGCGTACCGCCGCCGTCAATTCCAATCACAATGTTTTGCGAATCCACGACCATTCTGCCATCCTCCTGAAGTTCCGCCTATTTACCTCTTATTATAAAGGAGAACCGGCTGAAGTCGATCCTTAAATTCGGCCATGAAATATTAGCGGTACCCGGAAGCATTCGCCGGTTTACCTGCTTCCTGAACTTCGACGAGATACCGCCAGCAATCGGGCTGTGAGCCGTCAAGATCATAGAAACCATACTCCTGCGCGAGCTTGCCGCTTGAGACAGATTGGCCGTTCCATCGATTAACCTCCGGATCTGCGGCGAGAGCGGCAGCAGCACGCCCTACAAAACGCGGCGTTTCCGAGATAATGAAATGAGGTTCCTTCACAGCGGCGTCACGCCAGTTTTCTTCCGAAACGCCATAGTGGTCAAGCATTATTTCTGAACGCATCCACCCCGGAGTCAGTGCTACAGCGGAGCATTTGTACGGCAGAAGTTCATGGGCTAATGATTTAGCCATTCGAATGACGGAAGTCTTGGCCAGATCGTAGAACAGCGACAAACGGTAGTTGTTATCGTTGTATTCTGCCGTGCCGTCCGTCATCTCAATGACAAGCCCGTTGTTGTTCCGGATTAACAGGGGCAGCGCGAAGTGACTCGTAATGATATGCGTGTCAATCGCAAGCCGAAGCATGCGAAACCCTGCTTCAAGGGAGTGCTCCCATACCGGCACATTCCACTCAGCCAAATTCTCACCTCCCCATATATCGTTGACGAGGATGTCCAACCGCCCCTGCTCCTTCTCAATGCGGGCAATCAGCGCCCCAACCTGACCGGGATCGAGATGGTCCACTTGAACCGCTATGCCTCTGCCGCCTGCATGACTTACAAGCTCAGCCGTTTCTTCAATCGTTTCGGGACGATTGTACTCGGAGCGTTGTGTTCGCGTCGTCCGTCCGGTTACATAAACGGCCGCTCCGGCCGCTCCCAGTTCGATTGCTATTCCCCGGCCGGCACCGCGTGTTGCGCCAGCTACCAAAGCCACTTTACCCTTTAAAGGCTTCATGATTTGCTGCTCCTTTCGTTGTTCGGTATATACCCATTATAGAGCGGCATATATGACAAGGTATGTCTTATTAAAAAACGCATGGTGCCTTTTTTATATATTTTTCTCCCCACTCAATAAGAGCTCCCGATATAAAGAGCTCCCGATGCAAGCATATGTAAATTAACATGCAAAAAGACAGCCATGGCCAGGCTGTCTTTTTGCATTTACTCTTTGAGCCAGTGTTACTTAGTTAAGCATCCACCGGATGTTTGCTCCGGAAAGCGGTCAGCGCTTCACGAATTTCGGCTGCAGTATCGAGATCAAGAATCTGTTCCACGAGCGCTTGGCACGCTTTATGCTCAAGGCCTGTAACGGCCTGTTTGATGACCGGAATGGCGGATGGAGCCATGCTCCATTCATGCAGACCGAGCCCGATAAGAAGAGGCGCCGCCAGCGGATCGCCCGCCATGCTGCCGCACATACCGGTCCATTTGCCATGCTGGTTGGAAGCGTCGATGACCTGTTTGATCAACCTGATCACCGAAGGGTGGAAGTAATCGTACAGATACGATACCTTCTCGTTCATGCGGTCCACCGCAACGGTATATTGGACGAGATCGTTCGTTCCGATGCTGAAGAAGTCGACTTCCTTGGCGAACCGTTCGGCCAGCAGCGCGGCGGAAGGAACTTCGATCATAATTCCCACTTCAACCGCGTCGTCAAAGGCAATGCCTTCTTCAGCCAGCTGTCCCTTGACTGAATCATATATCGTTTTTGCCTGACGCCACTCGTCCATGCCCGAAATCATCGGGAACATGATCTTCACTTTGCCGTGGGCGCTTGCCCGCAGAATCGCCCGAAGCTGAGTGACGAGCAGCTCCGTTCTATCCAGACAAAGCCGAATGGCCCGGTAACCGAGGAAGGGGTTCATTTCTTCCGGAAGGTCCAAATAAGGAAGCTCCTTGTCGCCGCCGATGTCGAGCGTGCGGATGACGACCGGCTTGCCCTGCATCGCTTCCGCAGCTGCTTTATACGCCTCGTATTGCAGCTCCTCGCCAGGCATTTCAGAGCTGCTCATAAACAGGAACTCCGTCCGGTACAGGCCGACGGCCTCCGCGCCTTTATCAGGCAGACCGACGGATTCCTCCGGCGTGCCGATGTTAGCCGCGATTTCCACACGGAATCCATCCAACGTCACAGCGGGACGATCCGAGTAGAGGAGCAGCGCTTGCAGTTCTTTCTCTTCCGCAGCTTGCTTGTCGAGATACGCATTAACCGTTTTAAACTGCGGGTTTACGATACATTCGCCGGCTGTTCCGTCGATGATCAGCTCGTCGCCGTGGCGGATGTTTTCCAGCTCCGCTCCCAGACCCAGAACGGCTGCGATTCCCAAGGAATTGGCCAAAATCGCCGTATGTGAAGTTTTGCCGCCCACACGAGTGACGAACCCGAGCACGAACCGCTTATCGAGCTGCACCGTATCGGAAGGGGTAAGGTCATCGGCCACGATAATTACAGGCTCATGTATGTCCGACAACCGGTTCCCCTTGTTCTCGACAAGCTGCGAGAGCAGCCGGTTCCCGACATCCCTGACATCAGCCGCTCTCTCGCGCATATAGTCGTTAGCCATACTTTCGAATATACCGGCAACCTGCGTTACGACCCGCTGAATCGCCGTCTCCGCAGTCAATTGTTCTTCCAGGATGAGCTTCTCCATCGGCGGATAGAAAGCCGGATCATTCAGGAAGCTGATCTGTCCTTTCAGAATACCCGCTTTCTCTTCGCCGAGCATGGTGAGCGCACGTTCAACCAGTGCCTCGAGCTCGGTCATACAGCCTGTCTTCGCGCCTTGAAGCCTGTTTAATTCCTGTGCGGCATCGCCTGTTTTCTGTTCAGCCTGCCCGCTAATCCGGACAGGATTGTAAACGAAGGCGCGCCCGATCCTTACGCCCTTCGATACGCCTATTCCTTGCAGTCTATTCTCCGGCATTTTATTCTCCTCCAATCGTCCGGACCTATTATGGGCGCCGGACAATCAAGCTTCCCCAAAACCGCTCTCCACAAGCTCAGCCAAATCTGCAACAGCCTGCTGCTCATCCGGACCGTCGGCGGAAATCGTCACGACAGAACCCTTTTGCAAGCCGAGGGTCATGAGGCCCAGTATACTCTTTCCATCCACCTCGGTCGCCGTGCCTTGAGGTTTAATCTTGATAGTCGAGGTGAACGCACCCGCCTTCTCTGTAAACAGCTGGGCTGGTCTGATATGAAAACCCGAATCGTTGCGGATTGTAACTTCCTTGGCGAACATCTTTGTTTCCTCCTTAAATTTTCTCGTAAGTATAGGATGAAGCATGCGACCGCAAACCTCATCCTACGAATTGATTATATAGTTTCCAGCAGTCCGAACAGCTCTTGTGAATTCTGCACAGCCAGCAGCTTGTTCCGGAAATCTTCGTCGATCAGCTTGCGGGAAATCGCGATCAATATTTGCAGATGCTCGTTGCCCGCAGCTTCTTCCGGCACAGCGATCATTATAACAGCGGAAACCGGGCTTCCGTCAAGCGATTGCCAGTCGAGCGGACTTGCCAGCTTAGCAAACCCCAGACCGGCTCGCTTAACACCGCCGGACTTGCCGTGCGGGATCGCGACTGAGAAGCCAATCCCCGTTGAGCCTGTTTCTTCACGCTTCAGTACCGTATCAAGATAAGCCGCTTTATCCGAAATGCATCCAGCTGCGTCCAGACCTTCGATCATAGCTTTGATGCAGCTTAACTTGTCGGATGCCTCAAGCGGAATAAATATCGATTTCTCGTCAAGCAGTGCCGTAATGTTCATTCTCCGAAATTCCTCCTCTAATCTAACATCATTTATACTTACCCCAATTCAGTGCAGTCACTCTGCATTTGGCAGCGTTTTTTTCAGAAGCATCAGCATGAGCGCGGTTACGAGCGTACCCGCAACAATCGCAACTGCATACAGCGCCAGATGGCCGACCGTATTCGGTATTAGCAGGACGAAGATACCGCCGTGCGGCGCCCGAAGCGTCGCGTCAAACATCATGGACAATGCGCCGGTAAGGGCGGAGCCCACCATGATCGACGGTATGACCCGGAACGGATCGCCTGCCGCAAAAGGAATGGCGCCTTCGGTAATAAAGGAAATTCCGAGTACTGAAGCGGCTTTGCCTGCATTTCTTTCTTCTTTGGTAAACTTTTTCGGCGCTAGCAGAGTTGCGAGCCATAAGCCAAGCGGAGGCGTCATACCTGCCGCCATAACTGCTGCCATCGGAGTGTAAATCTCACTGGCAAGGAGACCGACGGCAAACGTATAAGCAGCCTTGTTCACCGGTCCGCCCATATCGAACGCCATCATCGCGCCAAGCAGCAGGCCGAGCAGAACTGCGTTACTCGTACGCATCGCTCCCAGCCAGTGGGTTAAACCGTCCATGATCGCTTTAACCGGCTCGCCGATCACATAAACCATCAATAGACCGGTGACAGCAGTTGCAATGAGCGGGATGAGCAGGATCGGCTTTAAGCCTTCGAAGTTCTTAGGAAGCTTGATTGTTTTCTTCAGCCACAGGGCTACATAACCCGCCAGGAAGCCGGCAATGATACCGCCAAGGAAACCGGCTCCCAACTGGGAAGCGAGCATACCCCCGACAAGACCCGGTGCAAGACCCGGCTTCTCAGCAATGGAGAATGCGATGAACCCGGAAAGAATAGGGACCATCAAAGCGAAAGCGGCCCCTCCGCCGATACTCATCAGCGCCGCAGCAAATGTACCCTTTTGTTCAAAGGCATGGATTCCGAAAATAAACGAGATGGCGATCAGCAGGCCGCCGGCAACTACCAGAGGCAGCATGTGGGAGACGCCGTTCATCAGGTGCTTGTAAGCTCCTGTTCTCGCAGAACTGCGCTGTGCTTTGGATTGCTCTACTTGCCGGATATAATCGTCCCCGGATGCAGCTTCTTTGTTCAGCGCCTCTTCAATAAGTCCCGAAGGATTCTTGATCGCCTGCGCTACAGGCACTTTCACGACAGGCTTGCCGGCGAAACGGGATTCAGCAACATCCGTGTCGGCTGCGACAATTATTGCATGGGCTTCGGCAATTTCCTGCTCGGTGAATTCGTTTTCAACACCTACGGCGCCCCGGGTTTCAACCTTGATGGGGATACCTTTTTCTCTCGCGGCCTTCAAGAGTGATTCTGCTGCCATGTACGTGTGAGCGACCCCGGTTGGACAGGCGGTTACAGCAAGTAACTTCTTCATGCTAATTCTCCTCCTTTTAGTAGATGCATGATGCTCAAATGTGAGAAATTTGAACGGCACTCAGCTTTGCTTGTACTTCTTCCAGCGTACAAACCTGCGTTCCGGGCTTCGAAGCGGTTACCGTTCCGGCCGCTGACGTCCAGCGCGCAGTATCTTCAAGCGTTTTGCCATGAAGGAAGCAGTAGACCATTGCCGCAACCATCGAATCGCCTGCCCCTACCGTGCTTAATGGCGTGATGGGAAAAGGAATTGCCCGTACCGCTTCGTTCTTGCCCAGTATAATCGACCCCTTGGCACCCATCGAGACCGCCACATATTGAATGCCTTTGTCGATGAGCGTTCTTGCAGCGGAGACTATCTCTTCCTCGCTTGTGAATGTTTGACCGAATAGCGACTCCAGCTCATGAATATTAGGTTTCACGGCGAAGGGGGCTGCTTCGATCCCATGAGAAAAGGCCTCTCCGTCCGCGTCCAGGATCGTCTTCGTGCCTCGAGCATTGGCAATTTCGATCAGAGATTTGTAGAAGTCCGGCGGCACGCCCGGCGGCAGACTGCCTCCAAGGACAACGAATGAAGCATTTGCGGCTTCCGCTTCGAATTGAGCGGTGAACTGCTCGAGTATATCGCGATCCGCTGAAAATCCGGGTTCGTTGAGTTCGGTCGTTTGTTTCGTCTGTTCGTCAATGACCTTCAGGTTCGTCCGCGTTTCACCTTCGGCTTCGAGGAGAAGGGACTGTATACCGAGCGATTTAAGCTTAGCAAGAAGGATTTGCCCCTGGTAGCCGGCGTATAATCCAGCCGCTGCAACGTCAAGCGAAAAATGCTTTAGCACCTTGGCGACATTGATTCCTTTGCCGCCGGCATCCGTTCGCAGTTCCTTGATGCGGTTTAACCCTCCGTGCACAAGCTGCTCGACGGTGACTGTCTTGTCGAGTGCCGGGTTCATGGTGACGGTAATGACCGGTAATCGGTTTTTCATGCTTCTTCACTTCCTGCACTTGTTAGAGTTACATCGATGCCCGCAGACTCCATTTCTTTCACGGCCGCCTGTGAGATGCCGTCATCCATGATACATTGATCGATCTCGGATAAGTCCGCGACCTTGGCGTAAGAGATCGTGCCATATTTACTATGGTCGGCCAGCAGCACGACTTGCCCGGCGAACTGGATCATTTGCCGCTTGACGGCGGCCTCGATCATATTGGGCGTCGTTATGCCTGCGCGCGGGTCAATACCGTTCGCGGCCAGAAATACTTTGTTCACGCGGACGGAACCGATTGAATGCTGTGCGAGCGGTCCGACCATAGCCAG
This sequence comes from Paenibacillus sp. sptzw28, assembly GCF_019550795.1. NCBI lineage: Bacteria > Bacillati > Bacillota > Bacilli > Caryophanales > Paenibacillaceae > Paenibacillus > Paenibacillus sp. sptzw28. The sequence continues at coordinate 435,044 of NZ_CP080545.1, forward strand.
TGTTTCTTCACGTACCGTCCCGCCGGACAGTACAAGCTCGATTCCCTTCTGGCCTGCAAGCTCCTGAGCTACCTTAAGCGAATTTGTCACAACCCTAAGCTTGTTGAACATCTTCAGACATTTGGCCAAGTAGTAGGTTGTCGTACCCGAATCGAGCAGCACAATATCGCCTTCGCGAATTATCGATGCGGCAGCCCGCGCGATCGCTTCCTTCTGACTCCGGTACCGGTCTTCCTTCTCCGAGAAGGGCGGCTCGGCATTGTCGTCTCCGCTCGCAACCGCGCCGCCGTGAGTCCGGCGAAGCAGCTTCGCCTCTTCCAGCCCTTTCAAGTCTCGTCTTATGGTGGATTCCGAAACATTAAAATATGCAGTCAGCTCTTGAACCGATGCCCGCTTGTGCTCGAACACATAATCGGCTATCTTTTGCTTCCGTTCTTCTTCAAAAAGCATCCTACCCCTCCTTCCATTACCATAGGGTTTGACCGTATATGACCGACAAGGTACAGTGATATGAGTATTTATGATTGTTTTTTCTCACATATGATTATATGTGATTGATATGAATCTGTAAAGCGCTTTCTTGGTCATTTCAATAAAAAAATCGGTCACAACCGCGCAAGGAATTTGTTCCAACGGCTGATCGCCATCATTTGGAGCATAATAATAACTTGATTTCCGGGTGCATGATTGGTCCTGGTATTGAATCTGCCCATTTCAAACTCATTCAGCCGAACGGTCCGGTCACCCGCCGTATGTGGCGATCTGTTTAGGTCTAATCAACAAAGTCCGATAATCGGCTGGTATGTGGAAATAGGCAGGAAAAACCTGCTTACAGAGCACGTCGTACTGTAAATTGTGTCTGAAGCAGAAAAAACCCACTTAGGTATATCAACAAAATCTGGTACCGGCAGCGGGTAATGCCCCAGGCAGTGTGATACAATAACATCACCACTATAACAATTAGGAGTTGGCATTAATGAGCGAACAGAAGACGAATCACGAAGAAGCACCCGCCGTTAACGAGCAGGAGCTTGTGGCATACATAGCGAGCAAAACAAACGAAGATCCAATCGGCATCCGTCAGGTACTAAAACACGAGCGTGCGTTCATCGACAACGTGAAAGAGGATGCCAAAGGAGAAATCAATGTAGATATCGACGAGCTCGTGGACTATATTATGGCCCGCAAAGACGTGAAATTAAGCGAACCGTCAGTTGAAGCGATATTGGAGTCGGAGATGGATTTCTATATGGAAAAAGGCGAAGCCGGTTACATTGAAGACTGATAAGCATCTTCAAAAAACAAATATGATGCATCCGATAACTCGGGTGCATCATATTTGTTTCAATGATAGTGATGGAAAGCGTCCGCTTCTATCCGACTAACTTTGTTGAAACGCACTTCACCATAACAAGGCCGCATAGAACCGTGTGAGGTTGTTTCTAGTTAACGGCGTGATCAGCGCGCCTTTTCTTCTATCCTTATGCTACCCTTCAGACAACCGTTTCCCGCTGCCCTTGAATTCCGCCAGACGCTTCCTTTTTATTTCCGATCATAAGCTGGATGATCATCATAATGCCGACCAGGACGGCCAATCCGGCAAATGCCTCAGTGAAGCTGCCTGACAGATCATGTATCCAGCCGACCAAGAGAGGGCCAAACGAGCCGATAATATAACCTCCGAATAACGTTAAAGCCGACCAAGCGCCCGCCGCCTCGGCGTTCGGCGTCTCGTCGATTGGCAGCATAAGGACTATGGGGAACAACCCGCCTGCGCCGATTCCCAGCGGCACCGCAGCTATCCATGGATTCGCGGACAGCACGATAAGCAGAATTCCCGCCAGTTCAAAGCCTGAGCACAACAGCAGCCAGAACAACCGTTTAGGCCAACGGGAGATCAACAGCGGAAGCAGCAAGCTTATAGGAATTTGAGTAAGCGAAAATAATGTCAGCACGCCGCCGGCTGAAGCTTGGTCATAACCCATACTCTCCGCCGCCGGAGCAAGCCAGGCCGTAATCGAATAAAACAAAGTCGCCACTACTCCGAAAAACAGCGTCAGAAGCCATGCGCGCTTATCTCTCCAGGGAATCCGCGTTTGAACCGGTGCGGGGGGTCTGCCCCTGGCCGACGTGATTGCTGATACCTGCACCCTGTTTTCTCTCCTTGCCAGGTGCCACCAGAGAGGGAGGGCTATTACGGCAAGAGCGGTCCACGAGGCAAGCGATCCGCGCCACGAACCCTTCATGATATCCTCAAGCGGGACTGACAGCCCTGAGCTTAAGGCAGCTCCAACGACCATAGCCATCGAATAAACGCCGACCATGGCGCCTGCATTCGGGAAATGCCGTTTGATGAAGCCCGAGAGCAGCGGACCTGCCACTGAAATGCCAATTCCGGCACAGAATGCCGTAAACAGCAGGAATAAAGTGGACGAAACGAACAACCGGGCTATTGTCGCCGCCCCAATGAGCAGCATTGCGCAGGCGATAGTACGCTCAATTCCCCAGCGATTGCTAAGTTTAACGGCGCCCGGGGCAAATAACCCCATGCATAACACCGGAATGGAAGTCAGCAGACTGGCCGAAGCGCCGCTCATGCCCAGACCGTCCCGAATCGCCCCCAACAGCGGGGATACGGAGGTAATCGCAGGACGCAAATTAAGCGAAGCAATGAAAAGGGCGAGAATCAACACAATCTCACGTTTACGCATGATACTCTTTACCTCCGATCGGTATATGATACCGCAGCCGGTTATCCGGCTCTGTGTTTGTAAGTGTATTGGATAAATCATCATTGATCAATTCAATTGTTTCTATTATTATCATTAATAAAATCAATGATAGGAGCTTGAGCTGTGGAACTGCGCCAATTGGAATATTTCATAGCAGTTTGCAAAGAGCTGCATTTTACGAAGGCGGCCGAGAAGCTTGGCATCTCGCAGCCGACGTTGAGTCTGCAAATTAAAGCATTGGAGAACGAGTTGAATACGCCGCTGTTCGACCGCATTGGGAAAAGAATCGCGTTAACCGAGGCCGGCTCCCTGCTTCTGGAACAAAGCGTCCAGATTCTTCGCCATCTGCAAAATGCCAAGGATTCAATTAACGATCTCCACAACAATGAGGGGGGCACATTAACCGTCGGGGCGCTGCCCTCGGATTTGGATTACCGGATATCCAATCTGTTGATCGATTACCATACCGAACTGCCAAAAATCCGATTGATCGTTATATCTTCGGTAGAAATCCCTAATCTGGTGCTCGAAAATGAAGTCGATATCGGCATTGGTATAACACCGATTCCCGACGACCGGCTTGAGTGGGTACCGTTATGCCGGGAGGAATATACGCTGGTTGTGTCGGAACGCCATGCATGGGCAGAGCGTGCTTCAGTACCCTTAAACGATCTAATGGACCTTCAAACCGTAATGTTTCCCAAAGGCTTTATCGGCAGGGAACTGGTGGACGACTGCTGCCGCAAAAACGGTTTCACCGTTAAGACGATTCTCGAGACCAGTACTGTCACTTCGCTTATCAATCTGGTAAAGGCGAACATCGGAGCGACGGTTCAGCCTTATGCCCTGATCAAATCGATGAACGAGCCAACCTTACGGTGTATCCAAATTACCGGAGGCGCGCCCTATCGGGAGATCGGGGTCATTCACCGCAAGGATCGTTTTCTTGGGCAGGCCGCGAAAGCTTTTATTCAGAAAACGGTCGCTCACTTTAGAACGGGCGGGTGAATTTTTTTGAAATTACCCATTGAACCTCACGTAACGTGATGAAGTATGATTTTTGTTCGGAGGCGATAAAAAGTGTCCTATAAGGTGAAGGAAGTGTCCGAATGGGCGGGTGTCAGCGTGCGCACGCTGCACCACTACGACGAAATCGGCCTGGTTGTCCCCGAAGCGGTCACCGGGTCGGGGCATCGTCTATACTCGGACGGCAACCTCGAACGTTTGCAGCAGGTATTATTTTTCCGGGAGATCGGCTTCTCGCTGCATGAGATCAAGCGGATTATAGAAAGCCCGGATTTCGACCGCAAACGTGCCTTGGCGGCCCACAGGGAGCTGCTGCTTGAGAAGAAGAAGCGGCTCGAAGACATCATCGCTACCGTTGAGTTAACCCTACAAAACGCCGACGGAGGAATGATTATGTCACAAGAGGAATTGTTCAATGGATTTGATATGAAGGATATAGAAGAGCATAAGAGTAAATATACGGCCGAATCGCGGGAGAAATACGGCGATGCGGTGATGGATGCAGTTGAGAGCCGGACCAGTAAATACACGCAGGAGGATTGGGCCAGGATCCACGAGCGGAGCGGACAGACTAACGCCAAGATCATAGCGGCGATGGATCGGGGTCCTGCGGATCCTCAGGTGCAGGAAGGAGTTGCCGAGCTAAGACAGCAGATCACCGATTATTACTACGACTGTACGCCGGAAATCTTTCGCGGCCTCGCCGATTTGTATGTGGATGACCCGCGCTTTACGAAGAACATCGATAAGAACAAACCGGGCTACGCCGCATTTTTGCGGGAGGCGATGATTATTTATTGCGATAATTTGAAGAAACAGGGCTAAAGATGCAGTGTTTAGACAAAAACGTGAGTAAAATTAAAGTGAGCCGCGCGGGGCGCACTTTTTTTGCCTTTAATACACATCAGGACCGTTGACAGCTGTTGGAAAATAATGTAACCTTATGTTGACTGATCAAGTCAGTCATTGTAGGAAAGTTGTTAAGGGTCGCTTTATTGCTGTATCCCACCGGTTCGATTGAGGTAAAATTTTTTGCTTTAAAATTGACTGATTAAATCAATCAAAAAAGGAGCGATAACATGATTTTCAATCAAAAAGAAGGTAGAGCGCTTGTAATTGGAGGCGGCTTTGCCGGATTACTGACTGCGCGAGTGCTTTCGGATTATTACGGAGAGGTTCTCATCGTTGATAAAGACGATTTTCCGGAAAAGCCCGAAGACCGGGCGGGCACACCACAATCTTTTCATCCGCATCGTTTCACGGATCGCGGCAAGATGATTACAACACGCCTCTTTCCAGGTTACGAGGATGATTTGTCGGCAGAGGGGGCTCCCTCGATACTGAATAAAACCGTTTATAACATGAATCAATATGGAAGCATGGAACTGCAATATCCTCAGAATGATTTCAAGTTCAGCAGAGCTTTACTGGAGTGGGTTATTCGCAGGCGCGTTCAACAAATTCCCAATGTTCAATTTCTGCCAAAGCACGATGTGAACCATCTGTTAACCACCCCGAATCAGACGGCTGTGACGGGAATCCAGGTCCGGGAAAGGGGGCCAATGGGGCAGCAGAAAACATTGATGGCCGGTATGGTTGTTGATGCGAGCGGACGTTTCTCCAAGTTGTCTGCATGGCTTCATGATTTGGGTTACGATGTGCCGAGTCCGGATCTTCTGAAAGCCGCTCTTGGATATAGTACCAGACGCTATCGGATTCCACCCCATTTAACACATCTGGAAGAAAAATGGGATACTATCAACATCTCAGGCCAGCCTGCCAATGGGACGTTTACGGGAGTTTTTCAATTATAGAGAATCAGACAGCAGAAGTGGTGCTTTATCGTCCGGGTGGACACTATCCTCCTGTGAGCTCGGAAGAATTCGAACAGGCGGTTGCACAGCTTCCAACTCCGATAATTGCTGAGATCGTTAAGGAGCTTGAACCGATTACCCAGCCTCGGGGTTATCGGGTGCCGGAATTGTACCGTCATCATTATGAACGAATGCAGCGGTGGCCGTCAGGATTGTTAGTTTTAGGAGATGCATACTGCATATATGATCCCATTTTCGGTCAGGGAATGTCGGTTGCTGCGATTGAGGTGGATTGCTGGAATCGTGCTTACATGAACACCGGAATAACCCAAAGCCTCATTTTGAGCAAAGAGTGCTTCAAAAAATACATGATGCGATCGAGCCGGCCTGGTGGCTTAATTGCGCTAATGATTTGCAGTGGGAAGGGGTCGAATATGCGGGATCAGAGCCGCTTCGGGGGATATCTTTTGGCCGCGAATATATGGCCTTGTTTCTCAAACACGCAACTGTTCAACGTAGTTGGGAGTTATATGGACTGTATTGGGCAGTAAACACATTGGAAATATCGCCAAGTGTAATTATGAATGCGCAAATGGTAACGACGGTTCTTACTGCATCGGATGAAGGCAAACAATTACTCGCTAAGCTTTCACAAGACGGCCAGCCATTGGAGGAAGTATTGAATCGGATTGTACCTGACTTCTCCGGAGCTCCTTTTGACCTGAATTCTGTTTCCCGGAATCAAATAGCTACTTAAGAATTAATAATGGTATACTTTATGCAACCATGTACAGGCAAAGGAATGAGAGTCATTGGCGCCATTAAACGAAGAACAACTGCATCAGATCCGGGATGAGCGCAAGGAGCAAATTATGGGGGCAGCCCTTAAGGTCTTCTCCCGCCGGGGCATTATTGGAACTAAAATGAGTATGATCTCGGCTGAAGCCGGCATCAGCCACGGCCTTCTGTATCACTACTTTAAATCAAAAGACGAGCTGTTCACCGCTCTCGTACGGGAGGCCATGGCAGGAGCGAGTGCTGCAATGATTGACGTTTATCATTTGCCGGGCTCGCCGATCGAGAAAATAAGAGCTTTAACGAGCGAAATTCTCGACGAAGAAGGAGCTCCTTATTTCATGCTCATTCATCAGGCGCGCACGTCCGATGGCGTTCCTGAGCAGGCTAAACAGCTTATTGGGCAATATTCCATGGAGACCTTCGTCGCCCAATTGCTGCCGTTATTTACTGAGGGGCAGAAAGCGGGCGAAATTGCGTCAGGCAGTGCCGAGGAACTGATTTCCAGTTATTTATCGGTACTTTCGGGACTAATGATACTGAATACGCAAGACCAGGAAGGTTACCGGGTTCCGAATGTCGACATTTTGCTGCGGATTATAACGCCTTAATAAAAGCGCTTGTTATAGAGAAAGCAATAAGCCAGGTCAGTTATCCGCGGCGCGGTCTGACCTGGCTTATTTGGTTCTTGGAACAGGATCGGCGCACTTTCGGCCAGCTCGTGATCATCAACATTATGCATGTTTGCCTTCGATTTGCCCGAACTGAAAAATCACCTATGAACCGGGAACCTTTCGGCACTCGCGGTTGTCTGTTATGTGGAGGGAGGAGAACCAATGGAAGAAGAGTACCTCAAAAGCATCCTGAAGGTTGATCCGCCTGAGATCGAGACGCTGGTACGCCGGTATTGGCACGACGACTGGCAGTACGCTTTCTTCCTGACGCGCCAAGAGCACCTGGCCGAGGATATTGCCCAAAATACCTTCATTCGGGCGTTCCGTGCGCTCAGCTCGTTCCGGGGACAAAGTGCGGTGAAAACCTGGTTATTCAAGATCGCCCGCAACACCGCGTTCAATTACAAGAGATCAGCCTTCCTCAAAAAGGTTATCCTTATCGAATTTTTCAGCGACACTCGTACCGTATCCTCTGCGGAAGCGGATTATTTCTCGGGCGCTATGACGGATGAGGTATGGGCGGCCGTACTCGGGCTGCCGCAGCACTACCGTGAGATTCTGATTCTGCATGCATTATGGCCTGACATATGCTGAGCTGACTGATCTGCTAGACGTTACCGAAGGTACGGTTAAATCCCGGCTGCACCGTGCGCGCGCCAGATTGGCCAAAGACATGAAGGAGGTGGAATGAAATGCGCAGAGCGACAATGGATGATCACACGGAAATCGCGGAGAGGCTGCTTGTAAAACCATTTCGGGAAGAACGGGTTCCCTCTGCGGAGCGGATCCGGATGATACAGCAAGAGGTGAGCAATCCGCCGGCGGGAAGCAGGAGACGGCTTGTTTGGACAGTTGCGGGAGCGGTAATGGCCTGCATCATTATGATTATGGCGCTTGCCGCAGCATATGAAATGCCCGGTGGACCAGCCGACCAACGGTTATCGCGTGCTGCGGGTCTGGAACAAACGCTGCGCATTCCGATTGGCCGGACACCTGAGGAAGCTGTCCAGAAATTCCGGCATTTCCCCTTCATGCGGGTCATTCACCAGGAGCCTGTTGACGGCGGAGTTCTTCTGTTTATTAAACGCTATTATCAAAAAAGTGGCACCGACCTGCAGGTTGAGTATGTCCGCAAGATGTGGCTTGGCTGGAAATGGGCATACGGCGGCGGATACGGGACAAGCGGCGGTTTAGATAAGGCGGCGCTTACTTGGATGGGCTTGCCATATAAGGGAATCGGAGAGCCTTTTCCCCTCGTTTTCGGAGAGATCCTGGATACTTCCGTCAAGAAGGTAATCGTTATCACGAGTGGTCAAACTCCCGGTAAATACGCGGCTAAAGTTGCCGATACTGACACGGGCGGTGCAATCTGGTTCGCAACTCTACCCTTATCAGCGGAAGCTTCGTACGAAATCGAGGCGCTTAATGGGAAGGGAGAGATTGTAGCTCGCAAAACCATCGATGATCTGCGGGATTTCGGGATTCAAGAAGGCTTATGAAGGGCTCAATGGTGACAGGCCGCTGCCATGAATTTTCCATCCATCCCATCCGGCTGGCGGAGGGCAAGGCCGCAATCGTTTATAACGGAGAATGGATTGTTGGCGAATTGGTAACGAAATACCGCATGAAGCCGGAAGATATAGGCGCTTTCGTGATTCCGCTCGGAGACCGGGACGTGATGGCGGTCGGTTTGTATACGTAGGACTGGGGCGATAAAACGCCGGAGCAAGTAAACGAATCCTGGCAAGCGAGTTACGCCGAGTATATGAAAAGAAAACATCAGCCGGGTTTCTGATCAGCAATAAACAAAAAATGTGAATCAAACTATCGAATCCCGGCCATAGCCGTCTTTTTGGGTGCCCTGCTCGCGAAGCGCGCTTTTTTTTCGTGATCCGGTCTTTTTCCTAAACCGAACTTCCAAAAAATCCATCCCGACATGTCTAAAAAAGCCATCCCCAAAAAAAGAGGAACATGATAAAACTTAATATACACGGGTTGAGTTAAATATTGGAACAAATTGAAAAGGTCAATACCCTTTATCCTTCAACGATATTGATGATTCCGTCCGCTGTCCTCCAGAAGCGGGGGCCGCTAATCAAGATGCAGTGGAACTTGATGAAGCTGCACCCGGTGTTGGGCGGAACGATGGGACGGTACGGATATCCGGAAGGACTGTCAGGCGAGGAAATCCCTTATCTTGCCTGCTCACAATTGCAAACATCGTACGATAAAGGCAAACCCACTGAAAAGTGGCGACGCAAAGCTACAGGGGCTTAATTGGATCAAATGCATCCAATGATGCCAGCCAGCTACCGAATACGGAGGAAACCTCCGTCTAATCAGGCATCTCTGGACGGGGGTTTCTTTTTTTTCTTGAAAGGGGTGATTTGAGTGAAGAAACGCGAAGGTTGGCCCGCACACGTTTAAACCCAAATCACGACATGAAAAGCTCTGCCTTTCCAGCAGCGGAGGTGCAAATCGATCAGCCAAGCAGGTCGTGGATGATAAGGAGGCGATTATAACAAACAAAGGAACAGGCGAACAAGCTTGTCGCTAAATGGCCGGGACGACCGTCTCATCGAAGATTGCCTGCGGTGCGAGCATACCCGTTCTCCGCGACAACAGAAATCTCAGAACTATATTACGGAGGGATGAAATTGCAGATTTTCAAACGAAAACGAAATCATATATTGAAACGCGTCGTTTCCGCAGCGCTCAGCGGACTGATGGTATTGTCGGCGTTTAGCTCTTTGCTGATGTCCCCCGATAACGTATCTGCAGCCGCGACGCCTGTGACGAGTGTGTTGCAGGCCGGTCTTAACGGGTATACGAACATGAAGAGCGCATACGCCGTTCAGAATGATCCAACTACTAATTACAACGACTATATAAACATCGGCAACTATCAAGGAGGGACAAGCCAGCAAAGATTTTCTTTCCTCCAGTTCAATCTTTCTTCCATACCGCAAAACGCAACAATTACCAGCGCTAAGTTGGAATTGTATATATTTTCGTCTCCCCCAGGAGGGAATTTTAATGCCCCGATAGCGATCCATAAGGTAACGAAGGATTGGCAGGAGAATACGCTTACCTGGAACAACGCGGTAGCCACTCCAATCTATGATTCAGCGCCGTTCTCGACGCAAATGACCAGCAGCTACGCGCTTAATTCATGGTCGCAATTCGACTTGACCGGCATGGCGCAGCAGTGGGTCAGCGGAAGTGCGGTGAATTACGGGATCATGATGCGGAGGGATACGTCCTCCGATACGACGGAATGGAACAAAGGATTTTACCACGAAGATTATGATACGCAGTCCCTTCGCCCCAAGCTGACGGTCACCTACACCGTACCGGCGACGGGCTTGACCGTCACCCCGTCACAATTGACCCTGATACAAGGGGGAAGCGGTACCCAACTGAAGGCTGACTTTACCCCGGATAATGCCACCGACCAGAATGTGACGTGGACGTCCAGCGATTCTTCGGTCGCGGCGGTGGACGCGAATGGATACGTGACGCCGGGCGCCAACCTCGGGAATGCCACGATCACAGCGACGACGGCGGACGGGTTAACGGCGACAAGCACGGTAACCGTCAGAGCCCCCGCTGCGAGCGACAAGCCGGTCACGACGACGCAGGTCGTGCTGCAGCAAGGGCTGAACGGGTATGTCGGTACAGACGATACCAGTGTCCACGAATATACGTCGTATCCTGATACGAACTGGGGCGCTTCCAACTTGACATATGTTGGACGAGTTCAAGCTTATGTGAATGACAGAAAGAGGGCGTTGCACAAATTCGACGTGTCGTCGATCCCCTCCAATGCCATTATTACAAGCGCGACGCTGGAGCTTTATCTCGTTGAAGGAGTCAACAATACCGTCTCCATGGGCGCGCGGGAGATTCTCGAGCCTTGGGTGGAAGGGAACAAGAGCGGGACTGCTGCATCGGCTGGCGAAACAACATGGAACAACCAGCCCTTATACGACGCCGCGACGGTCGACATCCAATCGGTCAGCTACACGCCTAACACCTGGAAAACCTTTACGTTGACCGGTACGGTGCGGCAGTGGGTCGAAGGCGGCAAGCCGAACTACGGCGTGGAAATTGTCGATCAAGACGAAGCTACGAATGTAGCGAACTATAAAGGATTCGCTTCCTCTGAATATTCCGACTCCACGAAGCGACCGATTCTGCGGATCAATTACTATATCCCCGCGACAGGCGTCGACGTGACGCCGTCGGCCCTTTCGCTGGTACAGGGCGGAAGCACGGGACAGCTAAGCGCGGCAGTGCTGCCGAGCACGGCAAGCAACAAGAATGTGCGCTGGGTATCGGATACGCCTGCGGTGGCGACAGTAGACCAGAACGGCGTCGTCACGCCGGTCGGTCCGGGAACGGCGATCATTACCGCTACGACGGACGACGGACACTATACGGATACGAGCACGGTTACCGTGTCGGAGCAGGATGTGAATTTAAGCAATTTGACGCTGTCGCAAGGCGCACTGACGCCGGCGTTCGACAGTGGGACGACGGACTATTCGGCGACGGTGGCCCATAGCGTGACGAGCATGCAGCTTACCCCGACGACCTCCGACCCGAACGCGACGGTGATGGTCAACGGACAGAGCGTGGCGAGCGGCAGCGCCTCCTCGCCGGTTTCCCTCAATGTGGGGGCCAATACCATTAAGGTGGTCGTAACATCGGCGGCGGGGACGATGCGCAAGACGTACTCCGTCATTGTGTACCGGCAGGCGAGCACCGATGCGGATTTAAGCAATTTGGCGCTGTCGCAAGGTACGCTGAGCCCGGCGTTCAGCAGCGGGGTGACAGGCTATTCGGCCACCGTGGCCAATAGCATCACCAGCGTGGACGTGACGCCGACGGCGGCGGACCCGGGTGCGACGGTAACGGTGAACGGCAAGGTTGTCGCCAGCGGAACGCCATCGACCGTTCCCTTGAACGTGGGCGACAATATTATCAAGGTCATCGTCACGGCGGAAGACGGGACGACGCAGAAGCTGTATACGGTGACGGTCACCCGTCCGCCGAGCAGCAACGCCGAATTAAGCGGCTTGTCGCTGTCGCAAGGAACGCTTAGCCCCGCGTTCAGCAGCGGCACGCAGAGCTACGGCGCAACCGTGGCCAACAGCGTAACGAGCGTGACGATGACGCCAACGTTGGCGGATCCGAACGCGACCGTCACGGTGAACGGACAAACCGTGGCTAGCGGCACCGCATCTGCGGCGATCCCGCTTAGTGTCGGGGATAACCCGATTAACGTCACGGTAACCGCTCAAGATGGGACGACGAAGAAGACATATACCGTGACGGTCACCCGCGCGCCCAGCAACAGCGCGGACTTGACCTACCTGTCGGTATCGGAGGGCAGCCTGGCTCCGGCGTTCGGCAGCGGCGTGGAGCAGTACACGGTGAGCGTAGCGAACAACGTGACCGGCATCACGGTCACCCCGACCCTGGCCGATCCGAACGCAACGGTGAAGGTGAACGGGACCCTGGTAGCGAGCGGTTCGGCCTCCCCGAGCCTTCCGCTGAATGTCGGGGACAACCCGATCAACGTGACGGTGACGGCGCAGGACGGCACGACGACCAAGACGTACACCGTGACGGTGAAACGCGCAGCGAGCGCGATCGCAAGCCTGAACAACCTGGCGCTGTCGCAGGGCACCTTGAGCCCGTCGTTCGGCAGCGGCGTGACGAGCTATACGGCGGCGGTGGCCAATAGCGTCAGCAGTGTGAGCGTTACGCCGACGGTAACGGATGGGAATGCAACGGTGAAGGTGAACGGAACCTTGGTGGCGAGCGGTACGGCCTCCCCGAGCATTTCGCTCAACGTCGGGGATAACCCGATCAACGTCTCCGTAACGGCGCAGGACGGGACGACGACGAAGACGTACACCGTCACGATCACCCGCGCGCCGAGCAACAGCGCGGGGTTGACGGATTTGGCCCTGTCGGACGGGACGTTAAGTCCGGCGTTCAGCATGGGAGCGACGGGTTATACGTCCACGGTGGCGAACAGCGTCTACAGCCTGACCGTGACGCCGACGACGGCCGATCCGAACGCGACGGTCACGGTGAACGGAACGCTGGTGAATAGCGGTACGGCATCGCAGGCCATTTCGCTGAATGTCGGAGACAACCCGATCGCCGTGACGGTGACGGCGCAGGACGGGACGACGCTGATGACGTATAACGTCGTGGTGACCCGCGCGGCTAGCAACAGCGCGGACCTGAGCTATCTGGCGTTGTCCGAGGGGAGCTTGAACCCGGCGTTTGCAAGCGGCGTGACAAGCTATACGGCGGCGGTCGCGAATAGCGTGGTGAGCGTGAAGGTGACGCCGACGACGGCCGATCCGAACGCAACGGTCACGGTGAACGGAAAACTAGTGGCTGGCGGCGCAGCGTCCGCTCCGATTCCGCTGAATCCGGGGGATAACCCGATTACGGTGACGGTCACGGCGCAGGACGGGACAACGACGAAAACGTACAGCCTGAACGTTACCCGCGCGGCCGGCACGAATGCGGACCTGAGCAACCTGGCCTTGTCGAGCGGAAGCTTGAGCCCGGCATTTGCGAGCGGTGTTCAGAGCTACACCGCGAGCGTGGCCAATAACGTCACAAGCGTGACGGTTACCCCGACCGCGTCGGATCTGAACGCGACGCTCACGGTGAACGGAAAAGCCGTGGCGAGCGGAGCGGCTTCGGCGGCGATCCCGCTCAGTGTGGGGGACAACCGGATCGATGTACTGGTGACGGCGGAAGACGGCACGACGGCGAAGACCTATACCGTCATTGTGACCCGCAGTGCAAGCAACAGCACGGACCTGAGCAGTCTGGCCTTATCGGAAGGCACGCTCAGCCCGGCGTTCAGCAGCGCGGTAACCGCATATTCGGCGACCGTCGCCAATGAGATCGCAAGTGTGACCGTAACGGCTGCAGCGGTGGATCCGAACGCCATCATCACGGTAGACGGGACAATCGTTTCCAGCGGCACGGCCTCGCCTCCGATTGCTCTGAAGGTGGGACAAAATCCGATCGCGGTAACGGTGACAGCACAGGACAGAGCGACCGTGAAAACGTACAATCTGGTCGTCACCCGTGCCGCAAGCACTGGCGCGGAGCTCAGCGGCCTTACTTTATCGGAAGGCACGCTCAGCCCGGCGTTCAGCAGCACGACGGCCGAATACTCGGCCACTGTAGTGAGCAGTGTCTACAGCATTACGGTCACCCCGACGGCTGCCGACCCGAATGCCAGCATCACCGTGAACGGGAAGCTGGTCGCGAGCGGAACGCCATCGTCGGCCATCGCCCTGAATCCGGGCGACAATCCGATTACGGTAGTGGTAAAGGCGCAGGACGGCACGACCCAAATGACGTATCGCGTGACGGTACGCAAGGAGGCGGGCCCTAATGCGGACCTGATCAATCTGGCGCTGTCGAGCGGAACGCTAAGCCCATCGTTCAGCAGCGGGACGCAGACCTACACGGCGACGGTGACCAATGACGTATACGCCGTGTCGGTAACGCCGACGGCGGCCGACAACGGAGCGGTCATCACGGTGAACGGAACCATCGTGGCGAGCGGAACGACATCCCGGCCGCTGCCGCTCAATGAGGGAGACAACCTCATTAACGTGGCCGTCTGGGCGCAGGATGGAACTTCGAAGACCTATTCCGTCGCTGTGTATCGCGAAGTGAGCTCGAATGCGGCCGACCTGATCAATCTGGCACTGTCGAGCGGCACGCTCAGTCCATCGTTCAGCAGCGGGATGTTGGATTATACGGCAACGGTGACCCATGACGTCTATGCCGTCTCGGTGACGCCGATGTCGGCGGACAGCGGAGCGGTCATCACGGTGAACGGAACCGCCGTGGCGAGCGGAACCGCGTCGAAGCCGGTTTTGCTGCAGACCGGCGACAATCGGATTACCGTCCTGGTAAGGACGCAGGACGGATCGCAGACGAGAAGTTACACCATCATCGTCACCCGCGAAACGGATAACGGTGCAGACCTGATCAACCTGACGCTGTCAAACGGCACACTCAGCCCGGCTTTCAGCGGCGGCATCATGAACTATGCCGCGGCGGTAGCCAATGAAGTGACCAGCGTCACCGTGACGCCGACGGCGAAAGCCGGCGCGGCGATTAAAGTCAACGGCCAAGCCGCAGCAAGCGGCACGGCCAGCGCGCCGATCGCGCTGCAGGTCGGAAACAATCCGGTTTCCGTCGAGGTCACCTCGCCGGTCGACGGCGTCAAAACGTACACCGTGACCGTGATCAGAGCGAGTGCTGCATCGCCTGCTCCGAGCAACGGAGGCGGCGGTTACTTCTACGGGTATACCGGCAACGAACTGACGGCCATTTATGTAAATTCGGCGGTATTACGTATTGGCGAGAAATACCAGTTAACGGTAGAAGGCATATATGCGAACGGTAAAATCGAGACCATCACCGATGCAAGCTTCGAATCCGAGTCTCCGTCCATTGCGGAAGTGGATGCAAGCGGCGCGGTGACCGGGAAAGCGGAAGGCACAACCCGCATTGCCGTCAAACGCGGCACGCTTTCCGCTTCGGCGACGATCATTGTCATGGCTAAAGTGCCTGGAGCGGAGGACGGATCGAACGGATCCGGCTCCGGCTGCGCGCAAACAAACTGGACGGATATACAGCACCACTGGGCGCAAAAGTACATCGAAGCCGCTGCCCAAAAATGTATGATACAAGGCTATTCGAACGACATGTTTATGCCGAACGTGGAAATGACGAGGCTGCAATTCGCCGTAATGGTAGCAAGAGCACTGAAGCTGAAAGGTGAACCGGATTCATTGCAAGCCTTCAAGGACAGGGAGCAAGTTCCCGCTTGGGCGGTTAGCGAGTTGTCCGGTGCAGTGGCGGCTGGAGTCATCAAGGGCTACACCGAAGGCACGCTTCGTCCGAATGTCAAGATCAGCCGGGCGGAAATGATCACGATGCTGATGCGGGGCTGGAATAATCAGGCCGCTGCGAACGTGGGAACCTCGTATGCGGACGATTCCAAAATTCCGAACTGGGCCAAAGGTCACGTAGCGGAAGCAGCCAAGAAAGGCATTGTACAGGGCCGCTTAAATAACCGCTTTGACCCGCTCAGTACGGCAACAAGAGCGGAAGCGGTCGTCGTGCTGGTCAGAATGCAGGAATTGACTCAAGATAAGCCGTAACGGTCATTTCCGGGAAAAAGAATACATCCGCCGGGGCTCAACGCTCCGGTGGGTGGAAAGGAGGCAAAAGCCGTAAGGATTGACTGGTAAACCGGATGGGATGGAGCGGTAATACCAGATTAGGTCAGATAATGAAAAAATCGGGTGATGATGTGGATTGGCACGAAGAGAAGAGGTAGTTAGCGGATCTGCGGAACAGATTCTCGTTGCTGTTGAGAGGTTAAGAGAGGAACTGCATGCCACAGTAAACGCGTATGGCAGAATATCGACTAAGGTTTTACTGAAATCCCAGGAACTCGATGATTTGCTGAACCGGTATAATGACTTGGTTAAGGATCCAGATGTATTGGTATAACTCTTTCATCAAGTTCGAATAACCGGCAACTCCAATGGCGTAACGAGCTTTCGAATCTCTGCTTGTTCCTTATATACACCGTATTCACTCAAAAACAAATCCATATCGAAAGGAGGTGAAATTATGAAAGGATTTAAAGTCAGCCTTAATCGAATGTACGATTCGATTTATACGGTCTACAGTTGTTGCGCTTATTGCAACTCGTGCTGAGTACGATTGGATATGTAATCTCCTTCCGGTTTTTCTTTTGACGAAAATAAAACAGGATTACTTCATCGACCCATATTAGATTTGAACAACTAAAGTGATAATCAAAGGAGACTGCATGATGAACCAGCGGAGGGCCCCTTTATTCGAAGAACTTAAAGCTTTATATGAAAAACAACCTGCCAGTTTTCACGTTCCCGGACATAAATCAGGGCAAGGTTTGGATGATCCGATGGAGCTGAACTTCTTTCAACAAGTGATGTCTATTGATTTTGGAACAGGAATATTGGGTTTGGATCGCTTGCATGATCCGAAGGGCTCCGTTAAAGTAGCACAGGAACTGGCCGCAGCCTGCTTTGGCGCAGATCAGAGTTTTTTCCTTGTGGGCGGAAGCTCGATCGGCAATTTGGCTCTCCTTTTATCGGTTTGCCGAAACAATGAGCCGATTATTGTACAGAGGAATGTGCATAAATCGGTCATTCATGGTCTTATGCTGGCGGGTGCCAGAGCGGTATTTTTGCCCTCACGGTGGGACAAGCACAACGGAGTTGCCTATGGAGTCCGCTTGGAAGATGTGGAAGCCGCATTGAAACAATATCCGGATGCGAAGGGAGTCTTTTTATCCAATCCGAATTATTACGGAATGGGAATTGACCTTCGACCGTTCGCCAAGCTGGTTCATGCTTATAACAAGCCACTGCTGGTCGACGAGGCGCACGGGGCTCATTACGGATTTCACCCCTCGGTTCCGGCCTCCGCACTTTCCTCCGGTGCGGATGCCGTTATTCAATCAACACACAAGATGCTGACAGCTATGTCGTCGGGAAGTATGCTCCATGTTCAAGGGAATTTGCTGGACCGGGATTTGATTGCCCAGCGGCTTTCCATGCTTCACACCACCAGTCCATTTTATCCGATTCTGGCTTCTTTGGACCTGAGCCGCAGACAAATGGCGCTTGAAGGCCGGCAGAGATTGTCGGCGGGATTGAGGACGGTTGAAAAGTTCAGAAGCAGTCTTCGCCGCGAAATGCCCTGGTTTCGTCTCATTGGTGATGCTGATGACCCGTTCGATTATGAAACCTTGGATCCATTTAAAATAAGCATCAAAGACGGCACCGGAACGTTAACCGGCTTTCAGTTGGAGGCGGAGCTGGCACAGCAGGGATGCATTGTGGAAATGGCCGATTTGCAATACGCGCTTGCCGTTTTCAGTCTCGCTTCAACCGAAAAGGATGCGGATCGGCTCTTAAGCGCGCTAGAAAATATTTCTCTGCGTTACGGGCTGGAAAAGAAATCGTATCATGACGGGGGGCTGTCAAACTCCATGTTCGATTTCTCTCCATTTACGGAAATATCCGAAACCTCGGTTATCAGACTTCAGCAAAATGACACGGTCACCGTGCCTTTAGAAGAAGCTTTGCATGCGCAAGCCGGTGAAATGGTTATCCCCTTTCCCCCCGGAGTTCCATTGATTTACCCGGGCGAGAGAATAAACTCTCAGGTCATTCAAACCATTCGTATGCTCTCTGCAGCCGGCGCGAGATTTTCGGGCGTGCAGGATGACAGCATGAGAACGGTTCGGATACTTAGCCCTGTAAATGAACGCCTTGTAAGAATCAAATAGGTTGGAATGACTTTACCTCTTGCAGACTCTGGCCTTTCGGCCAGGGTTTGCTCGAGCAAAGTAAACAGAATTGGAATGAACCTGATTCACGGATTAACTGTTACGAGAGGTGTGTATCACGTAGGCGTTAGCGAACGTTCATGTGTTTATTTTGGTTGGCAGCAGCATGCTCCCGCACGGAAGAACCTGGAGTTGCACCTTGAAAACCGGATAACGAAAGCGCTGTTTTACAGTTGGCACCTTCATGTCATTTTTTATAGGGGATTAAACGAAGTGAAACGGGAGACGGGAGTGAGATTGGAACATGGAAAGATTGATGTGCAAAGGCAAAATCCACAGGGCAACGGTAACGGAGGCCGATTTAAACTATGTCGGAAGCATTACGATCGATGCTCTTCTTATGCGGGAAGCGAACATCCATCCGTATGAAATGGTGCAAATCACGAGCCTCAGAAACGCAACGAGATGGAAGACCTATGCGCTCCCGGGTCCCGAGGGCAGCGGAAAAATATGTTTGAACGGTCCCCCCGCCCATTTATTTCAACCGGGAGATATCGTTATCATTCTGAGCATGGGTTTGTTTTCCGAAGATGACATTAGAGGGCTAAGACCTAAAGTAGTGTTTGTAGATGCCGCCAACCGAATCACAGAAGTTCAGGTTCAGCGGATATTTCAACAAGAGGAGTAGGAATATTCGATTTAAAGCGATGGATAGGCTTGGACAACCGGCGACCATGTCAAACAAGAATTCACGATAATCCGGACGTTAGGAACAGGCACCTCTATTCAGAGTGCTTTGTTTTTGCGTTCTTACTACAACCAAATGTCGAACGATATGGACGGAAATTTCCTTATTGATTAAATCTATATTTAACGGAGAAAATCGACAACAGGAGGGTTACTCTTGAGATTCTTGCTGGCATGTAGAAGCTGCGGAAAACAGATGCCTTTTGCGATAAAGGCAGGCTCCTGCAAATGTGGTGGAACCCTCTTGGTCGCTTACGACTTGGAGCGGATCCGACGTACGCTGACTAAAGAAAAGCTGAAAAATCTTCCGGCAACGATGTGGAGATATAACGAGCTTTTGCCTATTGAGAACGAGGAGAGCATTATCTCACTGGGAGAGGGCTGGACACCGCTTGTTCCTTTAAATATGACGAAGGAAATATTGCCGGGCGGGAAGATATGGGTCAAAAGAGAGGAACAGAATCCCACGGGAAGCTTTAAATCAAGAGGGTTTTCGGCAGCTTTATCCATTGCAAACGAGTACGGGATTCGCAAGGTGGCGGTGAACTCTAACGGTAATGCGGCATCCGCATTAGCCGCTTATGCCGGATATGCGGGAATGGAGGCATACGTGTTTCTTCCACTGGATTGCCCGGGGCTGATCGTCAAGGAATGCATGGATTATGGAGCCAGAACCTTTTTGGTGGACGGATTAATTCACGATGCCGGGCGAATTGTCAAGGAAGGCGAGCAAGAACAAGGGTGGTACAATGTCGGCACGTTGAAAGAGCCCGGAAGAGTCGAAGGGAAAAAGACAATGGGCTTGGAGATCGCCGAGCAGCTGCAGTGGAAATTGCCGGATGTGATCATTTATCCGACAGGCGGAGGATCCGGAATTATCGGAATGTGGAACGCATTTTTGCAATTAAAGGAACTGGGTTTCGTCGAGGGTGACCTTCCCCGCATGGTCAGTGTGCAGGAGCAAGGCTGTCAGCCTCTTGTAGACGCCGTGAGGAATAACGCACAATTTAAACCGCAATGTCATCATGTGTACTCGAGTCCGACCGGCATGAGAGTGCCAGACCCGCCCGATGGGCAATTGGTCGTTTCGGTTTTGCTTGAATCCGGAGGGACTGCAGTGTCCGTAACGGGAACAGAAATTCAACAAGCCCAGAAAATCCTTGGAAAGCAAGGAATTTCGTCTTCGCCAGAGGGCGCTGCCGCTTTGGCTGGGTTATTTCGATTAATCGAACGAAATTTCATACGTTCAACTGATGAAGTCGTACTATTTAACACGTCACATTCTTTGAAATACTTACCATGGGACTGCATAGGTTTGCCAATAGTCAAGACTTATCGGCATTGGGTTTCCGTCAGCAGCCCTTCCGAGCTTAGTGTCTGAATTTTGACCGGATATAATGAGAGAGCATCAATTTATTGGGTAGCAGCAGATATTCTGCTGCTGCTACCCCATTTATACCAGCGGAAAAATTATCGAGCCTGACCGATTTTGAAAGGAGGAGTTATCGTCGTGGAAAAAGGGCAGCCGAGACAGTTTTTCCGCAATCCCAAGCAGCCGAGAACGATATCGTTTATCGTGGCAACTAAAAACACCTCACCATGAAGAATCTTATAACCGATATCATTCAAATCATTCTCGGTTCGTTCATCCTCGCGGTGGGAATGAATAGCTTTGCCATTCCGAATGAATTGGCCGAAGGCGGCGCAATCGGTATTTCGATGGATTTATATTATTTGTTTCAATGGTCCCCGGGAGTTACCCTTCTGCTGTTAAACGCGGTCCTCGTTTCGATCGGTTATAAATTGCTGGATAAACGGGTCACCTATTATACGATTATCACGATAGCAGCGAACTCTTTTTTCCTGCTTGTGACAAAGGGGATTGCCGTCTATGCCGGAGAGACGATTTTGGGGACGATATTTGCAGGAGTCTTTATTGGAATTGGAATAGGCATTATCATACGCGCGGGCGGAACAACCGGAGGCTCCACTATTTTAGCGAAAATAGCAAACCGGTACTTTGGCTGGAGTATAAGCTATGCTGTGTTATTTTTCGATCTGGTGGTTGTATTCGGATCCTATTTCATCATCGGCGCCGAGAAAGTTATGTACACGATTATTTCGCTTTATATCGCCGCCAAGCTGATTGATTTTATTGTTGAAGGTCTGAACGCGAGAAAGACGGTTACGATTATTTCCCGCTTCAACCCTGAAATTGCCGATAAGATAAATAAGGAAATCAACAGAGGAGTTACTATTTACTCCGCCGGCGGCGAGTATATGAAGGAAGCAAGGGAAGTTTTATATATTGTGATTAAAAAAAAGGAGCTGTTCAAGTTAAAGAAAATCGTTTATGAAATTGATCATCAAGCATTTGTGGTCATTCATGATGTTCGGGACGTATTCGGACAAGCGAAGTCTCCAGGGAAGGCTTGAGTGTGAAGGCTGGAAGGCCAATCATAAGAGAAGCAATGAGGCGTGACGAATGTAGCCTGTTCACTCGATCCGTATCGAACGTGTAAGAAAGGAGAATGAACTGATTTGAACCATAACCTCCATTTGTTCTTAGCGGTTGTTACCGCAATCGTTATTGTTATTGTTGCCGCCCGTATTTGCGGAAGTCTATTCGTACGCATCCGTCAGCCAAGAGTAGTAGGCGAGATGGTCGCCGGGGTTCTGCTAGGACCGACATTTTTCGGGGTTCTCGCTCCTGAACTTCAAGCTTCCATTTTTACATCGGAGGTTAAAAGCACCTTATTTGTTCTTAGCAATCTCGGTCTATCGGTGTATATGTTCTTAGTCGGAGCCGAGATGGATCTTCAAAGCTTTAATCGCTCATCCATCCAGAAATCCGGTTTTCTTGCATCAGC
This sequence comes from Paenibacillus sp. sptzw28, assembly GCF_019550795.1. Classification (NCBI taxonomy): domain Bacteria; kingdom Bacillati; phylum Bacillota; class Bacilli; order Caryophanales; family Paenibacillaceae; genus Paenibacillus; species Paenibacillus sp. sptzw28. The sequence continues at coordinate 457,115 of NZ_CP080545.1, forward strand.
GGGAATTTTTCCGCCATTTATCATGGGTGTGGCAATCGGTTTTTTCCTGTATGATAGTTTCTCTTTTGATGCGATTAATAAAATGAGTTTTTGTATTTACATGGGGGTCGCTCTCTCCATTACAGCATTTCCAATGATGGCAAGAATTCTGCAAGATGAGGGGTTGGTGAAAACAAAGTTCGGGTCCTTGACGCTCTTGGCGGCAAGCGTTGACGATGCGGCCGCGTGGTGTTTTTTGGCAGTTGTTACCGCGATGGCCCAGTCTAAAGATATGATTGCCGGTCTGTACACGGCGGTCGGCGGAGTTTTGTTTGCCTTATTGGTTTTGACTTTAGTGAAGAAGCGGCTAAAAAAAATGAGCGATCGGGTGGAAGCCGCAGGTCAGTTCTTGCAGCACGACTTCGCCATCATATTGCTGCTAATACTCGGTGCCGCCTGGATAACGGATTATATAGGAATTTACTCTGTGTTTGGAGGATTTATCTTAGGCTTGGCAATGCCGAGAACACCGGTATTTCAACGGGAAATCCACGGTAAGCTAACCGACTTTGTGGTTGTGCTGTTGCTTCCGCTGTTTTTCGCCTTTTCTGGTTTAAACGCCGACATTGCTTCCCTTTTCAATATGGGAATTGTGATCCCGTTCTTGTTCATTCTTTTGGCTTCCATACTCGGTAAGTACGGCGGATGTACGCTGGCCATGCGGAGGATGGGCTTCACGTGGCGGGAGTCCTCGGCCATCGGGGGACTCATGAATGCAAGAGGATTAATGGAGCTGATTGTTGTGAACATCGGGCTTGCTTATGAAATTATTAATCAGGATCTTTACTCTATGCTGGTGCTTATGGCTATTGTCACGACTGCTGCGGCGATGCCTATATTTAACGCATCTTTAGGGAATCGCGGCACCATGGCTCAGAATTCAAAGGAAAATCCCACATTCAATTTGGAGGGTAACGCTTCAGCGCCATAAAACATTATGAGGGGGAGAAATCATTGAAAAACAAGTTTGACATCGTAATTGCAGGCGGGGGTCCTGGGGGAATCCAACTGGCTTTGACTCTGAAAGAACTGAATGAGCAGTACGGTACCGATATTAATTTTGTCATTTTGGAAGCTGAGAAGCATGCAGGTTCCTTTTATAGGAAATTTCCGGTACATGGACAATTGATCAGCAACAACAAATTGTATTCCGGCAAGCCTGCGGAGCACCGCTTTACAGAAAGGTTTGATTGGAACAGTTTGCTTACGAAAGAGAAGAAGATCTTGATGCGAAACTACAGCACGGATTTTCACCCAAGAAGAGAAGCGTTATTTGATATGATTCAAGATTTGGTGTTGGAGTACCAGCTGCCAATACATTTCGAGACCAAGTGGTTGAATACAAGAAAGAATGACGAGGGAACTTTTGAGGTGATCACGGATAAGGGCAATTATTACTGCCGTTATTTCATTCTTGCTACGGGCCTTGTTCCGAAAATACCAACCATTCCGGGATTGGAACATGTAACAATGTACGAGAATATGCGTGAAAAAGAATACTACAGGGATAAAAGGGTGCTCATTTTAGGCAAGGGTAATAGCGCCATGGAGAGCGCGCAGGATATTCTGAACGAAGCAAACCTGATAATGCTGGCCAGCCCCAGTTCGGCACGCCTGGCATACAAAACGCATTATGTCGGCAGCATTCGTGCAACCAACAGTTGGCTCATTGAGAATTATCAGCTAAAGCATCAAGCAGCGCTTCTCGATTGCCATGTAGTGGACATTCAAAAAAGAGATGACGGCTACGATGTGACGGTAACCTACGTGCATGCGCAGAACGAGACTGAAACCTTGTTTTTCAACGAAGTTATTGCGGCTACCGGTTTTAAACCGAATTTTGTGAATCTAATGGAAGATTTCAATATTCAAATCATTAATGACAAGTTTCCTTCGATCACCGGGGAATTTGAATCGACCGATGTTTCGAATCTGTTTTTTGCGGGGGCTCAAACACACGGATTGGATTTTAGAGAGACGTCAAGCGGGTTCATTCATGGATTTCGGTATAATTCAAAAATACTGGCGAATATCTTGATGGAACGCCTGAATGCGCCTTTAGGTTATCGGAACATTGCAACAAACAAGATTGTGGAGGAAATCCTTCAAGAGCTTAATGAGTCTCCCGATCTCTGGCTGCAGCCGGGATTCATTGCCTATATCCTGAAGTATCGTCAGGGACAATGGACGGAAGTAGGATACCGAACCTTGAAGGATTTTAAAGAATGTTCGCTTGATGCGGACGAATGCTTGTTGGCAGCAACTCTGGAATACGGGGACATTCATAAATTTGAGGATCCGCTTAGCATTCCGAGAATTCCCGGGGAGCCGTCCGAAAGTGCTCATATCCACCCGGTGATTCGTGTACGCAAGGCACATAAAGAGCTGATGAAATACGACTTGGAAGAGCACTTGGAGTCACGATTTACGGATCCGAAGTACACTGCAGTATTATCCGAATTAATTAAGGGAATTATGAAAGACCATTTTATTCGGGCGTAGGTTTGGAAAAGGGAGGAGACCGTTCTGATCCGTATGAAGCGTCTACTAAGCCAATAGACGGATGCGGCCTGCGGGAGCGGCTTGAAGCGCTTCCGCCTTTTTCTTGAAATGTAAAACAGGACGCTATACATTGGTATAAGGAGTTGAATGATGCACATCCGATTATTAGAAAGCTCAGATGCGGAAATTTACAGAGATATCCTTCTTATGTCGCTTAAGGATAGTCCTGAAGCTTTTCTGACCACTTATGAGCTTGAAAAAGAAAAATCAATTGAAATGATACGGAATAATTTAATGCCATCCGATAGTCAATTTACGTTGGGTGCTTTTAATAAAAATAACAGGTTGGTTGGAATTGTAAGGTTTATCCGGGAAGACAATTTGAAAACAAACCACAAAGGCAGTGTTATTGGCATGTTTGTTTTACCTGAATGGCGCGGACAAGGAATAGGCAAGGCATTAATGAAACAATTGATTAAAAAAGCAAAAAAATGTGATGGGCTTGAGCGAATTAATTTAACCGTGATCTCAAATAATGATACTGCCAAGAATCTTTACAGATCAATCGGTTATGAGGTATACGGTTCAGAATGCAATGCTATAAAGACTGATGGACAGTATTGGGACGCAGATTTTATGGTGTTGATTATCTAGTTTAATCCATCAGAAAAATAGCGGCCGCAGCTAAATTTGGCTCGTTCGTACGCCGGAGCAAGATATTGAGATCCGGCCATAGTCGACTCTCTTAGGGTGCCTGCTCGCGCAGTGCGCCCATTTTTCATTTTCCCGCTATCGAATATCCAAAAAATCCATTCCGCTATGTCCAAAAAAGCCATCCAAAAAAAGCAGAACATGGTAAAAGTGATATACACGGCTATACGGCGGCGGTGGCCAATAGCGTCAGCAGCGTGAGCGTTCGCCGGAAGCTTGAGCCCGGCATTTGCGATCTCCATTTACGGAAATATCCGAAATTTCGGTTATCAGGCTTCAGCAAAACTTAATTTACCCGGGTGAGAAAATAAACTTTCAGGTCATTCAAACCATTCGTATGCTCTCTGCGGCCGGCGCGAGATTTCCGGGTGTGCAGGACGCTAAAATGAGAACAATCCAGATACTAAGCGCTGATTTGCTGCTGCGGATATGAAGGGGAATCCGCAACAGTATTTGAGGAAACATATCGGTTACCTGGGTGACGTGAAGGGTAAGAAGATCGCCGTTTTACTCGGGAGCAGCGGTCGCAAAGCGATCCCTCTTGCCATATTGGGCGGATTGGTCACCGTCGTCGATATCTCACCCGAGAACCAGCGGTACGCGCTGGAAGTGGCAAGAGAAGCAGGGGTGGAAATTGAATATATCGTATCTGACGTATTTGAGATAAACATGGACAAGCTGAAGCATGCCTATGATATCGTCTACCTGGAAGGCGGAATTCTTCATTATTTCGCAGACCTCGCGCCGTTTGCCCGCATTGTCCACGATTTGTTGAAAGCGGCATGTTTGCGTTGAGCGAACAAGAGGAATTCCCGGATTGTTTACTGCGTTACTGGACCCTCGGGGAGATTGTCAGCGCAGTGGCCGCCTCCGGATTAGTGATTGAAGAGCTGGTTGAAGAGCCTAGAAGTGAGGGGAGCCGGCTTCTTCCTGGAAGCATCACGCTTGTCGCGAACAAATACAAGGTCGAGAGAACGTAAGGCTGGCACTTGTCTCCTCCGGAGAGAAATTGGATCTTGCCGGCCAGGAGACTACTAAAAACCGTCAGGGTGATTCCCTGACGGTTTTTTTAGCTTCTCGGCGGCGGAATAACTGCTTATTCCGTTTATTTCAGCGCTTCCACAACGCGTCCATCGAGTGTCATGGTCGTGAACCAGTTTGGATACAGCGGCACCGGGCGTGTCAGCTCATTCAGCTTGGCGGTTTCTTCCGATGTCAGCTGCAGGTCGACCGCACTTAAATTATCATCGAGCTGGGAAGGTTTACTCGAGCCTACCAGCACGCTGCACACATGAGACTGCGAGAGGAGCCAGGCGAGTGACACTTGTGCCGGTGTTGCGCTATGATTTTGCGCAATTTCCCGGACGGCATCCAGCACTGTAAAACCCCATTCCTTATCAAGGGGGAGAAAATCAAAGCCGCTCAGGCGGTTATTCGGATCGCTGAGATTATCGCGGGTGTACTTGCCGCTTAAGAAGCCGCCGGCGAGTGGACTCCACACCGTCAATCCGACTCCGCAATTGTTCATGAAAGGAACCGTATCGTGCTCGATATCCCGGCCGACTAAGGAATAATACATTTGCCCGTTAATGAAAGTCGCCCAGCGGCGCTCGTGCTGGATCTGAACAGCCTGAGCAGCCATCCATGCAGGCCAGTTGGAATAACCGATATACCGAGCCTTGCCCTGCCGGACAAGATCGTTCAATGCCCCGAGCGTTTCTTCGAGCGGAGTAAACGGGTCCGTCTTATGAACAATATACAGATCGATATAATCGGTGTTTAAACGGGCCAGACTGGCATCGCATGCATCGAACAAATGCTTGCGGGAGAGCCCGGATTGGACCAGACCCGGACCCATTCGATTGCCGGCTTTCGTGGCGATTACGGTTTCTTTCCGCCGTGCGCCCAGCAGCCGTCCCAGCATTTCCTCGCTTTGTCCGTCGGCATATGCATCCGCTGTGTCGAAGAAATTGATCCCGGCTGCGAGCGCCCGGTCTACCAGCTCCTGCGACTGGTCCTGTCCTACCTTGTAGACGCTTGGAATATTCCCGTAGCCGAAGGTCATAGCCCCGAACGCCAGCTTTGATACGATTAACCCCGAATTGCCCAGTTGTACGTATTTCATAAGTTCCGCAACCTCCGTCATTAGACTTGTGTCCTGCTTGATTTAAGTATATAAGGTAACAATACCCTTTTCTTGAATAAAATCATCATGATATTGAACAAAATGCTCATTCAATTAACTGCCGGGTCTATCAGGCCCTAAATTCCCATTGACCGCCCTCCCTTTCGGTGATAGAATTGAAAAAATTTACCCAAATGAAGGGCAGGGAGATCCGAACTCATGGCAACCTATTACAATGAACCGTCGCGGACATTCAGCGAGTATTTGCTCATTCCGAATTTGACGACCAAGGATTGCAATACCGCTAACGTCAGCCTAAAGACACCGCTGGTTAAGTTCAAGAAAGGCGACAGCCCGGCGTATTCGCTCAACATTCCGTTCTCCTCGGCGGTAATGCAGTCTGTTTCCGATGACAGAATGGCAGTCGCACTGGCACGCTGCGGAGGTATCTCGTTTATCTTCGGTTCACAGCCGATCGAGGAACAGGCCAAGATGGTCCGCAAGGTCAAAAGCTATAAAGCCGGCTTTGTTGTCAGCCGCTCGAATCTCACCCCCGATCACACCCTCCAGGATGTATTGGCTTTGAAAGAGAAGAACGGACACTCCACCTTCGCCATCACCCACGACGGCACCCCCAACGGCAAGCTGCTGGGCATCGTGACGAGCCGGGATTACCGGATCAGCCGCGATTCGCCGGATAAGAAGATAAGCAGCTTTATGACACCCTTCGATTCACTCATTTACGGCAAATCGGGCATTACCCTATCTGAAGCCAACGACCTTATCTGGGATCACAAGCTTAATTGCCTGCCGATCGTAACGGGCGACCAGTGTCTCGACTATCTTGTCTTCCGCAAAGACTATGATGCACATAAGGAATATCCGTACGAGCTGCTTGATACCAATAAAAGCTACATCGTCGGGGCCGGCATTAACAGCAAGGATTACATGGAGCGGGTACCGGCGCTTGTCGAAGCGGGAGTAGACGTGCTGGTCATCGACTCGTCGGATGGGTACAGTGAATGGCAGCGCGAGACGATCGAATACGTCAAGGCGAACTTCGACGTGAAGATCGGCGCCGGTAACGTAGTCGACAAGGAAGGGTTCCTCTACTTGGTGGAAGCCGGAGCGGATTTCGTAAAGGTCGGGATCGGCGGCGGCTCCATATGTATCACGCGCGAGCAGAAAGGAATCGGACGGGGTCAGGCGTCGGCAGTAATCGAGGTTGCGGAAGCCCGGGAGAAATATTTCGAAGAGACGGGCATTTACGTCCCGATCTGCTCGGACGGCGGCATTGTCCACGATTACCACATCACGCTTGCCCTCGCCATGGGAGCGGACTTCGTTATGATGGGACGGTATTTTGCCCGTTTCGACGAGAGCCCGACACGCAAGCTGAAGGTCGGCAACAATTTCGTGAAGGAATTCTGGGGTGAAGGCTCCAACAGAGCGCGGAACTGGGAACGGTACGATACAGGCGGCAAGTCGGGTCTGCTGTTTGAGGAAGGCGTGGACTCTTATGTGCCTTATGCGGGCGGCCTTCAGGAAAATCTGGACAAGACGCTTGGCAAAATCAAATCGACCATGTGCAACTGCGGTTCCAAGACGATTGAAGAGATGCAGCGCAATGCGCGCATAACGCTCGTGTCGGCTACCAGTCTGGTCGAAGGCGGCGCTCATGACGTGATCCTGAAGGAAAGCGGTCTGTCCGGGGAATAAAAAGCCGCGGCGAGCAGCTAAAATGAGTGCGAAATGAGCGTATTCTAATAGACATTGGGCTTTTCTAATTAGAAATACACGGCGTAATCTAGTAACCTTGAAGCATAACCTTTTTTTCTGCTCCTCTAAAGCGGCTCAAGAACCGCCCAGAGGAGTTTTTTTTATATCCACGCGTTCTATATTGTCTCGAACACCCCGCTTGATCGTTACTTTCCCCGGGCTGAAGCGGGAGGAGCGTGTTTTTACCTGCGTTTTACGTTTATACATAATAAAAGGCAAGCGTGTGCTTATGAACAAAAAGCTCTTAGGAGGGATATAGCAATGAGTATTGACATGATTTGCACAATCGGACCTGCCAGCTTCTCCCCTGCGGTGATTAGAGAGTTGATTCTTGGCGGAATGACGACCGCCAGATTAAATCTGTCTCACGGCACCCATGACAGTCATAGGACAATCATTCGTAATCTAAGGGAAGCCAGCAGTGAAATCGACAGGCCTATCCGAATAATGGGTGATCTTCAGGGTCCTAAAATCCGGTTGGGAGAGATCGAAGGAAACGGCGTTTTTCTCGAAGAAGGGCAGCCCTTTGAGCTATTGGTTACTCCTATTACCGGCAACGTTCACAGAGCGGATATCGACTACCCGGGCATAACAGGTGACATTGGTTCAGGCTCGTTGATTCTTATTAATGACGGCATGGTCAAGCTTGAGGTCACTGAAGTCTCCTCCCAGCGGATAAAAACCAAAGTGACGGTCGGCGGTCAAATAAGCAGTAATAAGGGCGTCAATTTCCCCGGAACGAAACTGAACATTCCCGCACTGACGGATAAGGACCGGGAGGATCTCGCGTTCCTGCTCGAAGAAGGGGTCGATCTGATCGCCTGTTCATTCATCCGCCAAGCTGTGCATCTGGAACAAATCAGGGATGTTTGCCGATCTTTGACCGGAAGCGTTCCCAAACTTGTGGCCAAAATCGAAACGGTGGAAGGCGTGAAAAATTTCCGTGATATAGCGGCCCATTCGGAAGGCATTATGATTGCAAGGGGCGATCTCGGAGTTGAACTGCCGTTTGAGCAAATTCCGCTGATTCAAAAAGCGCTCCTCAGGGAATGCAGGATTTCCGGCACCTACGTCATTACGGCTACTCAAATGCTTCAATCCATGATTGACCAACCGATACCAACCCGAGCTGAAGTGACGGATATCTTTCAGGCGGTCCAAGACGGTACGAATGCGGTTATGCTGTCGGGCGAGAGCTCTGTGGGCAAATATCCGATCCAGTCCGTCAAGGTGCTGAAGTGCGTCTCCCTCTATGCCGAGGAGATCGCTCGCGGGGAGTCCTACACCCTTGATGACGTATACGCCCGCTATCCTTTTAAGGCCACCTGACAAGGGTTCGTATCCAATGCGATTTTGTTAAAAGAACACCTCTGATGAATAGAAAAAGCCTTACCGTATTGGAAGGCTTTGGTTTATAATACAGTTAAGTACATAGTAAGGCTTAAGGGCGGTCGGCATTCCTCCGAAAGGAGGTGATGCTATGGAAGTGCACCAGGCTTTGACGCTAATGATTTCATTCGCGACATTGGTTGTGTTGATACTTTCTTTCCGTAAAAGGAAATAGACCGCCCTCCGACAAAGGTTAACGGTCTATTCCTGTCACTTTTGTTTGTGCCGCCTTGATTCGGCCGTAGATGTTAGCGCATCTGCGGTCTTTTATTAGTTTAAGCATATCATTCCTGTTTTAGACGTTCAAGAATATCGTGCATAAAAACCTCTCTGTTAAATTGAGATATGGGCAATCTTGTCATGCGGAGAATGTCCAGTCCAAAATTCAGTCTTCGCTTTGCTGGCTGCGCAGGTATTCTTCGTATTCAGCGGTGAATTCGAGCGCATGCTTGAAATCATTGGAACGGAGAGAGAGCCCCGCAACGACCTCCTCCTTACCGACCTCGTTTAAGGCGATAATTTGAGGCGGACGGGGAACGCGGAACTGCGTGTGATCGTGGAACACAATGGTGACTATCGTGCCGAGTGCATCGCCGTTTGCCGAATAAACGGTGCTCCACATCCAGCGCTGCTGGTCGGTTTGTTCCTTGCTGCCCCATTCTCTCGAGATGTCGAAATCGCCGGGGAATCGAGGCTCAGGGCGCAGGTCCGCTTCTTTAAGCTGCTTATGAACAGGCAGATACAATAAGTTCAAATACGTTCCGTATGCCATATCGCCGGCCTCGCGGTAGGCTTCCAGCAGCTTTTCCCGATCATTTTGCAGCACGGTTTGCCAGTTTTCGGCGATATGACCCTCGATGTATTGCGCAATTGCGTCAATTCGGCTTACCTTGCTTTCCTGAAGAAGCTCCGTTAGCGGTTTCATCTGGTTCATGGTTTATCCCCCTTTAATTGTCCTTCTCCGCCGGCTGCTGCAGCATCTTGCTCAAGGCTTTCGCTTAACTTGCGCAGTGTCGTGACGGCTTCCTGTAAGCTCTCCAAAGAATGACTCCTTCCTAGTTCATTCGCCCACTCGGTATGATGTCGCTCTACGTATTGAAGCGCTTCGCGCCCGGCTGGAGTTAGCGCCATGAGTTTGGCACGGCGGTGATGAGGGTTCTCCCGATACTCGATGAAACCCTCCCTCTCCAACGCATCGGCGGTCTGCTGTACGCTTTGACGCGACAGCCCCATCACGCGGGCCACGTGAGCGACGGGAGCAGCGCCATGCTCCACCACGCCAAGCACCTGCCAACGGGCGCTGCTTAGACCGACAGGCTCGGTTAATCGGTCACCGGCTTCTAGTAATAGTCCATTGAGACGAAATACCGCCAGGACCAGTTCTGTGAATGTACTTCCAGAAGTTGTTAGTTTATTCATATGACAACATTATGTCAATATGACAGGGTATTGTCAATATGAAATTGAGAAAAGCAGATCGTTTACCGCCCGCTTTCGAGAATGTGGTTTGAAGCCATTCCAGGATGGTATGATGGGTCAAGGTCATATACATTTTATAGGGAGGATGGTGAGAAATTTCGAGAATCTCATTATTAACGTGCTTTCGTATCTTTTTTCCAAGCATAGATGTTTGGTGTTTACCTCATTCAATCAAGCGGACTACTTTAAAACGGTAGGGAAGTTACAAAATCATGGAGTTTCTTACCGAACGAGGATCTCAAGCCAAAATACCGGAATGCCGGGGGCAAGTAGAAACGATTTAAACCAATATGATATCTTTGTCAAAAAAAGTGAGGAAGACCTTGCGGAGAGAGCGATAAACAGTAAGTTCTAGGCCGCACGCATAATGGAAAGCAATAGAAAGACCATGTTCAATTTGAACGTTAATTCATTGGAGGCAAAAAATGTTGATTAATTTGTTTAAGAAAACCGATCTTAAAGCTTCTTTTTGGAAGTGGTTTAGTAATAAGGAAAACGAATTATATTTGAATTTTGAAGAAAATAAAGACCACTACATGGACGAAATAAGTGAAAGACTTAATGCAATCGATCCAAACTTAACATTTGAAATAGGGACAATAAATGATGAAGTAAAAAGGCAATTTATTATTTCTGCTGATGGAATAGCAGATTCCTTCGAGTCTGTTGAGAATCTCTGTAATGCAGCACCAGCCTATAGTAATTGGATAACAGTGAAATTTAGACCTCGGATGAGCTCGGAAAATATAGAAATAAGTATGGGGGATGTTGAGCTTTCCTACGATGATATTTACTTCATACATGAGAATCATAGGCATTATGTTGATTTAAAGATTTATATAAGAAATTACGACTCAAAGGATAATCGTTACGATTTTTCATATTTTATTCTTTTAGATTCATTAGTTGGGGAATATGATGCCGTTGCAAAAATAGGTGACACAAGCTTTTATCCCCTTACAAATGATATAAGAGAAAGAGCTAAGAAATTTGTCGAGTTAACGTCAATTGTTGATGAGCTTCAAAATTGATTCGAGTTTTCTTCACGTAACTTCTCCTCCGAACCCAACACCATCAAGGAAGCGCTCTTACTTTTGAAGTTTAATATTTCATGGTTTTCAAGAGTCCAACCACATAGTAATTCCCTTTCTTCTTTTACCTTTTATTATAACTGCAATAAATTAGCATGAGTACATTCTCGATACGTTTTTGCGTGCATGTAACCGGGAATACGCGCATATTTTCAAACATGTCCTGTCTAAAGGAATGAATAGACAACCAATTATGTCATGTTTTATGACATCTAAATCTGATATTGGTCTTTCGCTGGACAAATTGACTGAATTTTCAGCCGTCTATTTTACCTTTTGTCTAATGTCAGTCATGTATTATGGGTGTACCATGTAAGTAAATGTGACGCAAGACGGGTGATACCCAAGATCGGGGAGTGAGGAATGTCATGACGGAAACGGTTATTCCCGAAATTGAGCTCGATCAGATCAGCATGAAGTTTGGAACCGAAACCTCCGATGTGCTTGCGGTCGGACAGGTCAGCTTAAATATCGCCAAAGGCGAGTTTGTCTCTCTTCTGGGCCCTTCGGGCTGCGGCAAGACCACGCTGCTTCGGCTGATGGCCGATCTGATTCAGCCGACGAGCGGCACGATTAAGGTCGCCGGCAAGACAGCTAAAGAAGCAAGGCTGGCACAGAAGTACGGCATCGTTTTTCAGAATCCCGTCCTCTACGATTGGAGAAAGGTTAAGCATAACATTACCCTGCCGCTTGAGCTGATGGGCATCGCAAAGGCCGAAAGACACAGGAAATCCGAGGAATTGCTGGAGCTTGTCGGTCTTCAGGGCTTCGGAGATAAGTACCCCTGGCAGCTGAGCGGGGGGATGCAGCAGCGTGTAGCCATCGCCAGGGCGCTGTCGATGGAACCGGAAATATTGCTGATGGATGAGCCTTTCTCAGCGCTCGATGAATTTTCCCGGGAACGCCTGAATGAAGAGCTGTTGTCGATATGGAGCAAGGTGAACAACACCGTTGTTTTTGTAACGCACAGCATCCCCGAATCGATCTTCTTGTCCGACAGGGTCTTTGTCCTCTCTCCCCACCCGGGGAGGCTGTCCGCAGTTGTGGACATACCGCTGCCGCGTCCGCGCACGAAAGACATGAGGAACAGCGCGGAGTTCTTCCGGCTCATCGCACAAATTCGGGATTGCTTTGAAGGGGTGTAAACCATGAAGGGCCACAGCATCCGGAATCACAGTCGCACACTCCCTATAGTCATATGGGCGGCAGCATTGCTCATTATATGGGAAGCCGTTTCATGGTTTATGCTGCATGTGCTGCATACGCCTCTGGCCCAGTCCAAGCTGCCATATATCCACGAAGTAGCCCGAGCGTTCGGTGAATACGGCGGCACCCTGCTGAAGGAAGGCGGAGTCACCTTCGCCAATGCCGGCATGGGGTTTCTGCTTGGCGGCGCTGCCGGCGCACTTCTCGCGATACTAATGAGCGTCTCGAAATGGATCGAGCACCTCACCTTTCCTTATGCCGTCGCCTCCCAAATGATCCCGATCCTGGGTCTCGCTCCGATCCTCTACGGGATCGTTCACGATGAGCAAGTGGCACGAATTCTGATCGCCGGATACATTACTTTCTTCCCTGTTGCTTTGAATATGCTGAGAGGACTTCGGAGCGTCAATCCTTCCGCTCTTGAATTGATGTACTCATATGCAGCCAAGCCGTGGGCGGTTTATTGGAAGCTTCGTTTTCCCGCCTCGCTGCCCGGATTGTTCAGCGGGCTGAAGATCGCTGCGCCGCTGGCTGTCACCGGCGCGATACTCGTTGAGCTCATGGGCGCCCAGCACGGGATCGGCGTTATTATGCTCCGAAATTTGTACTATGGACCGTCCCATGTGTATATGTTCTGGTCTACCGTATTAGTCGGCGCACTGCTGGGTGTGTTCAGTTATCTGCTCATAGGTGTGGCGGAGCGGCTGGCAGCCCCTTGGCAGCCCGAGTACCGCAATAGGGGAGGTGGCCGCTGATGGAAGGAAATTCGGCAGGAGAGCGCGCACTCGTGACTCGTTATTCCCCGGATGCGGATACCTCTGCGCCGTCGGCAATTCGGGCGATAGACGGTGAATCGCCTTCCGTAATCGCGGCCAATAAGAGACGGAGGCTCAGCGTCGCTCCCGCAATCCGGATCGGGCTTCCGCTCCTGGCGGGCTTGCTGTTCCTGGCTGCATGGCAGCTGCAGCTGTTTCATTCCCTCTTCAACCTGAAAACCTATCAATTGCCGCTGCCGTCGGCTATCGGAGAAGCGATGGCGGATAATGCGGGCCTTCTCTTATCCTATACCGGCTATACGCTTACCGAAGCCGTGCTCGGAATGCTGCTAGGCTCCTTGGCGGGATTCTTCGTTGCTTTGGCAGCAACCGTTTGGCCGAGGTGGGGTTCAGGCGGAGTGCTGCTAATCGCTTCCCTCAACGCCGTGCCGATCGTAGCGCTCGCTCCAATCATGAACCTGTGGTTCGGCGACGGGATCGGATCAAGAGTTGCGATCGTTATGGTAAGCACGATGGCGGCCATGGCCATCAATGCGAATAAAGGCATGAACGCGGTTGACCCGCTGGCACTGGATTTAATGCACTCCTATGCGGCAACGAAGAGCGAAGTGTTCCGGTATTTGCGTTTTTCCACCAGCCTGCCGTATGTCTTTACCGCCTTGAAAATTAATACGACGGCCAGCATGATCGGAGCGATCGTCGGCGAGTTTTTCTTCTCGTCCCGGGGACTCGGGTATCTGCTTTCCAACTCGATCAAAGTGGCCAAAATGCCTTTGGGCTGGTCCTGCATCGTCGTAGCGGCGGTTGCGGGCGTCATCTTCTATCTCCTTATGGAACGACTTGAGAAATTGTTCATTCGCTGGCATCCTTCGCAGAGAACATGATGCAGTATGAATGAAACGGACTCTGCACAGCCGGCTGAGCGTGAGACAGATACACAAGTTTGCGCGGCCGATCTCATATCTCATATCTCATATACCCGTGCACAATTGGCACTACGCTGTGTTTCAAACATTATTACGGATCAAGAGGGAGAGAGAATCGATGGAGAAAAAGAAACCGAAATACCGAAGGGCCATGCTGTTAGCCGTAGCCATGCTGTTTGCAACCGTGCTCGCCGCATGCGGCGGCTCGAACGGGAACACCAAGACAGACGAGCCTGCTGCAGCGAACGCGGCAGGAGGAACGAATGAGCAGGCGGCCGGTGCGAATAAGAGTGCGGATCCGGTGACGGTCAAGCTGCAGCTCAAATGGGTGCCTCAGGCTCAGTTTGCCGGTTATTACGTCGCCCTGGACAAAGGCTATTACAAAGACGAAGGGCTGTCGGTTCAAATTCTGCCCGGCGGACCGGATATCGTGCCGGAGCAGCAGGTGGCGAATGGGGCTGCCGATATCGGAATAGACTGGGTGGCCAGCCTCCTGGCACATCAGGAGCAGGGACTCCCGCTTGTCGAGATTTCGCAAATCTATCAGAAGAGCGGGCTGGTGCTTGTCTCTAAGAAATCGGCCGCAATCAACTCGCCAGCCGACCTGAAGGGCAAGAAGGTCGGGAACTGGATGGGCGGGAACGAATTCGAGGTGCTGGCTCTATTCGACAAATACAAGCTGGACCCGAATAAGGATCTCCAGTTCGTGAAGCAGGGCTTTACGATGGATCAGTTCCTCGGCGGGGAATTGGATGCGGCTTCCGCTATGACCTACAACGAATACCAGGTGGTGCTCGAGCAAGGGATACCGGAGAAGGATCTTTCGGTTATCGATATGAACAAAGAAGGCGTCGCCATGCTGGAGGATAACCTGTTTGCGAACAAAGATTGGCTGGCTGCCAATAAGGAGACGGCCGCGAAATTTATCAGGGCCTCGCTCAAGGGCTGGAAGGATGCGATTGCAGACCCCGAGGCGGCAGTGGACAGCGTCATGAAGGTAGCCGAGGAAGGCAGCACATCCCGGGCTCATCAGCTGAAGATGATGGAGGAGGTTGCCAAGCTTGTCGCGCCTGAAGGCTTCGATACCGCGAAGCTCGGTTACATCGACGATGCCATGTTCAAGCAAACGGCCGATATTGCACTGAAATTCGGCGTTATCAAGAAAGCTGCCGACCTCAAAGAGGCGTACACGAATGAAATCGTGGATATGGCGATGAAATAAAGAAGTAGGGATTAAAAAACGGAGCGAACCGGGGAGATTCCGGAGAAACGAAGTGACCGCCTTTGTCCGCGGGAATTTCATCATTAGAGGGTTCATTATATAAGGAAATCTGGGGAAAACAGCGATCGAAAGAACGTTCCGCACGCGCAGTGAGAGCTTATACGTGAATCCGAAAGGAGTGTGAATGATGGATACGGTAAGGATCGGTCTCATTCAAGCGCAGCATGACGTGAACGGCGAGGAGCCGGTAGAGAAACACAAGGCGGCGGCGATCCGGAAGCATATGGGGCTGGTGCGCGAAGCGAAGAAGCAGGGCGCCCAGATCGTATCCCTGCAGGAAATCTTCTACGGACCCTATTTCTGTGCTGAGCAGACCGCCAAATGGTATGAGGCGGCGGAGGAGATTCCGAACGGTCCTACAACCAAGCTGTTTCAGGAGCTCGCCAAGGAGCTTGGCATCGTCATCGTCCTGCCGATTTACGAACGAGAGGGTATTGCCACCTATTACAATACGGCAGCGATGATCGATGCGGACGGAGCCTATTTGGGTAAATACCGGAAACACCACATTCCCCATGTTGGAGCGGGCAGCCGAGGCTGCGGATTTTGGGAGAAGTATTATTTTAAACCGGGCAACCTGGGATATCCGGTCTTCGATACGGCGTTTGCCAAGGTGGGCGTCTACATCTGCTACGACAGGCATTTCCCGGAGGGCGCGAGAATGCTAGGTCTGAACGGCGCGGAAATCGTCTTCAACCCCTCCGCCACCGTGTCGGGCACCTCCGAATATTTGTGGAAGCTGGAGCAGCCTGCCCATGCGGTAGCCAACGGCTACTACATAGGCGCGATCAACCGCGTGGGCTATGAAGCGCCGTGGCATATGGGCGAGTTCTACGGCCAATCATATTTGGCCGATCCGCGGGGAAGCATTGTCTCAATCGGCAGCCGCGACCGAAGCGAAGTTGTGATCGGGGATATGAGTAAAGCCCTGATTCGTGAAGTCCGTGAAAGCTGGCAGTTCTATAGGGACCGCAGGCCTGAGACGTACCGGGAGCTTACTGAGCTTTAATGCCGGGTGAGGTTGAATGAAGCAGCGGAGAGGGGCGGTTCGTATGGCGGTAACGGCTTCAGCCACACCGAAGAAAATAAAAAATATGATCGGCGGTCAGTGGGTCCAGCCGGAAGCCTCCCACTATGAGGAAGTGCCCAATCCCGCCACCGGTGAAGTGATCGCACTTGTGCCGATCTCTACCAAGGAGGAACTGGACCGGGCGGTCGAAGCGGCAAACACGGCGTTTCAAGCCTGGCGGAAAGTGGCTGTCCCCCGCAGGGCGAGGTATCTGTTCCGTTACCAGCAGCTGCTCATTGAGAATTGGAGGGAGCTCGCAGCACTCATTACGGCCGAGAACGGAAAAAGCTACGAGGAAGCATACGGTGAAGTCCAGCGCGGCATCGAATGCGTCGAGTTTGCCGCCGGCGCGCCGACGCTTATGATGGGCAGTCAGCTCCCCGATATCGCCACTGGTATTGAGTCGGGCATGTTCCGCTATCCCCTTGGCGTTATCGGCGGCATTACGCCGTTTAATTTTCCGATGATGGTGCCATGCTGGATGTTCCCGCTTGCCGTCGCGTGCGGCAATACTTTCGTGCTCAAGCCTTCCGAACGGACTCCCCTCCTGGTAAACCGGTTGGGCGAGCTGTTCGGGGAAGCGGGATTTCCCCAGGGGGTTCTCAATATTGTGCACGGAGCGCATGATGTGGTGAATGGAATGCTGCGGCACGAGGACATTAAAGCGGTGTCGTTCGTCGGTTCGCAGCCGGTGGCGGAATATGTGTACAAGACGGGAGCGGCTGCGGGGAAACGGGTTCAGGCGCTGGCAGGCGCGAAAAATCATTCGATCGTCCTAGAGGACGCCGATCTCGATCAAGCCGTGAAGAATATCATTGGGGCAGCTTTCGGCTCGGCGGGCGAGCGCTGTATGGCCTGTTCCGTAGTAGTCGCGGTTGAGCCTGTCGCGGACGAACTGGTGAGCCGGCTCGCGGAAGCTGCGCGCGGGCTCGCCATCGGCAACGGTATGGACGAGAATGTGTTTCTCGGCCCCGTCATCCGGGAAGCAAGCAGAGAGCGGACGATCCGCTATATCGAGACAGGGATAGCCGAGCAGGCCGAGCTTGTAGTCGACGGAAGAGGCGTCCCGACGCCTGTGAAGGAGAGCGGGAGAGGCGGATATTTTATCGGCCCAACGATCTTCGACCGGGTCCAGCCGGGGATGACAATTTGGAAGGACGAGATTTTCGCCCCTGTCCTCTCGGTGGTGCGGGTGAAGGATTTGAAAGAAGCCATCGCTGTTGCCAATCAGTCCGAATTCGCAAACGGGGCTTGCATTTATACCGACAGCGCGAAGGCGATCCGCGAGTTTCGGGAAGAGATCGATGCAGGCATGCTGGGCGTAAATCTGGGCGTCCCTGCACCAATGGCCTTCTTTCCTTTCTCCGGCTATAAAAAATCCTTCTACGGAGATTTGCATACTGGCGGACGCGACGGCGTCGAATTTTACACCCGCAAAAAAATGATAACCGCCCGTTATTAACCGGGATGAGGAGCTGATCGCATGGTGGGCCAGAATAACAATGAAACCGCAGAAGACATGATTGATAAAGACCGTAAATACTTATGGCACAATATGACGCCGTACAGCGAGACGGATCGTCCGATGGTTGTGACGGAAGCGGCCGGATCATGGATTACCGACCATAATGGAAAACGATATTTGGATGCCATGTCGGGACTATGGTGCGTCAATGTCGGATATGGAAGACAGGAACTCGCCGAGGCGGCCTACAAACAGCTATCCACACTCCCGTACTACCCGCTCACCCAAAGTCATCTGCCCGCTATCCGGCTCGCGGAGAAGCTCAACGAGTGGCTCGAAGGCGAATATGTCATATTCTTCTCCAACAGCGGTTCGGAAGCGAATGAGGCAGCCTTCAAAATCGCTCGCCAGTATCATGAGCAGTCCGGCGACCACAACCGGTACAAATTCATTTCCCGGTACCGCGCTTACCATGGAAGCTCTATGGGCGCCCTTGCTGCTACGGGGCAGGCCCAGCGCAAGTATAAATATGAACCGCTTAGCGGCGGATTCCTGCATGTTTGTCCCCCTGACAGCTACCGCCGGCCCGCAGGCCAGTCGGTCGAGGATTTTAACCGGCAGTGCGCGCAGGCGATCGAAAATATGATCTTATGGGAAGGCGTGGAGACGATCGCGGGAGTCATTATGGAGCCGGTCATTACGGGCGGCGGCATCATCGTCCCGCACTCGGTCTATACGGATAGAGTTCAGGAAATCTGCAATAAACACGGCGTGCTGCTTATCGTGGACGAGGTCATCTGCGGATTCGGCCGTTCGGGGGAGAAGTTCGGGCACCTCAACTTCGGCATGAAGCCGGATATCGTGACGATGGCCAAGGGCCTGACCAGCGGCTACCTGCCGCTTTCCGCTACTGCGGTCCGCAAGGAAATTTATGAGGCGTTCAAGGATCGGGAAATGTACAGCCATTTCCGTCACATCAACACATTCGGCGGGAACCCCGCTGCCTGCGCGCTCGCTCTGGAGAACCTTGAAGTGATGGAGAGGGAGAATCTGGTTGACCGCGCACGGGTACTCGGGAACCGGATGAAGGAAGAGTTTGCGGAATTGCTGGAGCACCCGCTTGTCGGAGATATCCGCACCTTCGGTCTGCTTCTGGGCATCGAGCTGGTTGCGAACAAGGAGACGAAGGAACCGGCTTCCCCGGCGGTCGTCAAGAAGATCATGGGTGAGTGCAAAAGCGCCGGCCTTATCATCGGGAAGAACGGGGATACGGTGGCAGGCTTCAACAATGTACTGACATTCGCTCCGCCATTGTCCTCTACTGATGATGACCTGGCATTTATCATTCAAACCTTCAAGAAAGTGATGAGCGATCAGATCGAAGGTGTTCCGTCATGATTACGATCGGCGTTCCCAAGGAAATCAAGAATAATGAGAACAGGGTAGCGATGACGCCCGCCTCGGTGAAGGAATACGTCAGGTCCGGGCACAGCGTCCGGGTTGAAACGGGCGCCGGGGCGGGAAGCGGCTTCGCGGATCAGGATTACCGCGATGCGGGAGCGGCCATCGTCACGGGGGCGGAAGAGGCATGGTTCTCGGATATGGTAATTAAGGTGAAGGAGCCGCAGCGGGAAGAGTACCGGTATTTCCGCAGCGGCTTGATCCTCTACACTTATTTGCATCTGGCGCCGGATCCCGGGCTGACCGATGCGCTCGTCAGCGGCGGCGTAACCGCCATCGCGTATGAGACGATTCAATTGGATAACGGCAGCCTGCCCCTTCTGACTCCGATGAGCGAGGTGGCCGGCAGAATGTCCGTCCAGCTGGGCGCGCGTTTCCTGGAAAACGCGGGTGGAGGTAAGGGTGTTCTGCTTGGCGGCGTTCCGGGGGTTGAGCCAGCCCGTGTCGTCATTATCGGCGGGGGCGTCGTAGGGACCAACGCTGCGAAGATGGCTGTCGGGCTGGGGGCGGACGTCACTTTGCTGGACATTAGCCCGGACCGCTTGCGCCAGCTGGATGACCAGTTTGGCGGGCGGCTCAAGACGGTCCAGTCAAACAGCTATACGATCAGGGAAGCGGTAAGGCGGGCGGACCTGCTGATCGGCGCCGTCCTGATTCCGGGAGCTCGGGCTCCGAAGCTTGTTACCGAAGATATGGTGAGAGAAATGCAGCAGGGCTCGGTAATCGTCGACGTAGCGATCGATCAAGGCGGCTCGGTTGAGACAATCGACCGGATAACGACTCACGATAACCCGACCTATGAGAAGCACGGCGTCATCCACTACGCCGTCGCGAACATACCGGGGTCTGTCGCCCGAACCTCCACAATCGCGCTTACCAACGTGACAACAGGCTACGGCCTGCAAATCGCGAATCGCGGCTACAAGCAGGCGGCGGCAGAGTTTCCGGCCATTGCCAAAGGCATTAATGTGACCGACGGCAAAGTGACCTATCAAGCGGTTGCCGAAGCGCAGGGGTTGGCATATACCGATATCCGCCGGGCGCTGAGCGGGTAAGGGTGTCCGGCCAGGTGGAGATGGGTCTACTCCAGCTCCGGCGGCAGAATCATTCGTGTTGCCCGGCTGGTTTGGCGCTCGGATGATTCGGATACGCGGTCTTCTCCAGCCGAGCGGATATGTACAATCCGGATGCAGCTGAGTGAAGCGGCATCCGCCGCTACCAACTGATTGAACTTTCGCAGCGCCTCTCCTTGTTAGCCGCCCGATATTTTGTGATTATCGCTGAACTTCTCGGGGTGCAGCAGTTGGTAGGCTCGCAGCGCGACCTGGATGGAGATGCGGTTCTCCGGAGCCATGAAATCCTCGCCCAGCAGCTCCGTTATTTTCTCCAGCCGGTAGTAGAGGGATTGCCGGACGATAAACAGCTTCTGGGCCGCTATTTGCTTGGAGCCGTCGTGGTCCAGATACACCTTGAGCGTAAGGAGCAGGTCGCTGCCTTTCACTTGGTCGTGATCGATCAGCGGGCCCAGATAATTGCGAATAAAGAGCTGCAAAGTTTTCCCGTCATTGAGGCCGAGCAGCAGCTGGAACACCCCGAGCTCTTCGTAGAACAGAATCGGCTTCCTGTAGCAGGCGTAGAGGGACAGTGCTTGCACGGCTTCCTGGTAGCTGCTGTAAGCATTTCTTAGGTGGCTGTAGGATTTGCCCACCCCGATCAGCAGCCTGAGGTCCTTCAGCTTCTCGTCCGCCTGAATAAGGTGGAGCGACGCCAGTGCCTGCTGCAGTCTCGCTTTGGTACCGACCTTCGACTTAATATCAAGCGCGATGACGGCGAGCCGGTTGTTCTTGAGCGTAATGAGCGGACGGAACGAATGTTTCTCGAGCGTGGAACGTAAAATCAAAGATAAATGCAGTCGAACGGACTCCCATTCGTGGTCAGGCATGCTCAGCCGCTCGTCGTACAGGTTTTCAATTTCAATCAGGCAGACCCGGTAATTCAGCTCGTTCAGCCGTTTGAAATCCGGGCCGATCAAAGCTTTAATCTGCTTCTCATCGTCCAGTCCGCCGTTCATTAGCTCGTCGACCCACAGGTTTTCCGAGTACAGCTTTCGCTCTTCCATATAACGGGTGCGCAGAAGCTCTTGGGCAATTGACAAAGAAGCCGAGTCCAGGAGCAGATAATCATATTCCCCCGGCTTATGGTCGCAGAGCATCATTATATACGCCCAGTTCTGATCCATCGCGCCTATCGGCTTCAAGATCGCGGAAGAATTGCGGTATTCCCGGAGGGCAGGAGCCGTATTGGGCTTGATCTCATCAAGCTCGCCCCAGCAAGCATCGGCAAATTCAACCAGCGGAGCTTGATCTTCCGGCGATAAGGCCGGGAAGAACAAGGGTTTCCCTGGTAACGGCCGGTATATAAGCTGTGATCCGGTGCTCTTATACAGCAGCTTCAGAACGCTCATTTTCCCTTGCGAAGTAAGCGTAAGTCGATGAAATTCTCTGGATAGACTCTCGAGCTGCCGAAGCATTGTATGATGACGGTTAATGATCATCGAATGCAGATCCTGCGTAATGTCGACAAAACGAACGGTATGCGGAAACAGAATGATCGGAAACCCATGAAGATTCGCGAGCTCCATCAACTCTTCCGAAACCGACTGAAAGTACGGTCCGAGCTCGATGCATAAGCAGGCGGCGTTCTGTTTGATCAGATTTTCCACGAAGGTGACGGACGAAGCGGCTTCCAGATTAAACCCGAGACCTGTGGTGAGAATCATCTCTTCGCCATGAATCAGCGTTTCGAAGCTTGTAATTTCCAAAATATGCACCCACCGGATTTGACGATGCAGCCCGTTTTCTCCCGCAACCACCAGGGCATTGTGAAAAAGAGGCCGGTGCAGCGTTTCCCGAACGGTAAGATTGCGCTTCGAATCCATCCAACCCCTCGCTTTCGCACATATTCAATACCGCTATAATAGAAGTTTGTGTTAAATAATATAACATATTGAATCAAATCTTTCATAGATTGCTGAGAGATACCACGCGTATGTATTAATAACATTGAAAATTTCTGAACATTTTAATATTTATGTTATATTACATAACATAGACTTCTTTTTTTGGAATCATAGATAAGCCTTCTTAACTATTACATTGCTTAGGAGGGGATAGGCATGAACGGGTTTAGCATTGATGCGGACAGAGTGATGCGGCGAATTGAGAGACTTGCCCAAATTGGAAAAATCAGCGAAACGGGCGTCTGCCGGCTTGCTTTGTCCAAAGAGGACCGTGAAGCAGTGGACGTAGTGAGAATTTGGATGGAAGAGGCCGGCATGAAAGACCGGATCGATGCCTTCGGGAACCTCATTGGCCGCTTGGAAGGGCTTAACCCGGAAGCCCCCGCCGTTATGATCGGCTCGCATATCGATACCCAGCCGTATGCGGGAAGGTTTGACGGTATCGT
The DNA here is from genome assembly GCF_019550795.1 of Paenibacillus sp. sptzw28. Classification (NCBI taxonomy): domain Bacteria; kingdom Bacillati; phylum Bacillota; class Bacilli; order Caryophanales; family Paenibacillaceae; genus Paenibacillus; species Paenibacillus sp. sptzw28. Next base: position 479,880 of record NZ_CP080545.1, read on the forward strand.
CGGCGTGATAGGTGCGATCGAAACCGTTCAGACGCTCGTTGAGGCCGGTATCGTTCCGTCCGTTCCCATAGAGGTGGCGGCATTTTGCGACGAAGAAGGATGCAGATTCAATAAGGGGCTGTTCGGAGTCCGCGGCATACTCGGCCGTCTTGAGGATGGCGAGCTGGAGCGGGAGGATAAGAACGGCATTACGCGAAGGCAGGCGCTGCTCGAATTTGGCGGAGATCCGGAGCTGTTCGCCGGATCCGAGTACCCGCCCGGCCGGGTCGGGGCTTTTCTGGAGCTGCACATTGAACAGGGGCCGGTGCTCGAATCGCTGGACCGTCCTGTTGGCATCGTAACCGGAATATCCGGGCCCCTGTGGTGGACAGTCGATATGTACGGCTTCGCCGGACATGCCGGATCGGTGCCGATGGGTCTTCGGAAGGACGCGCTTGTCGGCGCCGCCAAAGTCATCGTCGGACTGCAGGAGCTCGCTTCGGGCGACCCGGGAGCGCCTACGGTGGGGACGGTCGGGACCTTGAAGGTGTTCCCGGACTCGCGGAATATCATTCCGGAGCATGTTCAGTTCACCATCGATCTGCGCGACATCGATCTGCCGCGCCGGGATTCTCTGGAGCGGAAGCTTCGGACAATCATCGGGAATGCGGCGGCCGAACACGGTTTGAGCTATGAGATCCGGGAAGATACGAACAGCGAGCCGCGCTACTGTGCAGAGCATATCCTCGGTTCGATCAGGGAAGCGGCCCGGGAGATGGAGCTCGAGGCACCCGAGCTGATGAGCGGCCCGTTTCACGATTCGCTGGCCATGTCCTACTATTGCGATTACGGCATGATTTTTGTCCGGTGCAGGGAAGGAATCAGCCATAATCCGAAGGAGTACGCAAGCCCGGAGGACATTGCGGCGGGGGTGGAGCTGCTCTGCAGAACCGTTATAAAGATGTGCCGAGAACAAGACAGGCTGGAACTTGCGGTACAAAATGCACAAGCGGCAGAAGCAGCGCAAGCTGTATCGGGGCAATCAGAACAAACGACATAGGAGGGATCACGGATGGAACGACAAGCTTCACTTGGCATGCTGCCGCCGGAGAGAATCATCCGGAACTTCGCTGAAGTAAAGCCGGGGCTGACTCGCAAGGCGGCAATGGAAGAATCCAATCGCTGTCTGTATTGCTATGATGCGCCTTGTATTCAGGCATGCCCGACAGGTATTAACATTCCTTCTTTCATCAAAAGGATCGCCACCGACAATCTCAAAGGCTCCGCCGCGACAATTATGGATTCCAACCCGGTCGGCGCAAGCTGCTCGCGTGTCTGCCCGACCGAAGTTCTATGCGAAGGCGCGTGTGTTCTGAATGGCCCTTCGAAGCCGATTATGATCGGGCTCCTCCAGCGTTACGCCACGGATTGGGCGATACAAAGCGGACAGCAGCTTTTTGATGCGGGACCTTCCAACGGGAGGAAGATCGCCGTCATCGGAGGCGGGCCTGCAGGGCTTTCCGCCGCAAGGGAGCTGGCGAGGGAAGGGTTCTCGGTTGTGATTTATGAAGCGAAGCCTCAAGCCGGGGGGCTTGATACCCACGGAATTGTCTCTTTCCGGCTGCCCCAGCATGTATCGCTGTGGGAGGTGGAGCAGGTCGAGAAACTCGGCGTCGAGATCCGCACCGGTGTCAAGGTGGGAGTGGATATACCTGCGGAACAGCTGATAGCGGAGTATGATGCGGTCATATTGGCGGCAGGTATGGGATATGTCCCGCCGATCGGCATTGAAGGCGAGGAACTCGAAGGCGTTTATGACGCCATCAAGCTCGTTGAGCATACGAAGTCGGATCTGCCGCCGATCCCATTGGCCGGAGCGCGGGTGGCCGTCATCGGCGCGGGCAATACGGCGATCGATGCCGCCACCTGCTCCGTCAGGCTGGGGGCGGAGAACGTCAAGATTGTGTACCGGCGGACGAGGGAAGAGATGACGGCATACGATTTCGAATATGAATTCGCCAAGCAGGACGGCGTTGAATTCAATTGGCTGACCGCGCCGAAGCGGATTCTCGGTGACAGCACCGGCAAGGTCACTCATCTGCAGTGTGTGCGGATGGCGCTCACGGCCGATGCGGGCAAGGACGGAAGGCCGATTCCGGTACCCGTCGCGGGCTCTGAATTCCTCCTGCCTGTCGATGCCGTTGTACTGGCCATCGGACAGAAGCGCCAGATCAACCTCATTGAGCTGCTGGGTCTCGACCATGACCGCGGAGTGGTGCTGATCGATGAAACGACCCGCAGAACGTCTCATCCGAAGATTTACGCAGCCGGTGATATCGTGTTCGGAGCCGGCCAGGGTGAAGCAATGGTCGTTTCGGCGGCGGAGCAGGGGAAACAGACGGCATATGCGATCAGCAGACATTTTGCCGCAGAGCACGTTAGCCAGGCAGCGATATAAGCTGAGAACGAACGCAGACCTGCCGAAGCGAGCTTGCTGCTCAAGGGGGCTCAAGCTAGACAGGAAGCTTCAGAAAGCTTCAGCTTATCCTTCTGCAGGTGAGCTGGCTGATGCACGGGCAACACATCTCAAATCAGGAAGGGTGAGAAGCGATGGCGGATTTAAGCATTAATCTGGCGGGCATTAAATCGCCTAATCCTTTTTGGCTGGCATCCGCGCCGCCCACGAATACGGGATATCAGGTTCAGCGTGCCTTAGAAGCGGGATGGGGCGGGGCGGTATGGAAGACGCTTGGCGAGCCGATCATCAACACCTCATCCCGGTTCGCGGCCGTGCATTTTGGCGGCCAGCGGGTAGCGGGTTTCAATAACATCGAACTGATTACCGACCGGCCCTTGGAGGTGAACCTGAAGGAAATATACGAGACGAAGAAGAGGTTTCCGAACCATGCGCTCGTCGTTTCCCTCATGGTCGAGCCGACAAGGGAGAAGTGGCACGAAATCGTCAAGCGGGTGGAAGCGGTCGGCGTGGACGGTCTGGAGCTTAACTTCGGCTGTCCGCACGGCATGGCGGAGCGCGGTATGGGCGCGGCTTCAGGGCAGCAGCCCGATCTGGTTGAGAAGCAGACGATGTGGGTGAAGGAGGTCGCCCAGACGCCTGTAATCGTCAAGCTGACCCCCAACATTACGGATATTACCGCCACAGCGCGGCATGCCGTGCTTGGCGGAGCGGATGCGATCAGCTTGATCAATACAATCAACAGCTTGGCGGGCGTTGACATCCACTCATGGAACACGATCCCCCACGTCGGCGGCAAAGGGGCGCACGGCGGTTACTGCGGACCGGCGGTGAAGCCGATCGCACTCAATATGGTGGCGGAATGCGCCAGGAATGAGGGGGTCGGCGTCCCGATTTCCGGGATCGGCGGCATCTCCAACTGGCAGGACACCGTCGAGTTTATGCTGATGGGCGCTACCGGCGTTCAAATCTGTACCGCAGCGATGCATCACGGCTTCCGCATTGTGGAAGAGATGATTGACGGGCTGAACAACTATCTCGATGATAAAGGCATTGCTTCGGTGACGGATCTGATCGGGCAAAGCGTCCCAAGGTATTCCGATTGGGGCGATCTGGACCTCAATTATAAAGTCGTCGCCCGCATCAATACGGAGACGTGCATCAACTGCAACAAATGCCATATCGCCTGCGAGGATACGTCGCATCAATGCATCGATATGCTGACAGGCGATCAAGGCGATCGTTACCTGCAGGTCCGTGAAGAAGATTGTGTCGGCTGCAATCTTTGTTCGATCGTATGCCCGGTCGACGGCGCGATCGAAATGGTGGAGCTGCCGAATGAACAGGCGCCGATGAGCTGGAATGAAAGGCAGAGCGCGATAAACAAGCTGAATGCTGATCCTACCAGGATGGAGGTCATATAAGCCATGAAGAAAATCATCAAGAACGGAACCGTTGTTACGGCGGCGGATACGTATTTCGGCGATATTCTCATTGATGACGGCGTTATCGTCATGATCGGCGTCGATCTGGACGCTGAGGACGCTGAAGTCGTCGACGCATCGGGCTGCTACGTATTTCCAGGCGGCGTCGATCCGCATACCCATCTCGATATGCCGTTTGGCGGTACGGTCACGAAGGACGACTTTGAGACCGGTACGATCGCCGCAGCCTATGGCGGCACCACAACCATTATCGATTTCTGTCTGACCTCCAAGGACGCGCCGCTCAGCAAAGCGGTTGAGACATGGCATGCCAAATCGAAGGGAAAAGCGGTCATCGACTACGGCTTTCATCTGATGATCGGCGATGTCAACGATGACGTTCTGTTCGAGCTCCCCCAGATCATCGAGGAGGAGGGCATCACCTCGCTGAAGGTGTTTATGGCTTATAAGAACGTTCTTCAGGCCGACGACGGTACGCTCTTCAAGACCCTGCTGATGGCAAAGGAGCATGGATCGCTTGTCATGGTTCACGCGGAGAACGGCGATGTCATCGCCTACTTGATCGACAAGGCGCTGGAGGAAGGCAACACCGAACCGGTCTACCACGCGCTCACTAGACCGCCGGTGCTCGAGGGCGAAGCGACCGGCAGGGCGGCCAACTTGACGGAGCTGGCCGATTCCCAGCTGTATGTCGTGCATGTCACCTGCGCCGAAGCCGTGATGAAGATCGCGGAAGCCCGGAATAAAGGGCTGCGCGTCTATGGCGAGACTTGTCCGCAGTATTTGATGCTGGATCAATCGTACCTGGAGAAGCCCGATTTCGAGGGAGCCAAATATGTCTGGTCGCCGCCGCTTAGGGAGAAGTGGAATCAGGATGTATTATGGGACGCGTTATTAAACGGTCAGCTGCAAACCGTCGGCTCCGACCAATGTTCATTCGACTTCAAGGGGCAGAAGGAGCTCGGGCTTAATGACTTCTCGAAAATACCGAATGGAGGTCCCATGATCGAGGACCGGTTCTCCATTTTATATTCGGAGGGCGCCCATAAAGGGAGAATCTCGCTCAATAAGTTCGTGGACGTTATCTCTACGGCAAGCGCCAAGCTGTTCGGGCTCTTCCCGAAGAAGGGCACGATAGCAATCGGCAGCGATGCGGATATTGTCATTTTCGACCCCCACGCACAGAGGACCATATCCGCGGAAACCCACCATATGAATGTCGATTACAATGCGTTCGAAGGAATGCAGATAACCGGGGAACCGGTATCGGTTCTGGTCCGAGGCGAATTTATCATCCGCGACAAGCAGTTCGTCGGGACTCCGGGCTACGGGCAGTATTTGCACCGCAAAAGATTTAATCAGCCCGGTAAGCTGCCAATCAAGGATAAAACGGCAGGAGGCGTGTTCTGATGTCCGCCTTCAGGGAATTCTGGAACGAGAAGCAGGAAATCGATGCGTTATTGAGCGAAGGTTACTCGGTTGCCTCGGTTAAGGAAGACCTGGATGGCACCAAGGTGAGATTCGTAAGGGATGAATCTTCGCCGGAGCATGCGGAGTTACTGCTGCTGACGGCAGATGCGCGAAAGTACGTGGTGAGCTTGATCTTCGAGCGGCAGCGGATAATGGAGATGCAATCATAAAATCTGAGTGAAGAATATATAACCTCTTTTCCATGAAGTCTTCTTTATGGAAAAGAGGTGTTTTGTCCGTTTAAGATCAAACAAGGGGAACCTTACCACAAATAGCACATACCGAGTATTTGGGGGGGGTGATGTTGAATAGGGTTTTCTTTTGGATTGGTACAATGCTACTTAGTTTAGAATACCGATTTAAAGATTAATAGATAGTTGTTCTTGATTAGATGGCACGGAGACTGTTTTTTCACTTTTGTGTCCGTTGATGGTCAACAGAGTATATAAATTAAAATATTTATCGAGACTGAAGTGATATACATCTGACCTGAAAATAATCAATGAAAACGCACTTGTATAAAGAACAAGACTTATTAAATTCATATTTCCAGAAAGAATGAAGTTTATGTGCATAAAGAGACAAATAAGGATAGAAGGTATGGTAAATAAACCTGCTATAAGGAATATGCCAAGTATAATTTGGGCAATTGGGATAACATAGTTCAAAACCATCACCTGTTCTATAGCTATATTTTCAATGAAAGTTTTATAAAATGTCGGGACATTAGGTTCATGTAATGAATTCAATAAATACTCTCTCAAAAACAAACCTGGTTCCTTAAACCATGATTTTTCAGTAATTTTGGTTGTCCCTGCTAATAACCAACCTATTCCAAAAAGAACACGTATTAAAACAATAAGAAATGGAAACAAATATACATTTTTTATTACTTTCACTTAAAGCTCCTCCTTGTTTTTGTTTTTCCATAAGACAATTATTTTTTCCATAGGAAACTTTTGGCCAAAAAAAATCTAAAAGTTTTCAGGTATTTATCTTAATGAATCATATGTATTATAGTGCTTATTGTTTCCTTCATGCACAAAAGTTTACCACGGGCAAAAAACGTTGTAAATATATATTTAGATATATTGAACTACGAAATGTCTTGGGTGAATAAACAAGCTTATATTCTAATGAGATTATTTCGGGTATCCCGGGCTTAAACAAGCTTATTTCAATATTGCCCAGCAAAATAATCCGTCACTATTTGTCGAATTATTATGAGTACATATATCTTTATTATTTACATTATTTATATACTTATTGGAGATTAAAAAAACAACATGTCCAACTATTTAAGTCAAAATATAACGTTGTATAAGTAGAATATGCTATAATATACCAAATAATGGTTAATTAAATCTTTAAATCAAGTTGTAAGCCTGTGAATGGATCAACATGTAACCGAATATGACAACAAAAATTTTCCTGCCGGTTCGACAAAATTATGCTAAGATGGCTTTATTAGAGCTACAGCTTTTATGGGGTGAACGGTTTTGAACGAATATAGAGTTAATAGTTTTGAGCGGCATAATCTGATTGAATCCGACAACCAGTTGGTTCTGCTGCTTCATAGTCAGATTGATGCTGCCACTAAAGATGCGATCGGAAGTCAAATTCAAATGGTGGAAGCAGGGAGTTCAGCCGCGGGTACGGCATTGTGTTACGAGCTGAATCCGGATTGTGTCATTATTCATACCTCTCTGATTAGCAAAGAGGGCACAGATGCATTTCAAGAAATCATTGATCTGTGTGACAATAATTACATTCCTGTTATTGTAGTCACGCCTTCTATTGAAATTGAATTTTATAAGAAATACGCATTCGCCCAGATTATCATGGAAAGTCCGATTAACTCATTGACTATGACAAGGGAATTGCAGATTCTGTTGGCCAAGCGGAAGAGGATCATGAGCCAGCTCCTGATTGATCAGATGACGGGCGTGAAGAACCAGGTCTTCCTGGAGCAGGAAATAGAGGATCTGCTCAATGACATGAAACGGTCGCACGAATCGTTTGCACTCGTTTACATTGAATTAGACGGAATGCACAGGGTACGTCAATCACATGGATATAAAACGTCACATGAAATGATGAAGGGTTTGGCGCATTTTTTCAAGCAAAGTCTCCGTCCGGCAGATTCGGTTGCCCGATACCAACAGGGCTTTGTTCTTGTGCTCCCAAAAACGTACAGGGATGATGCTCTCAAAATGTTAGGCCGGCTGATGACCAAGTTTAAGCAAATTAAATTTGACACACCGGAAGGCGAGACAACAGCGACATTCTCAGCCAAAGTGGTCGATTTTATTGATTCCAGCCAAACGGCCCGCCAATGCTTATCCCTGGTGCCGTTCTTGCCGGAAGAAAAGAGCGAAGACGGGAAAGAGCTCCTGATCGACGGGGGAGAACAAGAAACAGGCAATGCATTAAGAAAGCTGAAGGTCGGAATTATTGATGATGACCGGATTATCCGAGAGCTTCTGAGAATGCAGCTGAGCGATATCGGCGAGGAAGAATTTGAGGTTGAAGTGAGAAGCTTTGCAGACGGCGAAGAGTTCTTTAATGATCCCTGGCATAGACAGAATGAACGATTCCTGCTCATAATTGACAGAATAATGCCTAAGATGGACGGCCTCGAGATCCTTCAAAAAATTCGTACGCAGTATGACCGCAGAAGATATTTGTGCATCATGCTCACAAGCAGGGATTCGGAATCCGAAATCGCACTTGCTATCCAAAAAGGTGCTAATGATTATCTTATAAAGCCGTTCAGCCTCAAGGAGCTCCGCGCACGTATAAACCGTTTATTCAGAGGTTCACGATGATCACGATCGATCCCAATTTAGCATTGTTGTTAACCTTCTTCATGTTCTTCGTGCTGCTTATCATGTATTTGTACTTAGTCCTGCGCAAATACAGGGGCAACAGATTCGGGCAGAAGAAGAAAGCCTGGTTAAGACTCCATATGCCGGCAATAGAAAGTTATATTATAAACGGCCAAGGCGCTGAGAAATTTGCTCCGCAAGCTGAATTTCATTTTCAGGCGATAGAAGATTTTTTCAGCGATTATCTCAGCAGCTACAAAGCCGATACGGTCAATAACCCGGTGAAATTGTTCGTCGAACAATATATGGTTCCAAGATACCGCAAGAGGCTCACGGACCCCTTATGGAGTGTTCGCGTTAATACCTTGTATTTCATCGATTTATTCAAGCTGAAGAGCATGCAGGATGACCTGTTAATTCTTCTTGGAAGAAAGAAATGCTCTGCGGAAGAGAGATTTCAAATCTACCTGCTCTTGGCTCACTTTGATTATACGAACCTTCAGGATCTGTTGAAGTCTTCCAACGATATGCCTCCATTTCTCCTGAACGAGCTGCTTAACCGCCTGGTCAACCATGATAATCTGGATAGCTACGTCGACTTATTCCATGAACTTCCTCAAAATTGGCAGTTGGGGCTGCTGGATGTATTTCGCGACCAAAACCTGAGATCCGAAAAACTGCACAACTTATTGGAATCACTATTGGAAGGCCCAAACAGAGAGTTAAAGGTAAGGGCGCTTAAGACAATCTCCGTCCTGGGATATATTACTTCACCCTTCGTGATTACCCGAATGATTGAGAACAGCTTAAGTAAAGGTGAGTGGAAGGACAGCATGGCAGCTGGCGAGCGGTTGATGGCAGCTCAATTAATGGGACAAATTCGAGTGGATGGTTTTATTCCCTATCTCGAGACACTGATTACGGACCGAAATTACAATGTTAGAACAAATGCGGCGAAATCGATTCGAAAATATAGACGGGGCAGGGAATTGCTGCTCTCAATCGCTAATACGCATGAAGATGCTTTTGCGAAGAATATTGCTAGAGAATGGCTCGACAGGAGTACGGAATATGAGTAGTTTCTTGAACGTAATGTCTATTGTATTTGAATTCGTTACGGCAATCATTTTTGTTTATTTGATGATCGTATGTCTGTTCTACCTCTTGATGTTCATCACAGCCTATAACCGGCTAAAGAGAGAACGCGGTTTGCACAATATAGAACCTTACCGGCAGGTCAAAACTTCTTCGTTTACACCTCCTATCTCTATAATAGTCCCCGCTTATAACGAAGAGGCGGGTATTATTGGTACGGTATTGTCGCTGGTTACAGGCAGCGGCAGGTTAGATTACCCGGAATATGAAGTTATCATTGTTAATGACGGATCCCAAGACGGGACCCTTCAAACAGTAATCGACCGGTTCAAGCTTGTTCCGGCAACAAACAGGGTGATTCAAAAACGGAATGGTATCCAAACCAAGCCGGTAAGAGGGATATATTATTCGGAAATTTATCCCCAACTTCTATTAGTCGATAAGGAGAACGGCGGGAAGTCGGATGCGCTGAATGTGGGCATCAACCTTGCTAAATACCCTTACTTTGCCTCCATTGACGGGGATACCATTCTCGAGCCCGACTCCTTTCTGAAGATCATGAAGCCGATCGTAGAGAACAGTGAGCAGGAAATACTCGCTGCCGGCGGTAATGTACTCATTGCCAATGGCAGCACAATTGTAAGAGGGCAAATGCAGGAGTTGAAGCTCTCAAGGAATCCCCTGCTTATCATGCAAACCATTGAGTATATGCGCGCATTCCTGCTGGGAAGAGTTGGACTTAGCAGGGATAACCTGTTACTTATTATATCGGGAGCGTTCGGTGTGTTCAAAACGGCCAGGGTCATTCAAGCCGGCGGCTACAAGGCGGATACGGTCGGGGAAGATATGGAGCTTGTCGTACGTCTGCACCGCCTCAATATCGAGAACAAATGGGGCGCGAAGATCCAATTTGTAGCCGATCCTGTATGTTATACCGAGGCTCCGGACAGCTTCAAGTATTTAAAAAATCAAAGAATTCGATGGCAGCGGGGTTTATTCGAGAGCTTATGGGCCCACAGAGGGATGATTTTCAATCCGAAATATAAAGGAATCGGGATTATTGCAATGCCTTATTTTGTATTTGTGGAATTGCTCGGTCCGCTCGTTGAATTTATCGGTTACGTAGTCATGACCACCGGACTCGCATCAGGTACGATTTATTTACCGGACACATTACCGCTCATTCTGCTAATGGTAATCTATGGTTCATTTTTATCGATGGGGGCCGTTTTATTGGAAGAATGGCGGCTCGGGAAGCATCAAAAAATAAGTGAATTAAATAAATTATTCTTATACGCTTTATCGGAAGTCTTCTGGTTCCGTCCGATCCTAACAGTTTGGCGGTTTTACGCGGTAATTACAGTTATTACGGGTAAGAAGCGCGGCTGGGGAGCAATGAAACGCCGAGGGGTTTCGACATAGTGGGATTTATTTCGGAGGGAACGGTTGGTGTTCAGTTTGCTTAAAAAGAAAAGGTTCTATCTTGCGTTGATCATTATCGCCGGATTGTTAGTGGCCGGTGTTTTTCTTCGGCAAAAACCGATTGAGAATACATATACCGCGACAGTCGAAGGGGTCACGCTCCCGGCCAATGTGGGAAAACAATATTTGCAGTTGTATGACAAGAATAGCCGCCCTCATAATATATTGCTCAAAGGCGTCAATATGGGAATGGCCAAGCCGGGCCACTTTCCAGGCGAAGCTGCTATCACGAAAGATGAATACTTAAAATGGTTCAAGGAAATCGGTTCCATGAATGCGAATGTAATCCGGATTTACACACTGCATCCGCCTGCCTTTTATGAAGCATTGTCGGAGTACAATGCCAGAGCGAGCCATCCGCTCTACGTTCTCCATGGCATCTGGATTGATGAAGATAAACTGATCTCTTCCAAAGATGCTTACAATGAGGACGTGACAAAGGAACTTAATGAGGATATTAAAAGAACAGTCGATGTGATACATGGACAAGCCGATCTTCCTGCAAGACCCGGACATGCATCCGGGAAATACCGGGCGGATATTTCTAAGTACGTAATCGGCTGGGTGCTTGGCATCGAATGGGATCCCGAGATGGTGAAATCCACTAATGAGAAACACCAGGGAAAGCCTGATTTTGTCGGCACATATTTCCGCACGGAGCATGCATCTCCATTTGAAGTATGGCTAGCGGGCGCAATGGATGAGATCGCCGCTTATGAGACCGGCCAATATTCGTGGCAGCGTCCTATCAGCTTTACGAATTGGGTGACTACCGATCTGCTCAGCCATCCATCAGAGCCGATGTATTTGGAGGATTGGGTCTCTGTCAATCCTAACGTGATTCAAGAGCAGCCTAAATTCCATGGCGGTTATTTTGCGTCTTATCACGTTTATCCGTACTATCCTGAATTTTTAAACTATGAAACTAAATATACCGGGTATGTCGATGCCCGGGGAGAGAAGAACAGCTATGCCGGCTATCTTCATGATCTGAAGCAAGCGCATCATATGCCCGTCCTTATCGCCGAGTTTGGTGTCCCGTCTTCACGCGGAATGGCGCACCGTAACATAAATGGTTGGGACCAGGGGTTACATTCCGAGCAGGAGCAGGGAAATATCGATGCACACCTGTTCGAGGATATCCGCAGCGAAGGCATGGCTGGTGGAATCATCTTTTCCTGGCAGGATGAATGGTTTAAGCGCACATGGAATACCGATCAAGTGGATAACCCCGATCGCAGGCCGTTCTGGTCGAATGCTCAAACCGGCGAGCAGCAATTCGGATTGCTCAGTTTTGACCCCGGCGATGAGAAAACAGCGATGTATGTTGACGGTGATACAACTGATTGGAATAAGAACGATACGCCGCCAGTGCCGATAAAGTCTGGAGCTGTCTTACCCGCTTCGGACGGCTACGACCAGGATAGAAAAATCAAACAGTGGTACGTTATCAGCGACGATCGATACGTTTATTTCCGAATTGATTTCGAGAAGGTGGCCCGTCCCTTCGATTGGTCCAAGGTTGGGGCGATGATTCTGCTTGATACTATACCGGGCCAAGGCCAGCAGCGCATACCCGGCGGCAGCGGACTTACGACGGATGCGGGAATTGATTTCGCAATCGATCTTAAGGGGCCGAAAAAATCCCGGATATGGGTTGACAGTTATTATGACACTTTCTATTATGAATACGGTTCGGTTCAGAAATTACTGCCGGGCCTGGAGTACGCAAACAAGAAGAATAACGGAATATTTCACACAATGAAGCTGCTCTTAAACTATCCTCTGGAGATTCCGAAGGTCAATGGTAAAACACTTCAGCTGCCTTTGGAAGCTTTTGAAACAGGTGCGTTAACATACGGAAACGGAAATCCGGACAGCCCGAATTTTGATTCCTTAACGGATGTTTCATATAACGCAAAGGAGCATGTTGTGGAGGTGAGGATTCCTTGGCAGCTGCTTAATGTTAAGGATCCGAGCACACATGAGGTTATGGGAGACATATGGAAGGATGGTCTGGCAAGCAAAAGAGAAATATCAGGATTTAAGGTTTCTGTGCTCTCCTATCGTCCGGACAACAAGGAAACAAGCGAAGCTCCTGGCGGAGCTGCCGTCTCCTACTCTTCTCCGGAGCCGACAAACGGTTCTCTAATGGCTAAAGACATGTACGAGTATCACTGGGATAAGTGGGATATCCCGGTCTATCATGAACGCCTGAAAAAATCTTACTTCATCATGAAGGATTTATTTGGAGCTTCTGATGTTCTGACTTCCGGAAATTAGGCATTGAACGAAAGCAATCTACGCAGAGGACAGGAAACGAACAATGAGCCATCCACATACTGGATGGCTCGTTTTCATTTTTTGTACGGAGTTATGGAGTGCTGTTTTCACCTACTCCCCAAGCGTCATGAAAGATAAGGGCGTGAAGCTCCTTTCTCTTTTCCCAGTTAGCCGATTCCAATATCGGCTTCGCGGGGTAATGCTCGGTGTACCCGACAGATAACAACGCAACCGGCTCGATGTGCGGTGGGATACCAAGAATATCACGCACATCGTTCTTTTTGTAAAAGCTGACCCAACCCATTGCTAAACCTTCTGCACAAGCGGCGAGCCACATATTTTGTATAGCACAGGCAGTGGATAACATATCGGTCTCAGGAATGGAATTTCGTCCTAATACGTGAGAACCTCCCCGTGTGGGGTCACACGTAACACATATAGTAAGTGGAGCTTGCTGTATACCTTCCACTTTCAGACTCAGAAACTGGTCCTGCCGGTCGTCTTCATAATGAATGGCAAGTGCTCTTCTTTCTTTGTCGGCTGCCCAAGCGAGTCGGGCTTTGATTTCTTCCCGCGTAACCAAAATAAAATTCCATGGCTGCATGAAACCTACCGAAGGGCCGTGGTGTGCTGCATCTAATAAATTCATTATGGCTTCAGGAGGGATGGGGTCTGTTAGAAACGTCCTGATATCTCTTCTTGTATATATGATCTTGTACAGCGCTTCTTTTTCTTGTTCGCTAAACACATCTAACACCCCGTTGCCGGATATGAATTGCTGTCAGGTAATTTTACCATAGTGTATGCGTAGAACCGAAGCGCAAATAGTGGTAAACGCGGTTAAAATAAACCTGCATCGCTGACACACCGTTGTCAGTGGAGACCTTTTATAATGACACTAACAACATTATAAGGAGGTTTTTCAATGTATGTAACTATACAAAGCTTTGTTGACGAATACCGGAACGAGTCTGAATTTACGCAGAAGCTGCTGAATGCCCTAACGGACGATTCCCTCAAGCAGGAGGTCGCCCCGGGTTTTCGCACAATCGGTCATCTAGCTTGGCATCTGGTGCCATCGGGTGGAATTCTCACACCAACCGGCCTGAAATTTGAAGCTCCGCCGGAACACAGCAATGCCCCTGCATCCGCTTCGGTTATTGCGAAATCGTATCACGCCGCTTCGCAAGCGATTATCGAGGCGGTACGAACGCAGTGGAAGGATGATCAGCTGCAGGAATCTGTTACGATCTTCGGTGAGCAATGGAAGAACGGTTATACGCTGTCCATGTTTCTGAGGCATGAAATTCACCACCGCGGCCAGTTAACCGTGTTGATGCGCCAAGCGGGAGTTCCTGTAACCGGGATCTACGGTCCGACCAAGGAAGAGTGGATCGGAATCGGAATGGAAGCTCCGTTATAAACAATATAACCGGAAGCTTGCGTCGGCGCCGTATGGCAGTGAAAACGTGGCATCTTCAGCTTCTTTTCGGTATCATTACTTGTAAATAATGCCTGTAAACGAAAAGGAGGACGGTGCCTTGTCACTCGTTTATGTAAACGGAGTCGACCTGTACGTTGAGATCGAAGGTGAAGGAGAGCCGGTCATTTTAATTCACGGTCTTGGCGGTAATGCAACCTCAATGCATCCTACTATTAAATGGTTGTCCAAATCGTTCAAAACGATTGCCTATGATTGCCGCGGCCATGGGAGGTCGGATAAGCCTTCAAGCTATACTTTAGACGATCATATCAACGATACTCTGGCATTAATGGATGAGTTAGGAATCGAAAAGACTAACCTCATCGGCGAATCGGGAGGCAGCTACATCGCTCAGGGCGTCGCCGCATCCGAGCCCGGCAGGATTCATAAACTGATCCTTGTCGTATCCAAAGCTCACGGCACCAAGTCATCATCGCAGCTTTTTTATGAGAGCCATGCCGCCGAGATGTCGGGTATGAATGAACATGAGCAAAGGCTTTATTTGATCGATCATGTGTTTGCACCGGGTTTTTTGGAGAAAGTGGGTCCGGAATTTTTACTGCCGCAGCCGCTGGCGTTGTCCCCGCAGGAAGCGGATGCGGCTAACAAGGCTTTTGAAGGCTTCGACTTTCGACCTGTACTGCATCAAATCTCTGCTCCCGCGCTAATCATTAACGGAAAGTATGACGGATTAAACCCGCCCGCCAAGGGCATAGAGATTGCGTCTTATATCCCGAATTCGATATTTGTAGAGATGCAGCATTCCGGCCACGCACCCAGTCTCGAGGAGCCGGAGAAGTTCTCCGAATTGGTTATTGATTTCTTAAGCGGCCCTGCTTGAATCTGATTTACCGTATGAAGCAGACTTCCTCAAATTGAGGAAGCTGCTTCTTTTTTTATGTGGAAAACACTGCAATTTCTCGGAATTGGTACTGTTTTTTTGTTGACATACAATATATCCTAATGGTAGGATATATTTATCCTAAATCAAGGATAAATAACTTTAGGATAATTAACGGTAAAGGGAGAGAAAAATTAATGGGTATTTTATCAATTATTCTTCAAGTTTTATTAGGATTAGGTTTCCTCATGTTTGGATTTATGAAGCTCGGATCAAAGCAAATTGTGGAAGGATTTAAGCATTATGGGTATCCCGGATGGTTTAGAATATTTACAGGAATAGTAGAACTCATTTCGGCAGCCTTAGTGATTGCAGGTATTTGGTATGAGACACTGGCTGCTGGGGGTGGTTTGCTCATTGCTGCCACGATGATCGGAGCTATTTCTACTCATATAAAAATAAAGGATACTTTCAAAGAAATGATGATGCCGATCATTTTATTAATTCTGGGATTAGTAATATTAGTTATAAACTTCGGATCATTGCTTGTTTAAATAGCCAATTAACCTATAGGAGGGATACAAATGGAGGTTAAGATTATACAACCACAGGATCAAGCGAACGGGGAGTTCGATGGCGGTAAAATAAAAGAACAAAAACCAATTGGCTTTTCTGGAGAAGGATCACTAATAAATCGGCTGGGACCATTATTTTACTGGGCTTGGGGGAATTCTCAGGGACCTGCAGAAATTGGTCTACACCCACATCAAGGTTTTGAAATCATTACTTATGTGATCGAAGGTAAAGCTTATCATCGTGATACGCTTGGTACGGAAAGTGTTGTAGATGCTGGAGGCACTCAGCTCATGCAGACAGGCTCTGGTGTGTATCATGCAGAAGCATTAAAAGAACCAACGGAAGCTTTACAAATCTGGTTTGAACCGCATTTAAGCCAGGCAGTAAAACGTGCACCTATTTATTTGCAATACGACTCTAATGAGTTTTCCTTAACCGATAAAGATGGTGTGACAATTAAAACAATATTAGGAAACGATTCACCGATGAAAATTGTGACAGATGCAGGTATGTGGGATATCCGCATTCCAAATGGTACAGTATATACCCATAGTCTTGCTCCAAACCGGACACTAGCGGGTTTAGCCATCAGAGGCGATGGAGCTTTTTCATTAGACATGAATGAACCAACTCGTTTTGCACATAAAGATTTTGTTATCGTTCAATCAGAACAGGGTGGAGAAGCAGCCATTCAAGCTTTCGATAAAGATATTAGAATCTTCCTGATTGAAGTTCCGACTGAAGTTGATTATCCTTTATACAATAAACGAAAATAACCTATTGTAATTTTTAAGTTGTGGAATAGGAGGTTCGGTGAATGTATCAAGGTGATGAACAGAGTCAGATTGATTTACGGCTTTTCCGTGTCTGGATGAAGGCTAGTAAAACAATTTTTGATCATGTCGTAAAAGATATAGAAAGGCACGGAATTAGTCCGGAGAATTTTATGATTCTTGAGCTGCTTTATAATAAGGGACCCCACACCATCCAAATAATTAGCGAAAAATTGTCTATTCCTAGTGGGAGCATCACTTACGTTGTCGATAAGCTTGAAAAGAAAGAATTCGTAAAAAGGGAGCCAAGTCCAACAGACCGTCGAGCTTCAAATGTAGTTCTAACTGACAAAGGTCAAAGTTTATTTAATGAAATCTTTCCTCAACACGTTGAAGTCATATCTGAAAATATGTCTTTCATAAGTAACGAGGAAAAAATACAGTTAACGAATCTTCTCAAAAAGCTTGGGCTTGGTGCAAGTCAGATTAAATAATCAAATTACAAAGTAAAGATAGACTGGCTTTGACCCCGATCGCGTCCGTCAAGAATTCAACATTCCTGAACATTTGATTCCGGTGAAACCCGCAGGGGGCGAGGCTCACGGTCAGGGGCTCTGTTAGCGAAATAGGTTGTCACTTTCTTATACGAGTGATTCGCCAAAACCAATCGTATACCCTTGCGGGTCTTTTATTGCGAACTCTCTCATCTTATATTCATTTGTTCTTAGTTGATATTGAAAAACTGCCCCTTTAGAGTTAAATTCATCATACAAATTATCAATGCCTTCTACCATTGCATAGACGTTTACGGCATTTTCGCCATGAGTCGGATAGTTTGGAATGATTGCATTTACTTCATCACTTTCATGAATTATCAACGTTAGACCTTCGCGTTCGACAAAACCCATTTCATAGTCGCACCAAAATCCAAGCATACTGTAATAGTCTAAAACCTGCTTTCGATTAGAAACAAATAAGATTGCGGAGAAATGTTTTATCTTACTTTGAACGCTTCAAACATGCCGATCCATTATTTCAGTCGGCGCTATTAAAGAAAGCGGCCGTCTCCATCTCGTTCATGCTCGCGATGTGTAACGCCGCCATATTATTCAGAAGGAACGGACCGGCTTATCTCTGCTGCTGCTTCCTCGAGTACCCTTAACGCTGGTGGAAGGAAATGGACCTGTACTTGAGAGAGAGCCGCTTGCGCTTGGCTGCCGACAGCCGGGATGCCTTTATGTGCAAGCTTTTGTTAAGAGCGGGCTTTCGTGCGAGCGTTCCGGGATAATGGGCGTGGAGGAAGTTTCCGTACGTCTCGAACTCGGAGAAACCGAACTGCTTCTTCTTGTTGATGCTGCGTATAATTGCGCCGTACCACGTAGTTTGATGCCTGGCTGCAATTGTTTTTTTCAGCTTCCTCACTTTCGAGCGTTCAAACAGCATGTAATGGGTTACAAAAGAACTGGGGGACCCGGCTTTCTGTCCGAGCAGCTTCCGGTAGGTTTTGAAATATTCCGGCTGACTCCACTTGCGGCAGTAAAAGACGGTCCGTCCGCCCGTAGTGCGGAAAGCATGCGGCCTAATAAGCACCGTATCGGCGTCAATGACCAAATAAAACTTCTGCGAGCTTAATGTATCGCCGCCCAGCTTGAGCAGCTGCTGGTAGAGCCAGCCCGACCGCTCCCATTTTGTTGAACGATAGTGGATGTTCTTCTTTGTAATCGGCAGGACGGTGTTCTCGTTAATAAAGGTGCAGCCCTTTTGTTTGCACAACCGTTTCATTCGTTTGCTGTTCGGGGAGACAATCAAGACCCTGCCGATCGGATGCTTGACCATGCTTCTCACACTGTCAATGACATATGGGAGGGTGCCCAAATCCTTCTCGATTGCCGGAATCAGTACATCTATTTTGGGAAGCGGCATTTTTTCATCTCCGTTTATAATGAAATTGTGCGGATGCATCATATTATGCCGTTGAGGACCTTCCCGCCACATGGCCTGCCATGTTGGCAGCCTCTTGCGAAAGGTGCAAAGGACGAGCCGTTATGCTAAAGTGGGTTAGACGAAAATAAGGAGGCTTAACTGATGACAAATCACAACGAGAAAACTATGGAACATGCTGATCTGCCGCCAAAAACTTGTTCGATCGAACGGATGGTTACGCTCCCTGCCGATGTCGAGCGGGTGCTTGCCGGGCAGAAGACGGCGACACGCCGTAACGGCAGATATGCGGATGTAGGCGAAATCATGACGCTGCAGGACCGCCAATTTGTCGTTGAACGGGTCTACTCCCAGTCGCTTGGCGAGTTGACCGATGAGCATGCCCGCCAGGAGGGCTACGCGACTGTGGAGGAATATAAGCAATCCATTCTGTCGATTCATCCCGGAATGCCATGGCTGCCTCATATGAGAGTATGGGTTCATGAGTTTCGCCCGGCACAGGATTAGTTCGAAGCGTGAATATACTGCACCGACTGCTTCTGTATATTCATATTCTGAGCGTCATCATGTCTATCGGACCTTTCTTCATATTGCTTCCGATGGTCAAGAAACTGCGGGCCGCGGAAGGCCTGGCACAGCAAGCATACGTAGACACGTTCAGGTCGGCTGTCAGGCTGGCTAAGCATGCCGGTCATATACTGGTCGTTTCCGGGATACTGCTTGTCATCGTCGGTTCGTGGGCATGGACGACCTCGTGGATTGTAATGACCGTACTCATTCTGGCAAGCTCGTTGTTCTTCCTGGCCCGCGCGTTCTCGCCGAAACTAAGAAAGTTCAGCGAGCCTGAACAGGACAAGGATGTCTTGATGAGAAAGCTCAGCCGTTCGGTCTGGATCTATATCGGTCTCTTAATGGTGATGCTGTGGTTTATGGTGGCCAAGCCATCTCTTTGGTAGAGTAAGCTAATGCCGCCGCCTGGCATTGAAGTGATCGCGGGGACAACGCTCGCACATTAATAGACAAGAGAAAGCCAGCCGGGCACGCATGCCAGGTTGGCTTTCTTGAAATCTAGAGATAGAGTAATGTTTATCGCTATGCCGTGCTAAACGTCACACTGTGTAATCGAGCCGGGAATCGGCGATTATAACCGCCTGCTTCGCTTCCTTGTCCACCTGAAGCGCACCGCTGCGGGAGTAGAACCAATACTTCTGATTCGGATTATCCTCAGGAATAACGAATAGATTCAATTCATCTCGAAATCGCAGCAGCATCTCCGCCACATCTGCGTCACTGATTCCGATCGTAAACTTCCACCCGCCGTCGATTTGCTCCAATACATAGCTGCCGCCATGCTTCTCCGTATCGAATAAGAGCATGCTGCCTACGGCATGTCTGATATACAAACGATTCATAAATACGCCTCCCTTGGCCGAAAAACTTGACAAAAATAAGTATAACACATACTTTCAATAAGTAAGGTGAAATCAAAAGGTTAGCCAAAAAGGATGTGATGCCAAGTGATTAAGATCTACCCGGAAGAGAACAGACATTCAGCCGATCATGGCTGGCTGCAGTGCAATTTCAGTTTCTCTTTTGCGGATTACTACGACCCCGAGAACATGAGCTTCGGTCCGCTTCGCGTGTTTAATGACGATGTGATTCAGCCGCTTGAAGGCTTCGGGACTCATCCCCACCGTGATATGGAGATCGTCACCTTCGTTCTGAAGGGTGAATTGAAGCACGAGGATAATACCGGCGGCAATGAAATCCTAAGACCCGGCGAAGTGCAGCGCATGAGCGCCGGCACGGGTATCCTCCATTCGGAGATGAATTCCTCGCCTGATGAAGCCACCAACTCGCTTCAGCTTTGGTTTTTACCGAGTGAAAAAGGCTTAACGCCTTCCTATGAGCAGCGGCCATATGACCAGGAGGCTGCGAGGAATGAGCTGCTCCCGGTCGTTTCGGGCCGGCTGCAATCAGAGGGCGTTACTTTCATCAACCAGGATTTAACCATCTACATGTCGAATCTTGAAGCGGGGAAGACGCTGAGCTTCACACAGGGGCCGGGCCGCAGAATCTATTTGTTCGTTATCGAGGGCGAGCTTATGTTAAACCGGACATCCCTGCTTGGTAAGCGCGACGCCGCCCGGATTACGGATATGACGCAGCTTGATATCGAATCCTTCGGAGGCTGCAGGTTCATGCTGATAGACTTGCCCTAAGCGGGGAAAGCGGATGATCAAATGGGGATACCTGTTGATATCGTCATGCCGGACGGGACGCTGAATGCGAATTATATCATCAAGAGAGAAACTTTGTACCTGGGCATGAACGGACAAGCGGTGGAGCGAATCTATCTTACTCCATCGCAGAGTTATATATTCAAACCTCTAACCAATAACGACCAATGGGGTAAGGAGATGTGGGTATACGAGCACGTGCTGCCCGCCTTCCCGGAAATTTATCCGAAGCTGATTGCCGGCTCATCCGACGCTGCAAGCGGCCTGCATTGGATCTTATTTGAGGATCTTGGCCCTCTCCGTCACGACTTCCGGGAAGCGCTCGCGCTTAAAGTTGTGGCGCATACGGCCTGGTGGCATGCGCTGCCTTCAGGGCATTTGGCCGAGGCGCCGCTGAGAGGTCCGAAGCCCTTCATCGAAGAGGTAGCCGCGGAGCTGTTCAGCGACAGAGCGGAAATCATGCGCGATATGCCAGCGCTCTCAATCCCAACGGGAAAGCTTGAATCCGTGTACGCGGCGCTGGAAAGGGAGCCCTTTTCCAGGGAACGTGTGCTCTCGCACGGAGATCTTCATTCGGGCAATTACGCGTTGGCGGGTCAGCGTCTTATGGTCCTCGATTGGGAGCATACTCACCTGAATTCGCGCTTATGGGATCTATATCACATTATCGACATGTCGCATCCCGTTTTTCCGAAGACGGTTACGGGACGCATCAGGGACCGGCTGCTGGCGGCATATGCCGAGCAGGCCGAACTCGGTGGCCATCGGATAGATAGACCGGCGTTTATGCGCGAGTATGCAAGGTTTACCTGTGCGTTCTCCATCTGGATGATCCGGCTTATCCTTCAGGACCTTTCCCGTAATGAGACCAAATGGCCCCGCCGGCAGCTGGAGAGGCAGCTTGCGGAGACGATTGGAAGCTTCAAGCAGTGCAGTGATAGGATTTAAAAGGTTCTTTATAAATAATGCCGCCTTCCCGGTGTTCGGTAGAGCGGCATTTTTAATTCGATACGGCTTGCGATTACGGCTCAGGGAATCACCTTGCGCCGGCGGAAATCCTCGAAAATGTTCATGAACATCGCTTCGGTGTCGACATACTCGTGGAAGCCGAACCGGCGCGCCTTCGTGCCGTCGGCGAACATGTCGTAATCCCATGAGAATACGAAATCGCCGAAGCCCCAAGACGATACATCCTTGTAGGGGTGCCGTTCAAGTCCGTACTTCTCGGTCATGACGTTCCAGAGAGGCTCTTTGTCGGCCATGACGATGTCAAGCGACATCGGCAGCGGAGGTGCTGTCTCAAGGTCAAAGAACCGGGCGATCTTCGGCCACATCTCGCTCCAGCGGAAAAGATCGCCGTTATTGATGTTGAACGCCTGATTAGCGCAGCGCTCATCAGTTGCCGCCCATACAGTGGCCTGCGCGAGCAGCCCGGCGTCCGTCATTTCGAGCAGCTTATCGTATGCGCCCGGTTTGCCCGGGAACCGCAGAAGCACCCCCAGCTCCTTCGAGATCGAGGCATATACTGCGATGACCATGGCCAGGTTCATCGGATTGCCGAGCGCGAACCCACCCACTACGCTGGGACGAATCGCCGACCATGTCCAGGGTTTGCCCTTCTGCCGTTCTTCAAGGAAGCTCTGCTGGTCGACATTGAACTCCGGCGGCATATGATTGGCGTCGGTCTCGCGGGCCGGCGTCTTAAAGGGGCCCAGATGCGCGCCGTATACTTTATATCCCTGCATCAGGCTTACGTGGCGCAGGCCGGATGCAGCGGCTTCGACAGCCTCGACGACGTTAACCAGCATGTCAACATTGGGCTGCACGAGTTCGGCCCAATTGGGCCGGTCCTGATATGCGGCGTAGAAAATGTGCGTCACTTCGGAGAGACCACCAAGCTTCTCCCTGCAGTCATCCCGGTCCAGCAGGTCCACCGCCACGTATCTTATGCGTTCTGACGAGACTCCTCCGCGCCGCGACAGGCCGATGACGTCCCAATCTGCGAGCGTCAGGAGGTGATCGATAAGATTGCGGCCGATGACGCCGCCTGCTCCTGCGACCAGGGCGACCTTGCCATTCGTTTGCACTTCTTGATTCATACATACCGGCTCCTTTGGTTTGAATTCCGTGAGTGTCGAACAATAAGTCAACACGTACCATTTGTTTAATGTACTAGAAACATCGTACAATTGCATGTTATCATTTTCCCAGCATTAGTCAACCTTTATTTCTTTCCATTGTACTAATGATTTAGTTCATTTGAATTTGATATGGACTGTGATAAAATGATGGCATGAGAAAACCATACCAGCCTTCCATCAATGAAATAAAATTGTCTTCCGTTCTGCATGCGTTAAGCGATCCCCGGCGTTTGCAAATCGTGAAGAGCCTAAGTGAAAAGTTCGAGCAGAACTGTACGATTTACCATGAGCTCGAGATACCGAAATCGACGCTGACGCATCATTTGAAGGTCCTGCGAGAGGCAGGTGTCACAAAGCTAAGGATAGAAGGGACCCAGCATTATTATTCTCTGCGAATCGAGGATCTCGAGCAGCTGTTCCCCGGCCTTGTACATTCGATTCTTAATGTGAATTCCGAGTTGATTGAATAAAGAGAATAACACGGACCGCGGCTAAAACAGAAATCGCCCTTCACCCTTGCCTTTCGGGCAAAGTGAGGGGCGATCTATTTTAGAAAGCTATAAGAATGGACGGGAACTCAGACAGCCCAATTGCCCTGCCGAAAGATCGGAAAGACCGTTCCGTCATCCATAATCCCGTCTATGTCCATTTCGGCCGAGCCGATCATGAAATCGACATGCGTAATGCTGGAATTGACGCCGCTTGCGGCAAGCTCTTCGGGAGACATCGTTTTACCGCCTTCGATATTGAATGCATATCCGCTGCCGATCGCGAAATGGTTCGAAGCGTTCTCGTCGAACAACGTATTGTAGAAGAGAATATTCGACTGTGAAATCGGGGACTCATGCGGCACCAGCGCGACTTCGCCCAGATAGTGCGACCCTTCGTCGGTGTCGACCAGCTGCTGCAGAATAGTCTGGCCTTCCTCCGCTTCCACCTTCACAATGCGTCCCTTCTCGAACGTCAGCTTGAAGCGGTCGATTATATTGCCGCCATAGCTGAGCGGCTTTGTGCTCGATACATATCCATCCACGCCCTCGCGGAGCGGTACGGTAAACACTTCTTCCGTCGGCATGTTGGCCATAAAGCTGACCCCGTCCTTGGACGTACTTGATGCGCCTACCCACAGATGCTTATCCGGCAGCTCTACCGTAAGGTCCGTACCCGGGGCGCGATAATGCAGCTTGCGGAAGCGTCTTTCGTTAAGAATCTCGACCTTTGCATGCAGGCTGCCGTTATGCTCTTCCCAGGCTGCAACGGGATTGCCGGCCGTCAGTCTGACCGAAGCGAATATCGCATCCCACAGCTTATCGACCGCTTCCTCGGCACTTACACCCGGAAACACCCTCATCGCCCATTCTTTGGACGAAGCCGCGACAACCGTCCAGCTCACTTTATCCGATTGGACCGCCCGCCGGTATTCGGCCAAGCCTTGACCTGCGGCCTTCTGATAGTTGCCGATTCGCTTCGGATCGATGCCTTTGAGCAAATCCGGATTAGGGGAAATGATGGCCACAAAAGCCGCTCCGCGCTCTACGAAAGAATTGCGCTTGGCCGTTTCCCATTCCGGGAACGAAGTAAACACCTCGTCAGCGGCTTTCTCGTATTTGAGCCGGGAGAGCGCTTCATCCGTCCAATCAACGTGGACGCTGCTTGCACCGGCTATGTAGGCCTGTTCTGCCACAAGCCGCGCCAAAGGCGCCATATCGATCGCACAGTTGACGAATACCTCCTGTCCCTGCTGGACGTTGACGCCCACCTTAACAATCAGCTCCGCATATTGCTTCAGCTTCTGATTCAAGTCCGCCATCCGAATCATCCTTCCCTTAGCTAAATAATGGTACTCGTCTCCATTGTAATCGTCTTTGGGCGGAATATCTAATGCAGCGTGCTTAGTCGACTCAGAAGGGCGCAAGCACTGAGTAGTGTTTTGCGCTCCTACATTATTGTCGGCGTACTCAATGTTTGCTCGTCCGAAAAATTCACATCAGGAGATGCAGCCTGTTTTAGGGTGTTACGTTTCAGCAGCAGCCAGACCTGGCTGGCGATGTAGACAGTGGAGTACATCCCTACCATGAGGCCGATTGTCATCGCGAGCGAGCAGCACAAAGTAACACTAAATATACTCGATTCGAATGAGATCGTTTCATGCATTGATGGCGAGCGGGTATATTTCCGCAACATTGTATACTGCTCTGACGTCCTCAAATTTAAGGATTTCAACCGGTAATTAACTTGAGAAAGATAACTAACACTTATTCCTTTTTTTCTCGACGTTATGTTGGGTTGGTTTTAATCTAATGTAACAAAATAATTTCATGAATTTGCAACCTAAAGGGTCGGAGCTGCATCATAAGTGCATGAGAGGGGGAGCGCGCCCTGGATGTCATACAGAAACTAATAGAGAAAGATGAAACCGCGCTTCGGGCGCTTATGCATCAATACGGCGATTATTTAATGCGCATGGCTTTCCTGCTGCTAAAGGATCGGCAGGCGGCAGAAGAAGCGGTTCAAGACACCTTCATCCAGGCGTTCAATAAAATCGGGCAACTGCAGGATCCGGTCAAACTTAAAGGCTGGCTGATTCAGATTGCGATCAACCGGTGCCGAATGAAGCAACGGACGTGGAGCTGGAAGCATCTATTTCCTTTTGCGCGGATGGAACAGGTGGAGGTGGGACGCGAACCCGGCCCTGAGGAGATCATATTGACCGAATGGCGGAATGAGCGGCTGGGCGACGCTGTTCATAGTCTTGATTATAAATACCGCGAAGTGATCACTCTCTTCTATTACAACGAAATGAGTGTTAAAGAGATTGCCGGGTATTTGCAATGTAATGAAAATACGGTCAAGGCAAGGCTGGCCAGAGGCCGCTTGCAGTTGAAACGGATCATTGAGGGGGGAGAGGGATATGAAGATGGATCGCGAGCAGGACTCTTTTAAGCGGCGCTTGGATGAGGAATTGGGAGAGCTTCATTTTACACGAGAGATGGAAGTGCTTGAACGAACGCATCCGGCAACATGGCAGGCGCGGCTCAAGTCGATATGGAACAAAGAGATCGAGGTCCCTCTTCTGCCGGTTTGCGCGGCATTCCTGCTCCTATTCGCCACAGTAGTGATCTATGGTTCACTTAATTTCGGTTCCCCTGCTGGGCGACATTCCGTTGATCGGGAGCAACGCCATTTAATTGTGGCCGGAGGCAGCACTTACTGGAAGGAAGACTTCGAGAAGGCGGTGGCAGCTCATGAAAATTAAAATAAAAGTGAAGCATTTGATCCTGCTGATCGCATTGGCCTTCATTCTGCTGCCGCTGATCGGGTATGTAATACTTCCCAATGTGAAAGCGTTCGTTGCCGTGAAACGGTTTGATCAAGGCAGCGTCAATGGTAAACAAGCTGTAATTGAGCTCATTAACGGATCCCTTACCGCTAAGAAAAAGTGGGAGCTCATTCGTACCAAAATTATCGAGCAAGG
This sequence comes from Paenibacillus sp. sptzw28, assembly GCF_019550795.1. Taxonomy (NCBI): domain Bacteria; kingdom Bacillati; phylum Bacillota; class Bacilli; order Caryophanales; family Paenibacillaceae; genus Paenibacillus; species Paenibacillus sp. sptzw28. Next base: position 506,408 of record NZ_CP080545.1, read on the forward strand.
TCCGAATTCGTTGGCGGCACACTATGATGTCTATGTCGGTCCCGGATCGTCACAAGTGAACGGGGATGAGGGATCGGTAACGCACTTTAGTTGGCCTGAGAAGCAGCCGTATCTTGAGGCTTATTTAAAGGGCGGCCCGGTAGATGGTTACTTGGCACGTACAGCCAGACAGCTTGCTTATTATTACAATATGGAAGGCAAGCAGGACCAGGCGATGCAGGCTTTGGAGCTTGGGGAGAAGCGGCTGACAGGCAAACTAAACGACTCTCAGCGGCTGGGCTTAATGCTGGATAGGGCCAGACTCGCTGTGAACAACGGAGATGATGACACAGTCGAACAGGTTATAGATCAAATGGCCGTTCAGTTGGGCCCGTCACGGTCCTATATGGACAGCGAGCTTGCAAGGCTTCGCGCGCAACTCCTCATTAGCCGGGGCAGTTTGAAGGAAGCGCTCGATCAGATTAATAATGCGCTCGATGAGCATAGAAGGGAATTAGGCAAGAAAACAGAGCAATTTCCGGAAGAAAAAAGTGTATCGGTTACAGAGGGGCAGATGGACATATTGAAAGAAAAACTTGAGCGCGCAATAAAACAAGGCGGAAAAGTCGCCTCCACCGTAAATGGTTCGGTCAAACAAAGCGACGGAACCCCGATGCCATATGTTGGTGTATTTTTGCGAAATCGGACTGACGTTAACCATAGTGTTGTAGAGGGCGAGCCTTACCAAACGATGACGGATACGCACGGTAATTTCTCATTCAAAGGGGTATTGCCGGATAGCTACCAGCTGTATCTCGGACTCTCGTTTGAACAAATTGACGGCTGGACATGGCCGGTACAGAACGATGAATGGATAGATGTGAAAGGCAACGAGCGGTTATCGGAGGAAGTCGTGCTCCATCCGCTGCTTCAATTGATCTCTCCGGTCAATCAGCGCACGATAACCGGGGAGCAGGTTGATTTTCAGTGGGAGCCTGTCGAAGGTGCAGCTTACTACCAACTCAACGGTCAAATACCGATAAAGGATGGATCGGTAGGCACCATCCTTCGTACAAATATTAGGAATCATTATATCCAAATTCCCATTGAAACGATGTATGATATGCAAACGGGATTGGCCTTTGCCAAGAGCGGCGATTGGTCAACGGTTGAACCGGCGACGCTGCTCGGCTATGCGAACACGGAGGCACGTTTCTCGTGGGACATTGAAGCTTATGACCGGAACGGTCGTCTGTTGTCCAGAAGCAGCGGCTACCGGTTGAATAAAGAGAGTATGGGCAACCTGCCTTTTTTCTATTTGAAGGAACGGAAATTGACCATTGGTGACCGAACACTGCTGGAACGCCGTCCGGCACAAGCATTTTCAGCCTATAAGAATGCGTTGGAAAAGGATCCCCGCGATATCCATAGTCTTCGCATGGTGATCCGGTTACTGCAATCGCAGGCTTCGATTCTCGGGAAGAAGGAGGCGGAGAAGGAGGCGCTGCCTTATATTAAGCGGATGATAGAACTTAACCCCGCTGAGAATTATATCTATATGCTTGTGGATTACTATTACACCAATGAAGATTGGATTGCATTCAACGCGTATTATAAGCAGTACATCAGAACCCTTACGGACCCGCCTTCCGCTTATGTTCAGTCGATTTACGCGACGGCGTTAATGAAGCAAGGGAAACTCAAGGAAGCTGAAAGGGAATTCACGCTTGCACTGCGCAGAGACCGCAGCCACCGGTTCGTGGGGAACATGCTGGCACTCAATCTGTATACCGAAGGCATATATGAATCGGCCCTTGCTCTTGCCAAGACGTATCCTGAACGTTCCTATGGCGAGGAAGGCCGCGATTGGTCTAATCTTATCAAACAACTGATTAAGGAAGCACAACGCGACCCGTCGCTCTATTCCAGGGAATTGCATGAGAAGCTGGGCTGGTACATCCAAGGTGAGGATGACAAGCTGAACCGCTGGACAACAACGACAACATATATGGGTATGAAAGCTTTCATTCAAGCGCTGCTTGTTGTGAAGTGACGTTAGCTTATCGAGTGATTCGCCTAGGATCGGACCATTTCTGGTCACGCTTGTAAGGAGCGCCGGCGCAAGGCGGAAAAGGCGGGCGCCCCCAACAAACGGTAATACTTAAAGTTACGAGATAATGCGGTCCGCATAATCGGCCTTTATTTCCAACACTTCATCAAGATGCTCCAGGAAAATATCAACGACGTTCGGATCAAAGTGTTTGCCGCTTTCCGAACGAAGTAATGCGACTACTTCTTCGATCGGCCAAGCCTTCTTGTAAACGCGGTCACTGCAGAGCGCATCGAATACATCGGCTACGGCCGTAATGCGGGAGAAAATATGTATCTCTTCTCCCTTGAGCTTATTCGGATAACCGGTCCCGTCATACCTCTCGTGATGCTCAAGAGCAATGATCGCTGCGGTAAGAATAATCTCTTTCTTCGAATGATTTAGCATACTGAAGCCCATCGTCGTATGTGTCTTTATCAGCTCAAACTCTTCGGGCGTCAGCTTGCCCGGCTTGTTCAGCACCGAATCCGGTATGCCGACTTTGCCGACGTCATGCATCGGCGAAGCAAGCCGCAGCAGCTCGGCTTCTTTCTCAGGCAGCCCGAGCCTCAGCGCCAGCAGCTTCGAATATTCAGCGACCCTTTTCACATGGTTGCCTGTCTCCCGTGAACGAGTTTCAGCAATTTCCCCCATAGTAAAGATGATTTCCTTCTGTGTATTGACCACTTCTTCATTCAGATAAAGATTTTCGAAAGCAACGGAGACGTTCGCACAGTAAATTTCGATCAAATATCGGTCCCACTCGCTGAGCGGGGCGCCGCCGCGAAAATAGATGACATTTTCGGAGCCTGACTTGCTCTCGAAATAAATGATGAAATGCGAATCGTAAAATTCGCTGCGTTTGCGTTCGAAGGCCTGCTGCATCTCCTGCATGGCGGCGACCGGAATCGTTCCGTGGGCGCGCTCGCCGACAAGTCCCGAATATTCACCGGTCGCAGCCATGATGATGAAATCCTGCTCGCCTTTCGTTGCCGCAAAGCTGCTGATGCTGCCGACATGAAGTGCGTTCTTGTGCAGATTTAGAATGCTCGTCAGCTGCAGCAGCACACCGGACGAGAATTTCCCCAGCGATTGCAATTCGAACAGGCTTGCCGAAGATTTGATGATTTCTTCAAGTCCAATCTTATTTTTCTCAATGACCGTGATATCCCGGTATGCGCGAAGCGCCGAGACGAACATGGTGAACAGCTTCTGGCTGGTTAGCTCCGTCTTTTCCTTATAATCGTTAATATCATACTCGAGAATGACGGTTTTCTCCGGCGCCTGTCCGGGCTGACCGGTACGAAGCATAATGCGGACGCTGCTGTTTTTTAAATCGTTTCTAATGTATTTGACCAGCTGCAGGCCCGAATCGTCCTCCTCCATAACGACATCAAGCAGGATGAACGCAGTATCCGCATGGAGGGAGAGGATTTCACGAGCTTCGCGTGCCGAATAAGCGCTGATGAATTCGATCCCTTTCCCTTCAAACTCGAAGTCGCTCATGACCAATTTGGTCACTTGATGAATTTCTTTGTCGTCATCGATTATTACGACCTTCCACATGTCCGCCGTACGCAGCGGAACGCTCTCATTTTCTTCGGCGAAAAAAAACACTTCTTCTTCAAGCGAATTGTTGTAGCTCATGCGTCTTCTCCTGTCCTGTAGGGATATCGATTATGAACGTTGTACCTCGGCCCGGTTCACTATAGCAGTGAATTGTCCCGCCAAGCTTCTGGGTGATAAGATTGTACACGATATTCATGCCAAGTCCGGTGCCGCCCTTACTGCGGTTGGTCGTGAAGAACGGGTCGAAAATTTTATCGGCCACGTGTTTAGGCATTCCTTTACCGTCGTCGGCGTATTGGATGATGAGATGGCCTCTCTCGCTTTGAATGCGTAACAGCATATAACCCTCATCCTCCGGCTCATATGCGTGTGTGAGCGAGTTCATTACGAGATTCGTAACGATTTGGGATACAACGCCCGGATTTGAAGTCACTTCCATATTGTAATCGCCTAGCACGGCTATCCGCTGTCTTGTTTTTCTGATCGTCGGCTGCAAGCTGCGCAGGATATCCTCTATATATTCCAATAGCCGAAACGTGCGTTTTTCTTCATGCGATTGATCCACTGATACCTGCTTGAAGCTTTTGATAAGCTCGGAAGCGCGAAGCAAATTCGTTTGGATTATACCGGTTGTTTCCTGAGCCATCTTAATATAGCTTTCCAGATCCGACTTTTTCATGCGGTTCTGCTCATACAGCCCGGTGAAATCCTTTGTCCGCTGATCCAGATACGAAATTGCCGTAACGCCAACGCCGAGCGGCGTGTTTATTTCATGTGCGACGCCGGCAACCAGCCTGCCCAGCGCGGACATTTTCTCTGATTGAACCAGCTGTTCTTGTGTACTCTGAAGCGTATGCAGCGCTTGCCTCAATTCGCCGTATCGCGCATCCAAATTTTCCACCATGTCGTTGAAAGCATCGGCTACCTCTGTTATTTCGAGCGAAGCGTTCATTTGCAGCCTCGTGGTTCGTTTCCCGAGCTTTATTGCTATCGCCGCCTGGCGCAGGGTTAGCAGGGGTCTCACCAGCAGCTTTCGAAGGCTGAACCACAATAGGATTACAAACCCGATATCGCATATGAGTCCTACCACTATCGAGCTCATGACATTATTTTTGATTAGTGCTTCCTCGACGCTTATGTTTAACAAAAGCTCGATGGCGCCGACCGTAGTGCCATCCTCAAGCAGGGGCGCAAGCAGCCGGACCTTTGGTTCATCGCCATTAAGCAGCTGTTGGTCCACAAGAGTCTTGCTGTCTATCAACGTTTCTCCAACATATTTCGGAGAGACGCGTCCTATGAGGCTTCTATCCGTTGAGGCGAGAATATACCTGTCGCTCCCGTGCAGGGTCAACTCGAGCACGTTAGCATTCCGAAGCTGTATGTAATCGAACATTTGTTGTATATCTTTAACGGATCTTGATTCCTCATATCTGGCGTTTAGTGCGGTCGTGATGCCGGTCATCTGACTGAAGAGAGCTTGGCGTACCGTTTGCTGCAGACTTTGGGCATGAAATGAAACGATGATGACTGTCATCGCCAAGATGACGAGCGAGACCAGAACGACAAGTTTGAACTGCAGGCTAATGGTTCGAATCATACCTGGACTCCTGTCATTTGATCACGAAATCGATTTGCTTAGCGATATCGTAAGGTGTGTGGTCATTGTTATGAAGCGATACATTAACAGTATGCTTGCCCGGCGTCAAATTCTTGAAAGTATATTGTTTATCGGCAATCATAAGCTTCTCCCCATTGTCCAGATATAGATGAATATGGCCTTCACCGGCCACTCGCTCCATATCAAAGTCGTCTTCCGACATCCTCAAATTAGTAGTAATGGTCAACGTAGCGCTTCTCCCGGCCGTTGTGACCTGCAAACTAAGTGTCGGTTTGGCCATCGTCTTGGACGGCGGGGGCTCTTCCACCTCTGACATCGTATTTGTACTGCAGCCTGCCAAAAGCAATAAAACAGCCGCTAGAGCAACCCACTGTTTTTTCATGCAAGATCCTCCGTCTCCTCTAGTTCAATAGTTGCGGATTTGGTAACATTATCTATTATAGCATGTTTTTATTTGTCGAATAAAATCGAAAAAATTCATATTTCTGCTCTAGTAATTTCCGATAGGATCAGGGCGCCGCAAGCTGTATGTTTTGAGAATTTGGATGGATTTTTGCTGCTGGCTTAAAGCATTCCGAAGCGCTTCAAGTGCTTCCATAGCTTTTCCTTCTGTAAAATTTCCTTCTGTTTTGTCCCTATTAAGTCGAAATGGGGGAACGGCTGTCGGTTATGGATATATGTGGGGTCTAGTCCGTGTCCGGCACACCACTGAGACAGAAGCTCAAGGTTGGAGCAGCCAACTTTCGTTACCGTTTTGACGTCCGGAAACCGCGGGTCAAACCAGAAATGGGTCAGGAAGGCTATTTCGCCTTTTGTCACCGCCTCTTTCCACTCTGCCAATTCTTCTCTGATGATCCCGAATGCCATTTCGCTTCATCCTTTATCGTTATAAGTATTTGCTTAATTATATCAAGGGAAATTGTTAAATACCCGTTGCCGTCTAACCGCAGCCGGACGCTTGACAGTGCCCTGTTCGGCGGGCTATGCTGACATTACCACGAAATTTAATTGCACACAAATTAATTTGGCGAAAAGAGGCTGATACAATGAGCCGGACTGAATACCTTAAGCTTGATAATCAACTGTGTTTTTCTTTATATGCAGCCTCAAGGGCAATCTCGCGGATGTACCGGCCGCTGCTGGATGAGCTTGGTCTTACGTATCCGCAGTATCTGGTGCTGCTTGTGCTGTGGGAACGGGAGCACAGTACGGTCAAGGAGTTGAGCGAGGTGCTTGACCTTGACTCGGGAACGCTGACGCCGATGCTCAAGCGGATGGAAGCAGCCGATCTTATCGAGAGAAAGCGTTCATCCGAGGATGAACGGGTGGTGGTCGTTCGTATAACCGAAGCAGGCCGCGCTCTTGAGGAGAAAGCGGTCTGTATTCCGCAATCGCTGTTTGCTTCCAGCAGCCTGCCCCTGGAGCAGCTCATTGAAATGAACGAGCAGCTCAAGTTATTGATGCGACAAATCAACCAGGCGAGTCAATCGGACGGAGTCCGCGTATCCAAAACTTAAAGAGGAGATGTGCCAAACATGCCTAAAGGAATTCTCGGAACGAATGTGATTACTCAGATCGGTATTCTGGTGAATGATATCGACGCCACAAGCCAGGCTTACGCTGATTTTTTCGGCATCGCGAAGCCGGAGTGGTTCCTGACGGATACGGTAGACGCCGCCCGCACGGAATTCCGCGGTCAGGCGACCGAAGCGCGCGCCAAGCTTGCCTTCTTCGACATGGGCGCCCTGCAGCTTGAATTAATTGAGCCCGATCATAATCCGAGCACTTGGCGGGAGTATCTGGATGAGCACGGTGAAGGACCCCACCACATCGCTTTTGTGATTAAGGGAATGAAGGAGAAGATTGCTCTTCTCGAAGGCAATCAAATGCAGCTGCTGCAGAAGGGCGAGTACACAGGCGGACGGTATGCCTATATGGATACGTTTAAACAGTTGAAGGTATTGGTCGAGCTGCTGGAAGATGATAAAGAGCAGGAGCAGCTGCATGTATAAATCAAGCTGGAAGCTGCACAATATAGGAGGTGTTGGCAGACATTATACAGGGAGGTAAACCATGAGAAAGATTGCCGTTGAAAACTCGCTCAGCCACTGGAAAGACTCGCTTCAGCAAAACGGGTACGATGTGGTCGATCTTGACACTACCCAGCAGACGTATGTGCCGGATGTCCTTTGTTATGTTATTACAGGGCAGGACAAGGATGTTATGGGCATGGCCGACTTGCAAGCCGATCTGCCGGTGATCAACGCGGAAGGCATTACGGAAGCCGAGCTGCTGGAGCAAATCAAGCAGCGCACGGACATGGTGCTCTCGGCACGCGGATAGCATATTTTGCGACATTGCCCGGGGAAGCACTCGGCAGAGGAATTCCCCGGTGGATTTTTATGTGGAGATGTGGCATAATGGAAGAGCATGAAGGATATACTTATTGGAGTGATTGATTCTCTCCAAGCAAGCGACAAAATAATACTTGGATACATTTGCTTTTCAGATTAAGTTATGATAAGATGATGTTATCCATAAAAAGAACCTGAATTCATGTGTTGAAAAGGGTTATCATTTGCGAAAGATGGAACCTTTCTCAATGTGTGAATTTTTTATTTGGTTTCTTGAATAAAAAGGTACATGTTAATTTAAAAGTGGAGGTAATACCCATGCAAACAGGAACAGTTAAATGGTTTAACGCTGAGAAAGGCTTCGGCTTTATCGAAGTTGAAGGCGGAAACGACGTATTCGTACATTTCAGCGCAATCGTTGGCGACGGCTTCAAATCGCTTGACGAAGGTCAACGCGTTGAGTTCAACGTTGTTCAAGGCAACCGCGGACCACAAGCAGAAAACGTTGTAAAACTGTAGTATTTTCAAGCTGTCTGACAAAACTGCCCTTAACATGTGTTGAGGGCAGTTTTTTTAACTATCAGCAAAGCAACTCTGGATCTTTTTCTGATATGTAAAACTTCTTCTTAGACTCAAAGGAGGGATCAGTCTTGTATAACAGAAAAAAACCGTTAGAGGATATTCCCGAGGAAAACACAATGATTTGGTCATGCGAGAAAGAAGGCTGCAAAAGCTGGATGCGTGATAATTTCGCATTCGAGCATGTACCGACCTGCCATATCTGCCAGACACCTATGGTGAAAAGCATGAAAATGCTGCCGGCGCTCAATAATTCGAACGGCGACCTCAAATTGCTCAAAAAAGGCGTTCAAATATAAAGGCCATCCCAGACTAATTGTCGGGATGGCTTTTTTTCTGTTTTACAGGTTTGGCACAGATCTCATATTGATGATACAATGAAGAACAGATGTTCTTACAATTGGCTGAATAGGAGATCTTATGCCGGATATCGTCAAGATTTCAGTGCGGGCACTGGTTGAATATGTATATAGAAGCGGCAGCATCGATTCGGGCTTTCGGACGATTAACACGTTAACGGAAGGCACGAAGGCGCACCAGAAAGTTCAGAAGGACTATGCCGAGCTGGACCGTAAGGAAGTATACGTGTCGGAGGAGATCCTGTACAACGATCTTCTCTTTGTCATTGACGGGAGATGCGACGGCCTTCTGCGTGAAAATCACCATGTGACGATAGATGAGATCAAATCGACGGCGGGCGAGTTATCCGCCATTACGCCTCAGACCTATCCTGTGCATTGGGCTCAAGCGAAATGTTACGCCTACATGGTCGCAAAGGAAGAAGGGCTTGAACGAATTCAGGTTCAGCTGACCTACGTCCAAGTGCAATCCGAGGAACGAAAACGTTTTGTCCTGGAGGCTTCTTTTGAAGAGCTAAAGCAGTTTATTCACGATATGGTCAAAGCGTATTTTCCATACGCGCAGCTTAAACACCGGCATGAGCAGGCGAGGGATGCAAGCATAAGAGAGCTTGAATTTCCCTTTGAGAAGTATCGCGAAGGACAGCGGAAGCTCGCGGGTGCGGTATATAAATCGATTGCGGACGGCAAGAAGCTGTTCGCCAAAGCGCCGACGGGCATCGGGAAAACGATATCGACCATTTTCCCCTCCGTCAAGGCGATCGGGGAAGGTTTGCTTGGGCGGATTCTTTACCTGACTGCCAAGACTATCACAAGAACGGCCGCTGAAGAAGCCTATGCGCTGCTGAGGTCGCGGGGACTTCACATTCATGTGGTAACGATTACGGCGAAGGAGAAGGTTTGTTTCCTGGAGGAGATGAGATGCTCCAAGGAGCATTGTCCGTATGCGGACGGCTATTACGACCGAATCAATGAAGCGCTGCTCGATATGCTGTCGAGTGAATCACTGATGACCCGGGCTGTTATTGAACAATATGCGCGAAAGCATGAAGTATGTCCTTTCGAATTTGCGCTGGATGCGGCTTATGCGGCGGATGCGATGATTTGCGACTACAATTATGTGTTCGACCTTCGCGTCAGCCTGAAGCGTCTATTCGAGGAGCAGAAACGTCACACCGTCTTGCTTATCGACGAGGCGCATAATTTAGTGGACAGGGCACGGGAGATGTATTCGAGCGAATTGAACAAGTCGGATTTTCTGACTATTCAACGGGAGTATAAAGGCAGAAACGGGGAGCTGCATTCCGCAGCCAAAAAGATCAACGATTATTTCATCGCGCTTCGCAAGCAAATTGGAGAAAACAAAACAGAGGTGACCAAGGATCTGCCGAAGCCGCTAATAGAATTGCTGGAGGCTTTTACTGCCGTGTCGGAGCGCATACTGGCGTCCGCCGGTGCCGGAGGGGCTGATGCGGGACTGCTTCTCGACGTCCATTTTGCGGCCGCGGGCTTCATTCGCATTGCCAAGCTGTATGACGAGCGTTATGTCACATATGCCGAATCCATCAGAAACAATGTTTCGATCAAGCTCTTCTGTCTGGACCCGTCCAACTTACTTAAGCAAATGGGTAAAGGCTACCGGTCCCACATTTTCTTCTCGGCCACACTGTCACCGCTTAACTTTTACATGGATATGCTTGGCGGGGATCTTGAAGCGGATTTCTCCGCGGCTATTCCGTCGCCGTTCTCCAGCGAGCAGCTGGATGTGCATATTGAGCCGCTGTCAACCCGTTACCGGCACCGTGAGGAAACGAAAGGGCCGATTGTACAGCTGATTCATCAGCAGGTGAAGAACCGGCCGGGGAACTATCTCGCATTCTTTCCTTCATACGAGTATATGAATAACGCTTATGAACGGTTCAACGTGTTGGATGGCGAAATGAACACCATGATCCAGGCGTCGGGTATGTCCGAGGAAGACCGGGAAGGATTTCTTGCCGCTTTCGATGCGGGGGCCAAGCAAACGCTCATCGCTTTCGCAGTAATGGGCGGCATTTTCTCCGAGGGCATCGATTTGGTGGGCGATCGTCTGACCGGTGTTATCATTGTCGGCGTCGGGCTGCCGCAGGTGTGCCTGGAACGCAATATTATGAAGGATTATTTTGATGCAGCAGGTAAGAATGGGTTCGACTATGCATATGTGTACCCCGGCATGAACAAGGTGCTTCAAGCCGGTGGGAGACTGATCCGCTCGGAGCAGGATCGGGGCAGCTTGCTGCTCATCGACGACCGTTATTTGCAGCCGCACTACAGGCGGCTGCTGCCCCCTGAATGGGAGGCTTGAAGCTCAGGATCATAAGACAAAGGTGGACTGGCAATATGACAAGCACGAAACTGTATCTCGTTCGGCATGGGCAAACGGAATGGAATGCGCAGAGCAGAATTCAAGGACACCTCGACTCACCTTTAACGGAGTATGGAACGAAACAAGCGGTGTGGGCCGGGGAGGCTCTGAGGGAAGTAACGTTTGATATTATATATGCCAGCTCGAGCGGCAGAACGGTCAGGACGGCCGAGATAGTCCGGGAATATAGTATGAATACGGCAGTCCCAATCATTGTGAGTGATAATTTGAGGGAGAAATATAATGGAAGCTGGGAAGGCCAGCTGCAGGAGCACCTGAATCAACAATATCCGGAAGAGCATCACGCATATTGGCATACTCCTCATCTGTACCGTCCCGTATCCGGCGAGTCTTTCTACGATGTGCGGAATAGAGCGGTACCCGAAGTACGGTCGATTATTGCCGCACACCCGGGGCAAACGATACTGATCGTGACTCATACCATACCTTTAAAACTGATTATGGCGCATTTTGAAGGACGGGAATTGGAGCATATATGGAACCCGCCGTTTCTGCATCCTGCTTGCTTGTGCATGGTCGAGCTTCGGGATCACCAGCCTGTCATACATTTGAACGGGGACATCTCCCACTTCAAAGAGTAATGAATAAACATAACCGATGTGAAAAAAGTGATGAATCCTTTTGTTACAGGACTCATCACTTTTTTGGTTTTTGCAATGTAACCCCCAGCTACGCCGAACCTAAGACCTTAGCGCCGCGCGGGTGATCGCCCCGGTCGCTCGGTTCCAGCGTAATGCCGATTGAGTCGTAAGCGAGGGAATCGGATGCAATCGGCATCGCCAGTAAGCCGACACCGTCGTCATTTACGCGGAATGTGCCGGCGCTGCTGCGCTGGCCGTTCTTGATGAGCCAGACCTGGTATGCCTGTTCTCCGCTTGTAGGCGGTGTCCGGAAGACATACACGACAAATTGTCTGCTTTGCCCATTATCGACTATACATGCGACGCCGTATGCCCGGGACGTGTTCGGGGATGGCGGATTTAATCGGGTCAACTCCTTGATTTGGGAGGCGGATACGGATAATGCCTGCTCTATGGGAATAGGAGAAGCCGTCCGCTCCTGATAGAGACGCACGTTCCAGACTGTGCCAATGATGAAGACCAAAGCAAGCGCTGCCCCAATTATGGCTAAGTACCGTTGTCTCCCGTACGGGCGTCGTCTTACCGTTATCCTGTTTCCGGCTTCAATCTCTGCCGTCATTACGGCGTTCATAACCTGCTGCTTTAAGTCAGCAGGCGGTTCAATGTAATCCATGTCCGTGGGAAGCGCCTCCCATACGATGCGCAGTTCCTCGATTTCCATCCTGCAGGCTTCGCAGCCGGGAAGATGACGCTCGAATTCGAGATGCTCATCGTCCGTAAGGACGCCGGATATATAGTCCAAACATAAATCGCATTCCGGCCGCCGATCTTCATCTCGCATCATATTCCCTCTCTTCTGCCAGCAGATGTCTGCGCAATATTTTCAATGCCTGGTGCAGCCGGTTTTTCACTGTCCCAAGCGGCTGATTATAAATAGCGGCCAGCTCGCTCAAGCTGTAGCCCTGCCAATAAAAATGCTCAAGCAGCATGATTTGCTGTTTGGATAAATGACAATACGCACTGCGGATTTGTTCCTTTACCGATTCCCGTTCCGCACGCTCCTCCGGTGACGCCGTATTCGCATCGGGGATGCGTTCGAGTTCTTCCGGAACGTATGGGACGAGCCCGGCTTTATCGCGCCGTTGTTTGCGCAGCCAGTCCGTTGTAATGTTGCGCGTTATAGTAAGCAGCCAGCTTGTAAACCGGCCTTTTCCCGGATCGTACTCCGATTCGGTTGTCCAGAGCCGCATGAAGACTGATTGGACAATATCCCTGGCTGCCGGCTCATCCTTAAGCGCCTTCCAGGCAAACGAATAGATTAATGACGCATAGCGGTCATATAGAATGGAAAGTGCCGCCTGCCGTTTGCTTCTGATGAGCAGCATCAGTTCATAATCGGAAAGATTCTGCATTAAGGTTGTCCTCCAGGACAGATAAGTTACGTCCATCTTATCAAAAACGAGGACAGCCGTGAACGGCCGCCCTCAAGAAATTGAGTGCAAGTTAATTAGCTGTGACCACGATAACGGCTTTCATCCCCGGGTGGGGCGAGCAGTAGTAAGAAAACTCCCCGGCATCGGCGAATTTCACCAGCTTGGATTCGTCCTGAGCCAGCTGGCCGGTGTCGAATGATTCGTCATCGGCCGTGGCGCTATGCTTAACCGCGTCTTTATTAACAAATTTCACGCTGTCTCCTGCTTTGATCTCCAGCTTGTTTGGCGAGAAGGCGAAATCGGAGATTTCCACGACATAGACCTTTCCCTGCGGTTCGGCTGCTTTAGTTCCGGTGCCGGACGCGGTATTTTGTCCTGCGGCAGGTTTAGCCGGCGCCTTGGCGGGTTCGGACGTCTGAGCCGCCGGCTTTACGTCATCCTTCTTCGCAGCGTCTGAAGTACCGGAAGATGGGCTATCCGACTTGGCTGCGCCTGAGACTGCCTTATCGGCAGAAGTACTGCCGCTCTTCGCAGTATCCGAATTATTGGCAGACGAACTGCCGCTCTTTGCAGTATCCGTTTGATTGGAAGAATGAACATCCGTCTTGGCGGCGCCGGTCTGTCCGGCTGAAGAGTCGGCCTTCTCACCGCTAACGGCGCTACCGGTCCCGCTGACGTTGTTTTCTCCATCCTGCTGCCCTGTGGAAGCGGTTGATTGACCGGATGGTGCGGCGGTCTTGTCAGCATCATCTCCGGCTGTTGACTGATGCTCTGCAGACGGCTGTGCGGGTGTTGACGTTACAGCATTCGCGGAATCACCTGTGTTCCCGTCAGTCTTCTGCGAAGCCGCCCCGCTGGAGGAAGCCGTGTGATTGTTATGCTGATTTGAAATACTGGTGTTCCCTGAGCCGCACGCCGTGAGAAGCAGCAGACTTAGCAGGATGGAAACGACGGCAGCCGGTTTAAACGATTTCATGGTCATCACTGCCTGCTCACTTCACGATAATCTGGCCGGTCATAAATTTTTTGTGCGGTTCGCAGTAATAATCATAGGTTCCGGCTTTATTCAACGTTATGGTGTACGATTCCCCTTTGGCAAGCAAGGGGACGGCGAAGCTTCCGTCAACCGCGACAGCGTTGTGCTGCATGTCGTCGTAATTCGTGAAAACAATATGCGAGCCTGCTTCCACGGTCAGCGGACCTGTGCCGAACGAATAATCCTTGATGTCTACATGATAGGTCTTGGCCTGAGGGGCGGTCGTTCCGGTGAATTTGGCCGGATCTACGACAAACCATACATGGTTGACATCCTGCCCCTTCACATCGCCGTGTGCTTTATCCTGGATGAAATAATAGAGCGGATATCCTTTGTAAGTCGATTGCTTGCTGCCGTCAGTGCGGGTAATTACGCCCAAGTCCGATCCTGCCACGCCCGTTGGGCTACTTGTTCCGGAAGCGGTGTAAGCCGGCCAATTAACCAGGCAGTTTCCTTCGCATGCGCTCGTTTGCGGCGTATCTTTATCGAAATAATAGAGCGTGCGGCCATGGTCGTCGGTCAGATAGTTTCCTAGCGTAGGGGAAGTGCCGAGCATAACGGCGTAGTCGGATTTAGCCACGAACCAGACACCGCCGACGCCTTCGCCAAGCACATCGCCGGCTGCCTTGTCTTTAACAAAATAATAGAGCGGCCAGCCTTTATACGTCGTCTGCTTCGTACCGTCTGCGCGGGTCATCACAGAGAAATCGGCGGCGCTTAAGGAAGATGGAATCTGAAGCTGGTCGGAGTAGAAAATCGGCCAAGCCTTCAGGCAGTCCCCTTGGCATGCGTTAAGGTCTGCAGCGTCCTTCGTAAAGAAGTACAATGTGCGTCCGTTCTTATCGGTAAAGTAAGTGCCAAGCTTTGCATCTTTGCCAAGCCCGATCCGCTCGCCCGCAGGAAGCGATGCCGACGCGGCAATGACGCCCTCCGATTGAAGCATGGCGAACAGTGTATGGCCATGAGCCGTATCGGCGCTTAAAGCTTCGATTAGCGCTGTAGCGATCAGGCTATTCGTGAGGGAAGCGCTGCCTTTAATTTGCATCAGGCCTTTGGTTCCCGCGAAAGTCTCGGTATCCGCATATGCGAAGTCCGTTCCGGATTTGAAACCCATCACCTCAAGGAGAACCTTGTAGAGCTGTTTCGAGCTGATTTCGGCAGATGGATCGAATTTGCCGCCTCCCGTACCTGACCAGCCAAGCTCAGGATGATTTTTCAAATAAGCAAGGACCGGTTGATTGGCTTTGCCCACCTTATTTGCGTCGGAGAAAGTGGTTTTTCCCGTGTAAGCCATAGCTTTCTCCAATTGTCCTTGGAGACGAAGCGAAATAATGGCAGCTTGCAGACGGGTGGATTTCTTGCCTAAGTATGCTGCGGTAACGCCATCTCCGTCACCAAGCAGTAAACCGAGCTTCGCGGCTGTATCCGCGTCCGTTGTCACCGTTGCGTCCTGTCCCTCGGCCGATACGCCGATAGCAGGCAAGAGAAGCGCTGCGAGTAGCGTCATTACAATGAAAAGGGCTCCAATTCTTTTGCTGATCATCAAACTACCTCCCAAGAGTTTATCTGCTATAGCTCCCATGCTAAGCTCCGGCGCAGGAACGCAGGAAACTCACATCGGAAGCATAAGCTGATTATGGTTTACATAGAGAGGTAACGAACGGCTGAAGGAATCGGTTTGACGGCCAGGCATAAATTATTAAGATTACCGAACGCTAGTTGACGTTTATTCATTCTGCCGGATTAGGCAGCCGGCCGGCCAGCTCCCCGATAAAAGCCTGCAGAGCGCTGCTCATAAACGCATCCTTGCGTGTGATGAAGACGGTTTTGATGAATCTGGCGAATGGGGCGGGGATCTCGTGAGTGCGAACTGCGCCTTCCGCTTCAAGCTTCATTATGACGGTTCGAGGGAGCATCGATATGCCGAGCCCTGCTGCAACGCCGCCCAGGATCGCTTCGAGAGTGCCGAACTCCATGATTATCGAATGACTCAAGCCATTGGCCGACAGCCACTGCTCAAGAATGTCCCGGTAGGAGCAGCCGCGGCTGAATACAAGAACGGGTCTGGTCAAGGCCTCCCCGAGACTTGCTACAGACGGGGCGGAAACGATGCAAAGCTCTTCGACGAAGGCGGGAATCTGCGCAAGCTCGGGATGCTCGCATTCGTGGCCGATGAAAGCGCCGTCCAGTTCGTAATGGAGCACTTTATCGATAAGAAAATTGGTAGAACCCGTTATAAGCGACAGCAGGACATTCGGGTGCCGTTTGTAATAAGCCGCCATCAGCTGGGGCAAACGGACTGCCGCCGCCGTCTGGGAGGACCCGATCATGAGCGGCCCGCGCGGCTCGGTGTCGGATGAGACGGCTTTGCCTGCTTCATCCAGCAGCCCGATGATCTTATCCGCGTAGGCAAGTAACGTCTTGCCGCTCGAACTGAGTGTCATGCCGCGGTTATGGCGGTGGAACAGCACCGAACCGAGCTCCGCTTCCAGCTGCTGTATCCGGGCGGTCACATTGGACTGCACGTAGCCGAGCCGTGCGGCAGCTTTCGTAATTGAACCCTCGCGGGCAACCGATTGAAATACCCGTAAATCCGCGCTTTCCATTTGAGCTGATACCTCCTACCCTAGTTTCGGTTCCCTGATATCGTTTAATATGATGGAAAACATCTATTATAATCATTTTACAAGAAACCAACCCTCCTTTACAATGTAGACTAAGTCATACGGGTTGGAAACGGAGGATTTTTATTATGAATAAATGGAAGTATATCGGTCTCGTGTTATTGACGACGTTTCTGATGGGAGTTGCATTCCCGATAGGCAAAATTGGTCTATCGTATGCACCTCCCTTCTTTCTAATGGGAATCCGCTTCGTGCTGGCGGGCGGGCTTCTGGCGGTTATCGTTGCGAAGCGTCCGCGGCCGCGCGGTGCGAAGCAGTGGCTGCAGGCGGCTGTAGTCGGGCTGTTCCAATCGGCAGGCGTAATGGGCTGTGCCTACTTCAGCATGCACTGGATAACGTCGGGTGAGTCTGCCATCATCACCAGTGCGAGTCCCCTGCTCGTAATCATAATGGGCACACTGCTTACGGGGGCAGTTTACAAGCCGCGGCAGTGGGCCGGGGTAGTTCTCGGTTTTGTCGGAGTAGCCCTCAGCTTCGGTTTGCATGTAGGCATGCAGGCAGGGACTTTGATCAGTTTCGCGGGCACGGTTTGTTTCGCGACTGCCACCCTTCTCATTAAACGGTGGGGTCCCGCATTCGATATGACTGTGCTGGCCGCGTATCAAATGCTAGCAGGCGGAGCTGCGCTGCTCTTTCTCAGCGCCGTTACGGAACACCCGGCTTTTATATTTACGGGTGAATCGGTTGCAGTTGTGCTGTGGCTCGCCATTATGTGCTCAATCGTGCAGTTCTCGGGATGGTTCTATTTGCTTCGGAACGGGGACCCGGGCAAGACGAGCGCGTTTCTGTTTCTTGCGCCTCTGTTTGCGGTTTTCTCCAGCTGGCTGCTGCTTGGTGAGAAGGTGCAGTGGTATGTAGGTGCCGGCGGAGCGTTAATCTGCGTTGGTATTTTTCTGGTTAATTGGCAGGGGAAGCCGGGCTCCGAAAGACGTTTATCGAAGAAAGCGGTACTGGAGGGCTGACCAGGTTTACTCCATCAATAGCGCGTTGCAGGTTTATTTCGACGGAGAACCCCTTCAGGGTTAGTATGGAGGACACAATACCGCCTTGCCGGCAAGCTTCCTTATCGCGGGAGTTGCGTTATAATAGACGTATGATTGCGAAGGGGACGGGCGAGGATGAAGGGGCATATGGAACAGGCATTGCGGAATGTCGGGATTTTCGCCCATGTCGATGCGGGGAAAACGACGACGACCGAGCAGATGCTTTACCAAAGCGGGCACATACGTGCGCTGGGCAGTGTGGATACCGGAACGGCGCAGACGGATTGGCTTGATGTGGAACGGGAGAGAGGCATCTCGGTCAGGGCGGCCGTTACACGGTTTAATTGGAAGGGTACGCCGGTCAATCTTGTGGATACCCCCGGGCACGTCGATTTTCTGTCCGAGGTGGAGCGCTCGCTGCGGGTTATGGATGGGGCCGTCTTGATCATCTCGGCGGTTGAGGGCGTCCAGGCTCAAACCGAAGTAATCTGGCAGGCACTGCGGGACTTGGCTATTCCAACTCTGATATATGTGAACAAAATGGACCGTATCGGAGCCGATGCCGATGCTGTATTAAAGCAAATCCGACGCTTGCTGTCGAAGCGGGCGGCACCGGTCCAGGCGCCGGAGGGAGCGGAAGCTTCCTTCACCGGACCGATCAACTTGCTGGGCGAAGGAACGGCAGCGCTGCCGTCATCGATTACGCCTTACATTGAATTGCTCGGAGAGTCGGCCGCTGAGCTGAGCGAGGGACTGATGCTCAAGTATCTGGAAGAAGCAGCACTGACACCCGGTGAGCTTGTGCCTGCCATCACGGAGGGCGTTTACCGCTCGGAGCTGTTTCCCGTTCTGTTCGGCGCTTCGAATCGCGGAATCGGCATAAAAGAGTTAATGGATGCGTTGGTACGTTATCTGCCGCCATCCGGCGGCTCGGAGGAATCGCCGGTCTCCGGTGTCGTCTTCAAGATGGAGAAGGATCCGTCCATGGGCAAAATCGCTTATGTACGTCTCTACGACGGCGTTATTCGGAATCGCGACACGGTATCCAATTACACCCGCGGATATCAGGATAAGGTTACCCAAATCCGCCGGGTTCACGGCCAGAAAACGGAGGATATCGGTATACTCAGAGCCGGGGACATTGCGGCTGTCTGCGGCTGGAATCGGGCAAGGATCGGCGACATTATCGGCTCCCCGGAGGGAGTGCCGGGCGAGAAGCGGCTTGCCGTTCCGCTGCTGACCGTTCAGGTGCATTGGCGGAATGAGGCGGAATACCCCGCAGTAGTGGCTGCCTTCAGCGAACTCGCGGATGAAGATCCGCTATTGGACCTGCAGTGGCTGCAGGATGAGCGGGAGCTGCATCTGAAGGTGATGGGACCGATCCAGATGGAGGTGCTCACGCACATTCTCCGCAGCCGGTTCGGGCTGGAGGTAACATTCGGGGCCCCGTCGGTTATTTATAAAGAGACGCCTGCCGGGGCGGGTGAAGGATTCATCGCATACACAATGCCCAAGCCGTGCTGGGCGATTCTGCGGTTTCGGATCGAGCCGGGCGAACGGGGCAGCGGACTTGAGTACACTTCAGTAGTGCGTGGCGAGAATTTGCTGGGCAGCTATCAGAACGAAGTGGCGCGGCGGGTGCCCGAAGCGCTGCAGCAGGGGCTGCTCGGCTGGGAAGTAACGGACTTGCGGGTGACGTTAATAGAAGGAGAGCACCATGTCTGGCACACGCACCCGCTTGATTTCGTAATCGCGACGCCGATGGGCATCATGAATGGGCTGGCGAATATCGGCACAAAGCTGCTCGAGCCGATGCTCAAGTTTCGGCTCTCCGTTCCCGAAGAATACGGCGGCAAGCTGATGAATGAGCTGGTCGTCATGCGGGGAGAGTTCGATACGCCGGTCGTGCGGGGCGAGCGAATGGAGATTGAAGGGGTGCTGCCGGTGGCTACGACACTAGATTTTCCCGCCAGGCTCGGTTCGCTCACGAAAGGGCGCGGCACGCTCTCGACCATGTTCTCGGGCTATCGGGATTGTCCGCCTGACGTTCACGTGGAGCGGACCCGCAGAGGGGTCAATCCGCTCGATCAGGCGAAATATATACTGGCCGTACGCAATGCGCTGATCCAGAACTAACCACCTAAATCAGAAGAATGGCAGGATCGTGATATGCGAGAAAATATCCTCATGGACACTAAACAACTTATGGATGAAGCGGAGTCGTTTATCCGCATGTGTTATGGCGAGCTTGGCAAGTCGGAACAGGAAACCGTCGCACGGCTTAAGGAAATCAACAACCAAATCAGGAATGAAGGCAAATACGAGCATACCTTCGAGGAGCTTTCGCACGGGGCGAAACTCGCTTGGCGCAACAGCAACCGCTGTATCGGCCGCCTTTTCTGGGACTCCTTGATCGTTCGCGACGCGCGACATATCTCTACGGAAGAAGCGCTCGCGCAGGAGCTGCTGCAGCATATTGAGTTTGCGACAAACGGGGGCAAAATATTGCCGGTGATCACGATCTTCTCCCCGGAGGAGCGTGATAAAAGATGCGTGCCGCGGATATGGAATCATCAGCTGATTCGCTATGCGGGATACGAAACAGCGGATGGCGTCGTAGGCGATCCTGTTTCATTAAAGCTGACGTCATTGTGCCAGGAGCTCGGCTGGAAGGGAGCTGGAACGTCTTTCGATGTTCTGCCGCTTGTGGTGCAGCTCGGGGACGATAAACCGCGATGGTTTGAAATTCCTGAGCATATCGTGATGAAAGTGTCGATTGTCCATCCCGAGTATGCAGCCATTGGCGATTTGGGGTTACAATGGTACGCGGTTCCGATCGTATCCAATATGCGACTTGAAATCGGCGGTCTGAATTACACAGCTGCACCGTTTAACGGCTGGTATATGGGGACTGAGATTGGGGCGCGCAACCTGGCCGATGAATTCCGTTATAATATGCTGCCCAAGGTGGCATCTGCTATCGGGCTCGATATGAGCCGTGAGTCGAGTTTGTGGAGGGACAGGGCGCTTGTCGAGCTCAACGTGGCGGTCCTGCATTCTTTCAAAGCAAGCGGTGTGACGATTGTTGATCATCATACCGCAAGCAAGCAGTTTGGGCGGTTTGAGGAGAGGGAACGGCAGAGCTCGCGCTCCATTACAGGTGATTGGACATGGCTCATACCACCTGTATCACCTGCTGCGACCCCTATCTTTCATACCCATTACGACAGCACGGAGCTGAAGCCGAATTTTTTCTACCAGGATGAACCCGGTTGAACGGAATTCTATTAATCGGGGGATTCAAAAACAGCTCGAAGCGCGAAGAAGAGCAATGCTGGAGCGATTGCCAGCGGCTAACCCGCTGCCTCTGACAGGATTTGGAGTGCAAGCAGGAGATTCCTGCTTAGGGAGGCAAACGAATGTAAAATTTGGTCGTTAACCGGGATTTTACTTGTTAAAGCAGGGATCCTGCGGCCGTTCGGAGTAAATTAGGGGTTGTAAACGGGGGTTTCCTGCTTAAGAACGCAAACCGAAGCGCGGTTTATTCGGTAAGAAGGAAATTCCTGCTTTCGCAATTCCGGCATGCATACCGGGATACCTCGAGCCGGGCAACAACACCCTGCCACTTACGATAAGAGGGCGGGGTGTTGTTTACTTTTCACCTGGACTTATACACTTCGCGGATGGCGTCTTCGATATCCGGCTCCTTGACGCTCAAGTCCTGGATCGGCAGCTTCTTGGACAGATCGGCAATCAGTTCGGCCGCCGAAATCCGGCTTTTCTCGAATTGGTACCAGATCTTGAGCCCTTCCTGCTTGACGATCTCCGCGCAGGGGTGCTCCAAATCGCTGCACGGCTCCTGCAGCTCGATGAACAGAACGCGCTTGGGAGTCAGCTTATGAATCAGCGATTCCATTGGTCCGTCCTCCACGACCTTGCCGTTATTCACGATCACCAGCCGGCTGCACAGCTGCTCGACATCGTCCAGGTCATGAGTGGTCAGGATGACCGTAACGCCGCGGATGCGATTCATTTCCTTGATGAAGTTCCGGATCGCGTGTTTGGCCTCCGCATCGAGACCAATGGTTGGCTCATCGAGAAATAGCAACGAAGGCGAGTGGAGCATGGCTGCCGCCAGATCGCCGCGCATCCGCTGGCCGAGCGAAAGCTGCCGGACCGGTGTATCGATAAATTCGTCAAGACGCAGCACTTCGCTGAGCACCCTCATGTTCTCCTCGTACATTGCGGTATCAATCTGATAGATTCGCCTTAACAGCTCGAAAGACTCGCCAAGCCGTAAATCCCAGTAAAGCTGCGTACGCTGCCCGAACACGACGCCGAGCTGTTTCACGACCGCTTTCCGGTCCTCCTGGGGGGAAATCCCGCATATTCTGATCGACCCCGATGTGGGATGAAGTATACCGGTCAGCATCTTGATCGTGGTGCTCTTGCCCGCGCCGTTCGGGCCGATATATCCGACGATTTCACCGGGCTCGATGGAGAAGCTGATTCCGTCCACGCCGCGAATTTTCTTCTTCACCGGAAATAGAAGTCCCTTTATTGCGCCCCGCAGCCCTCGTTCTTTCTTGGCGATAATATACTCTTTTACGACGTCCTTGATTTCAATTACAGCCATTATCGTTTCACCTCACGAGCCGGAGCTTTCGTAGTTTTTGAGTCCGAATTTGAATACCTGCTGGGACAATAAGAAGCAGACGATACCGATCACCGGCGTCCATATCGCCAGATTCGACGGAAGCTGGAATCCGTTTGCCTTGTGCAGAAATTCCGCCGAAGGGTAGAAGCTGATGAACCCGATAGGAATCAGGAAGGTGAACAGAACCTGGATCAAATATGGATAAATGCCGAGCGGATACATCGTTGCACGTTCGAGCATCGCCAGGGCG
Organism: Paenibacillus sp. sptzw28; assembly: GCF_019550795.1. Lineage (NCBI taxonomy): Bacteria > Bacillati > Bacillota > Bacilli > Caryophanales > Paenibacillaceae > Paenibacillus > Paenibacillus sp. sptzw28. Next base: position 529,004 of record NZ_CP080545.1, read on the forward strand.
AAGCCGACCATCGAGGCGTTTCTTTTGGTCCAGAAGGCGATCGTCCCCAGTATGATGAACAGAGAAGCGCGTATGAGAACGCCGCCTATGATGACAAGTATTAATTTTACAATATTGGCAGCCGACCACTCAAATCCGACCAGATGGCAGCCGTACAGGAAGATAATCGTTCCTGGGATGAGATCGATCAGGCCGATAAAGTTAAAGTAGCTCGCCACCAGCTGGAAGAAGACATTCATAGGCCTAAGGAGCAGCCTGTCGAACGCACCGTTAATGACCATATGATCCATATGCCACGTATTGATGAAGAGCACAACCATTATTCCATGACTGAGCAATGCCAATCCGTAGATAAAGGACAGCTCCGGAAAACCCCACCCGTCCAGCGGCTGGAACCGGTCGACAATGATTTTCAGCATCCAGATGCCGGAAAAATATTGAATCGGAATCATCAGCAGCCAGCTGAACAAGAACAATGGATATTCCAATTGGCGCTGGATAGCGAGCCGGGCAAAGCAAGCCGCAACCGAATAATAATGGCGTAAAGCGGACATATCCGGTTACCCTCCTTGGATGAGCGTTTTAGTCTTCGTTTTCTTCCAGAAAGCGGCAAGAAGAAGGAATAGAATCCCGATCCATACCGCCTGTACCGCCATTGAGCTTAAGGCTGCTGCCGGACCGGTCTCGCCTATGTATATGCCAAGAGGGGTCTGGAAGGTATATTGAAACGGCAGAAACTTCGATACATTCTGGACACTCTCCGGGAAAAACCATAGAGGAACAATACTCCCCGACAGAACCCTTACTATGCTGTCTTTAACAATTCCCATGTTTCCGAGCTCCATGACCCAGAATGCAATCAGACCGACAAGCGCGCTTAACAGCCAAAGAATGCCGTAGCTCAGCAGGCAGCTGGGAATGAACAGAAGAAACCCGGTCAGGGACGCCGGCAGTGGAACGCCGAAGAAGAGCGAAGCGAACAGGATCAGCGGGAGCACCTTGTTCACCAGATTGCTGAGGGAGCCGCCCAGGTCGTCTGCCAGATAACAGGCGAGCAGCGGAATCGGTCTGTAGAAGTCGGTTACGATCTGCCCTTCTCTGATTTTTGAATAAATCGTATCCTGCACGTCGCACACGAAAATCGACGAGAGCAGAATGGAAACGACCGTATAGGTAGTCAGATCGCTTAAATTAAGCGAATCCACTTGTCCGATCGAGCCGCCGTAAGCCGCTTTCCATACGAAGATAGAGGCGACCATCAGAATCAGATTGGTGCCGACCGAAGCAAATACTTCAAACCGGTAAGCCAGATTGGACAGAATTCTCATTTTTGTCATATACCAATAAGCATGGAGCATAGATGACCCCCAGGATTCTCCGAATTCGTGGAAATATTTATAAAGTATAAGGGATTGCGGTAAAAATAGTAAAGTTAAAAATTCAAGCAGCCTGCTGGAGATTGCCGTCCTTTTAAATTGGCAAGGTTATGCTTACAAACAAAAAAGTCCTTGAAGATCAAGGACTTTAGATGACAGGCTGCGAAGTTTACTTCGAAACTTCGTTATTTATGATACGGTTCGGCGTGCTTTCTGTAACGGCAGGCCTTCACTTAGACCAAGCGTCCGCGCTGTTGAAGCATGATTTTCGTGAACAAGCTCCGGGTTATTCACCAGTGAGACACCATAAGTCGGAATCATTTCCTTAATTTTGGGCTCCCACGCCGTTATTTGTTGCGGGAAGCATTTTTTGATTACCTCAAGCATGACGGAAACGGCGGTAGAAGCGCCCGGAGAAGCGCCGAGCAACGCTGCGATCGAGCCGTCAGCGGCACTAATAACTTCCGTACCAAATTGAAGTGTTCCTTTGCCGGCAGCGGTATCTTTAATAATTTGCACACGCTGGCCCGCTACCAGTAAGTCCCAGTCCTCGCTCTTGGCGTTCGGGACAAATTCCCGTAAAGCTTCGATGCGCTTTTCTTTTGATAACATAACCTGCTTGATCAGGTATGATGTCAATGAAACGTTTTTTACGCCTGCCGCCATCATGGTTGCGAGATTTTGGGTGTTTACCGAAGTTACCAAATCTAACATTGAACCGTATTTTAAAAACTTCGGTGAGAAGCCGGCAAACGGTCCAAAGAACAACGATTCTTTCTTGTCGATATACCTTGTGTCAAGATGCGGAACAGACATTGGGGGAGCACCGACCGGAGCCTGGCCGTATACTTTTGCACGATGCTGCGCTACTATGTCCGGTTTTTGGCACACCAAGAACAGCCCGCTTACCGGAAATCCTCCAATACCCTTTCCTTCAGGAATACCGGATTTTTGCAGCAAATGCAGGCTTCCGCCGCCGCCGCCGATAAAGACGAATTTTGCAGTATGGCGTTCGACGGTATCGCTGTCCACATTCCGCACTTTCAATTCCCACGAGCCGTCGCTGGCACGTTTAATATCATCGACGTTATGTTTGAATTTGATATCGACTTTTTTGCTCTTTAAGTGGGTGAACAGAGTGCGCGTTAAAGCGCCGAAGTTAACGTCAGTTCCGGATTCGATTCTTGTTGCCGCTACAGGTTTATCGAGTGCCCGGTCTTTCATCATAAGCGGAATCCATTCCATCAGTTTTTCAGGGTCATCGGAAAATTCCATCCCTTGAAACAGCGGATTGTTAGACAGCGCTTCGAAACGTTTCTTTAAAAATGTTACATCCTGTTCCCCTTGTACGAAACTCATATGAGGAACCGGCACAATAAATTCCCGCGGATTACGAATAAGATTGCTGTTTACAAGATAAGACCAAAACTGCTTCGAAACCTGATACTCTTCATTAACCTTTACCGCTTTGCTGATATCTATGGATCCGTCCGGTTGTTCGACGGTGTAGTTAAGCTCACACAGTGAAGAATGCCCCGTTCCCGCATTATTCAATTCATTAGAGCTTTCCTCTCCTGCGCCTTCGCGCCGCTCAAACACTTTAATTTCCCAGTCCGGCACTAATTCTTTCAGCAATGATCCCAAAGTAGCACTCATGATGCCGGCACCAATTAAGATAACGTCTGTTTTAGTTTGTCTGTTACTCATTTCTACCGTCCTTATACCCTACGATTTGAATATAAACCTATTATAGTGTATCACTATTAATTATATATGAAAATAATTGTACATGTCCTTGTATTTTTTTCATTAAAAAATGATCTTGGCTGAGCCGGGGCCGCTGCAGCCTTGTTCAGTTTAAATTGAAGGATTCGCACGCGTACGCATCACCTGGAACATGACTGTAAGTCAAGTGCACAAACAGCGCCGATTTTCCATTTTGACCATTTGAATGCGCACAGGGCCCTCCTTTTCAATACGGGGGTATGGTGGTTCTGCTAACCCTGATGAATTCAGCATATAAGCTTAACATGAAGGCCGTTTGAAGTTCCATTATTCTGTACTGGTTGATTGAGGGAAGTTTCGTTACATGCAAAAGGCGGTATTGTGGTACGATAGGAAAAGCCGGTTGTTTTGTAACGGAAGGTTTAACTATAAAATGAGGTGGATGTATTGGCAGGTTTTGAGGAGTTAGGTATAGCGAAGGAGCGGGTCGCCGCTCTGAGCAATGGCGGTATAAATGAAGCAACCCCGATTCAGGAAGGGGCTATTCCCGCGATTTTGAACGGGAGCGATGTCATTTGCCAGGCGCAGACGGGGACAGGGAAGACGCTCGCTTTTTTGCTGCCGATGCTGGAGAAGCTTAATCCGGAGAAGGATGAGCTGCAGGGGCTTATTTTAACCCCCACGCGGGAGCTTGCGCTGCAAATTACGACAGAGCTTAAACGGTGGCTTGCCTCCAAGAACGAATTTCGCGTTCTGGCCGTTTACGGCGGGCAGGATGTCGAGGCGCAAATGCGCAAGCTGCAGCGCGCCGTTCATATGGTCGTAGCGACACCGGGAAGGCTGCTTGATCATATACGCCGCGAGACGATCTCGCTTGGTTCCGTCAAGATGCTCGTGCTGGATGAAGCGGACCAAATGCTGCATATGGGATTTCTGAACGAAGTCGAGGAAATCCTCAGCAAAATGCCGTACCGGAAACAAACGATGCTTTTCTCGGCAACGATGCCCGGCAATGTTCGGTCGCTCGCTTCGCGAATTATGCTCGAGCCGAAGGATATTACGGTAAAAGCGCCGAAGGTCACGGTTAAAGGAATCCGCCAGCTTGTGGTGGAGACGACTGACCGGAAGAAGGAGGAAACGCTGCGCCGCTTGATTGATGAGCAGAGCCCTTATTTGGGGGTTATCTTCTGCCGGACGAAGCGCCGGGCGAGCGCACTGAACGAAGCGCTGCAGGAGGCGGGCTACAACAGCGATGAGCTTCATGGAGACTTGTCGCAGGCGAAGCGCGAGCAGGTGATGAAGCGATTCCGCGAGGCGAAGCTGCAGCTGCTCGTAGCGACGGATGTTGCAGCGCGGGGACTTGACGTCGAAGGCGTAACGCATGTTTTTAACTACGACATCCCGCAGGATGCGGAGAGCTACATTCACCGGATCGGACGTACGGCAAGAGCGGGCGGCGAAGGTATGGCAATCACGCTTGTCTCGGCTAAAGACCGGCTTGAGCTGGCCGCAATCGAGCGGGGAATCGACCAAAGGCTGTTGCGGGAGCAGTCTGACGGCAGCCTCTCAAGGGGAGATTCCACAGGCGTGAGGCTCAGCCGCGAGGGATCCGGGAGAGCTGCCGGACGACGCGCGGAACGGGATTTTGGGCGGCCGTCAGCTGCGGGACGGTCGGACAAGCCGGGCCGGCAGCGGCCGGAATCGCGCGAACGGGCCGGCGACGGGCGCCGCGGCGGATCGCGTCAGCAGGCGGAGCCGCGCGAACGCGCCGGATCTGGGCGGCGCGGAGCAGATTCAGGCGACGCGTTCCAGTGGGGCGCAGCGCGCGGAGCAGCGGGCGAGCGCGCCGAGGGCGGAGCGGTGCGCGGCGGTGATGCGCGCGGCCGCACTGGCGGCACGCGGCGCGGCGCAGCAGGCGAGCGCGCCGAGGGCGGAGCGGCGCGCGGCGGTGATGCGCGCGGCCGCACAGGCGGCACGCGGCGCGGCGCAGCAGGCGAGCGCGCCGAGGGCGGAGCGGCGCGCGGTGGTGATGCGCGCGGCCGCACTGGCGGTACGCGGCGCGGCGCAGCGGGCGAGCGCGCCGAGGGCGGAGCGGCGCGCGGTGGTGATGCGCGCGGCCGCACAGGCGGTACGCGGCGCGGCGCAGCAGGCGAGCGCGCCGAGGGCGGAGCGGCGCGCGGTGGTGATGCGCGCGGCCGCACAGGCGGCACGCGGCGCGGCGCAGCAGGCGAGCGCGCCGAAGGCGGAGCGGCGCGCGGTCGTGCAGGCGCGCCGCAATTCCCGAATTTGCGTGAACGTTCAGGAGAGTCTGAACGCACGGAATCGCGTGAGCGTCCGAGGTCAGGTTCACCATCGCCCGGCCGGGGAAGATCCTCATCGCAGGCCGGCAAAGGAAACCGCCGGGGCGGTGGAGGCAATTCGCCCTCCGGACGACCGCAGCGGGGCAGAACCCGTTAGCAAGCCAAGTGCAGATCGAGCAATCGGAACGAAATAAATAGAAGTTTGGCAAAAAACGAAAAAGTGGCTGAACAGGGTACTTCACCTGCTCAAGCCACTTTTTCGTTGTTGGTCCACAACTGCTTTCCTCAATACAGGCGGCGCTACCGGTTTCGAACTGTAAGCCATAGCAATCCTCCGCCAAGCAGCACTGCGGCCGTTAACAGGAGGACGGTTTGCAGCGCCGAAGTAAACGTCGCGCTGACGCTTATAATCAGCCCGTACAGCGCAACGGCAATGACCGATCCCAGCTGGCGGCTTGTGTTAAGCGCCCCGGAGGCGATACCGGTTTGTTCAGCCGGAACGGCTGCAACTGTTGCCACAATTAACGATGGGATGGATAAGCACACTCCGGAGCCAAAGAGGAAAAGCCCGATGGCGCTTAGCGCGCCGCTACCCGGCGCGGTGTTAAGCAGCTGGAATTGAAGCAGTGTACCGATTGCTGCCAGCAGGAACCCGGCCACGATCGGAATTTTCACGCCTACGCGGTTAATAATTCTGCTCGTGAGAATAGGTCCGATCGCAGGAGGAATAGTGAGCGGCAGGAAAGTAAGTCCCGCCATTAAGGCTGAATAGCCCTGTTCCTGCTGGAAGAACAGAGTCAGGATAAACAGCATCCCCATCAAGCCAAAATTAATGGCCCAGCCTGCAACCATTCCGGCAGAGACCTTCGCGTTGCGAAAGAGCGATAACGGGAGCATTGGGCTTACGGTTCGAGCTTCATGCCGGATAAATACGGCGGTTCCGCCGATGGTGATAACAACGGAAGCGATCATGAGAGGGGATGCCCAGCCGAGCACCTCCCCTTCGATAAGGCCGAACGTCAGCGCAGTGACGGCAAGGATGCCGCTCAGCTGGCCGACAGCATCAAGCCGTACATGCGTGCGCCGCTCCGTTTCCTTGCCAAGCGGTATTACAATGCACAAGCTGATAATCGCAATCGGGATATTGATAAGGAAGATGCTCGGCCACCCCACCGAGTCCACCAGAAGACCGCCGAGAACCGGCCCGGCAGCCATGGCTACGCCGGTAACCGCAGCCCAGACTCCAAGCGCCCGCGCCCGCTCGGCAGGCACCGGGAACGATTGTGAGATAATGGATAAAGCGGATGGGAGCATCGCTGCGCCGCCGACACCAAGCATAGCCCTGAGGCCGATAAGCATCCCGATCGATTGAGATGCGGCGGAGAGTCCCGAAGCTGCGGCAAACACAATAAGTCCGAACACAAACGTCCGTTTGGCCCCCCGGAGATCGGCCAGGGAACCCATCGTCAGCAGCAAACCCGCAAAAACGATCGTATAGGCATTCACAATCCAATTAAGTCCGGCCAGCCCGCCTCCGAGATCGCTGCGTATGGACGGAAGCGCGATTGCTACTATCGTCGTATCGAGAATGACCATAAAATAACCGAAGGATAAACCGACGAGCAGCAGCCGTTTGCGCCTCGATTCCTGAATGATATTTGCAGAAAGTAATCCTGAGTGCGGCATGTTACACATCTCCTTTCAGAACAGCGGTTTTCATTAACTGTGTCGTAACCATAATGTATAATGGATGGAAGCAGACTACGAGTTGACCGTTTATCCTAGGATTGCGGCTCCCTTGGTAGCGGTCTTTCGACAGTGGAGGTGAAAGGCAGTGGAACTGGCTCACAGCGATAGCGACCGCCTAAAGGAGCTCGGCCGGTTTTTGCAAACCAGGCGGCATCGCCTCAGACCCGAACAGTTCGGGTTTGCCACAGGCAGCCGGAGGCGGACGCCGGGACTAAGACGCGGGGAAGTAGCAAGCTTGGCTGGTGTAAGCGTTGATTGGTATACGTGGCTGGAGCAGGGGCGCAGCATTCAAGTTTCCGCGCAGGTGCTGGAAAGCTTGGCGCGGGCACTGCAGCTGGATTCTAATGAGCGCCGTCATCTGTTCCTGCTCGGGCTGCGGCAGCCGCCGCCGTATCCGGAATCGCCGGATATCCGGATCAGCCCTACGCTGCGGCAATTTTTGGACGGACTTGGAAACAGTCCGGCTATCGTCTCTGATCCGCGCTGGAACGCCGTCGGCTGGAACCGCGCGGCTTGCGCGGTATTCGGCGATTATGAGACGATGTCTGCTCTCGAACGGAATTTGGTGTGGTGTGCGTTCACTTCAATTTCCTTGCGGGAACTGCTGGCGGATAGGTGGGAAGGGCATGCGAGGCGCAGGCTCGCGCAGTTTCGCGCAAGTTACGGCCGCTTTGCAGGAGATCCGTGGTGGGCGGATATGATCGAGGCGCTTAGCCGGGTCAGTGCCGAATTCAACGAGTGGTGGCCGCAGCATGATGTATTGAATTCGCCCGAGGGCGAGAACGTAATCCAGCATCCGGAAGCCGGGACTCTTATATTCAACCATCTATCGTTCCAGTTAAACGACAACCCCGACCTGCAAATCACGATCAAAATGCCGAGTGAAACTTACGACACGGCTAGTAAGCTTACTCAGCTGCTGGATAACTATAGCAAAAGAAGAGGCCTCGACTAACGAAAGTCAGGCCTCTTTTCTTGAAATATTAGAAAGTATAAGATTTCGCGGGCATTTCTGATATTTGTGAGGGAAGAAACTTACTTCGCCTCCAAAGGACGGCGTTAGCCATAAATTGTCAATCGTCGTCTTCCAACAATTCGGCCAGTTCCTCACGGTCCGCCTCATGCGAAGTCTTATGGATCGTACCGTATGGATGCTCGGAAGGCGCGTAAATGCTGTAAATTTTAAGCGGCTTGCTTCCCGTGTTGATGACGTTGTGGAACATGCCGGCTGGAACCATAATGGCACTGTCCGTTTGTGCTTGCTGCTCGAAGGAAAGGTCATCTTCACGGGGGCCCATTTGCACGAGGGCGTCGCCGTCCTCGATTCGGAGGAACTGATCGATATTTCTGTGCACTTCCAGGCCAACCTCGCCGCCGACCGGGATGGACATAACCGTGACCTGCAGCTGCTGACCGGTCCAGATTGCGGTGCGGAAATTGTCATTTTCAATCGTCAGCGCCTTGATATCCGTTACGTAAGGTTTGCGTCCAAAATCAGTCTCGCTATCATAATCGCGCTGCCTGGTCAAGAACAGGTATGCCGCAAGTCCAACCGCCAGCAAACCTGTAATGGCGAAGACAATTTTAGCGCCAAAGCCCGCCCAGGCCAGACCCATTACGAGTGTTCCGACGAGTGTCGCGACCGCCTGAAAGGTCATCATAACGCCAAGACCGGTTGCACGGTCTTTCTGCTTGATATGGAGCGACATCCAGGCGCTTGTAAGGCCTTCGTATACACTCTGGAAAACGGCATAAATGATGAAGGCGGCAAAGACGAGCAGGAGCGGCAGCTCGTTCTGACTTAGCAGCATATACGCGGCACCGAGTGAAAGCGCGCCGACGGCAAAGGTTTTGGCAAAGCCGATCCGGTCGCTGAGCGAACCAAGATAGTAGATAATGAACGTGCCTGTCAGATTGTAGGCCACATAGGCGCTAATAATCAGAAGATCGCTGAGACCGAGCTCGCGGGCCCTGAGAAGCAGGTAAATATCGGTGCTTTTAATCAGCGTAATAACCGAAATGAGATACAACACGCGCTTATAATCGGATGAGGCCGCTCTGTAGTATGTCTTCAGGCGCAGGTATAAGCCTTTCATACCGCCTTTTTCAGCGGTGGGCAGCTCCGACTTTGCCTTTGGCTCTCTAATGAACCATCCTGCAATAATTGCGCAGATACCCGGAATAACGGTCAGGCCGATAATAAGCGGAATATTCTCGCTGTAATAGTACATAATCGCCAGGGTAATCAATGGACCGAGCGTGGCGCCAAGCGTATCGGCAGCGCGGTGAAAGCCAAATACCCGGCCGCGGTTAACAGGGGTGGAAACATCGGCCAGCAATGCGTCTCGCGGAGCATTACGTACCCCTTTACCGAATCGGTCAAGCAGACGAAAGCCGAAAATCGCCCAATAAGTCGGGAACAGCCCCATCAGCGGTTTTGCGAGAGCTGAAATCGTATAGCCGATGTTCACGAGGCCTTTGCGCCGCTGCAGGCGATCGGAATAGATGCCGCTGAGCAGCTTTATGACACCGGCGGCAAGCTGCGTAATGCCTTCTACCAAACCGATCAGTATAACACCGTAACCGATATCGCTTAGATACAGCGGCATAATCGGATAGAGCATCTCGGTAGCGATATCGGTAAAAAAGCTGACGATAGACAGAACAATGACATTCCGGGATAAAAAGGAAACTGTTTTTCGTTTAATGGTTATGTTCATGGTTTAATAGGCCAGTACAAAGGCTCCCCCTGCTGCAATTTGTGTTTCATCTGCAATACTGGTTAGTTTCGGGGTCGAGTTGTAATCGGCCGCTTCGATTCCGGGCGCTTGGCTGTTTTTATTAACGCCCCATGCCCATACGCGGCCCTGTTCATCGAGCGCAAGCGAGAAGTCGTGGCCGGCGGCGATACTGGTAATTGCCGGAAGGCCGTCAACGACTTCGGGTACGAAGACCCCTTCGAGATTACCGAGATTTTTGCCCAGCTGTCCACTGTTATCGGCGCCCCACGCCCACACTTTTCCACCCTTGTCCAGCGCCATGGAATGACGTGTGCTGGTTGCAAGCTCCACGATGCCTGTCAGCCCCGGAATTGTCTCGGCGGGTACAATATCCGCTGTCGGATAGCCAAGCTGCCCATAAGCATTGCAGCCTTTGGACTTGACTGTGCCGTCAGCCTGAAGCGCCAGTACATGGCCGAAGCCCGCTACGATCTGGATGCTGCCCGCCAGTTCTGGAATTTCAATCGGTGTCAGGCTGCTCACGGCCACAAAGCCCTGAAATTCACAGAGCTCCTGCGTGTCGCTGCTGCTTGGATCGGCATTGGCATCGACATAGTAGCTAATACCGGTTGCCGACTGGCCGATCAGCCGCATGAGCTCGGCAAACGTCCGTTTAGTGTCTTTCGCGCACTTGGCGCCCCAGCCGTAAACTTTCTCATTCTCAAGCGTCGCCAGCGAGAAGCGGTGCCCGGCGGCTATACTGATGGCTTTGCCCGGCAAGCTGATTCGGACCGGTTTGCGCAGATCAGCACGGTCGCCCGTCCCAAGCTGACCCGCGATATTATTGCCCCAGACCCAAACATTGCCGTTACTATCGAGCGCCATGCTGTGGCGGAATCCTGCGCTAATCTTGATAATTGATGGCAGCCCCTCAATCTTTTGCGGACCGCTGACAATGCCCTTAGCGCTGTCAATGCCGACTTGACCGTAGGTATTATCGCCCCAAGCGTACACCGTCCCATTCTCAGTGAGCGCGAGCGAATGATCAAAGCCCGCCGCTACCTGCGCGACTTTCTCGGGGATATCGATTGTGCTGCTCGTGCCGCTGGTCGAGTAGTTGGCGAGCTGCCCGTGGGCGTTCCTGCCGCTGCCCGAAATGACTGTTTCACCGGCAGCGCTTTTAGGAGTCAAGCTGTATACCGCGCCTGCGATCACTGCTGCGGCTGCAATGGCAAAGATAACCGTATACGGGGTAATCTGTCTGCTCATATACTAGTTAGTGGCGATTCGATAATTGAATGTAGTGGTTGGCACGCCGTCAACAGTAGTGAATGTGACTTGGTTGTACGCGGGCAAGCTCTGGGCAATATTGTCCTCGGAGGCGGGCATTTGGTCGCCTTCGAGACTCGGGATGATCAGCTGGGTAATTACGCCTTTGTAACCGTCTGCGGTTGTATTGGTATGAATGTGGCGCGTACGTCCCGTGTATTCACCCGGATAAATAGTTGTGTATTCGTAGTAACCGTTCGCATCTGTCAGTACATAGCCGCGCAGCGACAGCTCATCGGCAGAAAAATTATTTGCCGATCCATTGGTATTGGGGTGGTAGCTGCCTCCGTCGTCTGCATGCCATATTTCAATCTTGGCGCCGGCGACAGGTGTTGTACCCGTGGCTCCCGCATAGACGTAACCCTGCACCTTGATTTTGCTGCCTGTCAGGTTGTCATAGTTCAGGTTGCCGTCAGAGAGCTCGCTGGTATCGGTTATGTAGTAGGGCCCTTGGGTGACTTGCTGGGTCAGCCCGCTGTCGTCCGCGGTCTCCGCGCCGTCGGTGCCTGTAGATGTACCGGTCGCCGGTGAGGTATTATTGCTGGTTGCCGGGTTGGAGGAATTGCTTGCGGAACAGCCTCCAATAATTATCACTGCTGCTAATAATGAGATGATGAATGAATTGCGTATTTTCATAAGTTGTCTCCCTCCTATTTTTGTTCCATGTGATTATAACACTGAGGATGGCCGGTTGTGGCTGAAAGATTGCTGAATCTTGCCATCTGATCCCTGGAGAATAGCAGCAGTCCGGTTGTCAGAAAATCAATCTTTAAAGCGTCTATATACAAGGTCGACGATTGCGGGGTGAACACACTGAACGACGTAAAGTTGGAAGAACTGGAATATCAGGCGGGTGAGACTGCAGAAGATCCGGCTGAGGAGATGGAGGACGGCGAGCTCGTGAAGCTCGCCCGGACAGGTGACAGCGAAGCGTTCGGCGAGCTCATTCGCCGCCATAGGGCCAAGCTTTACGGCTATGCGCAGACGATTACCCAAGAGGCGGTTACGGCCGAGGATATCGTCCAGGATGCGCTTGTTCGCGCTTTTCTTCATATGGGTACGCTCGTGGATACAGCCCGTTTCCTGCCTTGGCTGCACCGGATCGTACGCAATCAGGCGTATTCGCAGCTTAGGCGAAAGATGAATGCCAAGGAGCAGACGTTTGTCTCGCTGCAGCGCTTTAATGCCGGCCAAGAGGTTCACGATGACCGAGGGTGGGGCGATATGGACGCTATTCTGCACCGGTTATCCGTGCGCCGAACCCCTGAGGCGGGGACTTACGGGAATCCGGAAGAGCAGCTGCTGCGCAAGGAAATGACCGAAACGATCACCGGTCTGCTGCGCTGTCTGAATGTGCGCGAGCGGCAAATATTCGAAGCCCATTTCTTTGGCCAACTGCCGCCGAATGAAATCGCCGGGCTGTTCCGGGTATCGCAGGCGAACGTCTATCAGATCATTTCCCGCTCCCGTAGGAAAGTCGTACAGGAACGAGTTCGCGTCGTCGTCGACCAATACGTTAACAGCCGAAAGGATTTGAGGTCGATGAAGCAAGTAACGCTGCAGGTGACCAATGCGCCCTGCGGGGAGGAATCCTGGACGAGCGTGGCAGGCGTGCTGCACCGGCTGCTCCGGCATACCGGGCAGAAGCAGCTGTCTTTCGCCATGGCGATGGGGCTTACAGGCCATGCTTTCCGCATTTCAATTGTCGCCAAAGAGGTGCACATCGCGGGGCCGACCGCTTATGATTTTGACAAGGTGCTGACGGAAGGGCTGCGCTGCCTCGGACTGCGTGCAATCTCCGTTTCGGGCATGAAACCGCAGCACGGGCCTAATGCCAGTCTCGCTGATCCGTCTCTGCTAACCGCCGCCGCGATGGAGAAGCGCCAGCTCCACCAATCGCTGCCGGAGGCGCTCTCCTTGATCCACAGGTCGCTTGACCGCGGCTTTCCAGTTATTGCATGGGACTTGTTTATGCCGGAGTTCTCCCTCATTTACGGGTATGACGACGGCAAGCGCGAGCTGCAGGCAATGGAATACGGCCATGCCAAGACGCTCCCTTACGCGAATCTGGGCAGAGGCTTCCTGGAAGACCTGTTCGTCCTGTCGGTTGAAGACGATCGGTCCGATATCGGAGTGCGCGAGAGCTTGCGCCGCGCGCTGGCTATGATTCTGGGCCATTACAACGGAGATGAACCGGCGCAGGCCGGAGTGACACGGGGAATTGCCGCCTATGATGAGTGGTGCGGTGCTTTGCGCGGCGGGGAGGTTGAGCCGAACGGAAATGCATATAATGCCGCGGTTGTCCGGGATGCCCGTCGTTATGCCGAACAATTTCTTATGGAGATGACCGAATTATGGAAAGCGGGCACGCACCCCGGAGATGAGCAGATCCGGGCGTGGTTAGGGGAAGCCGCGGAACTTTACGGCAGCATGGGCGGTCCTTTTAACGAACTGTGCGATATGTTCCCTTTTCCGGAAGGCGGGCAGCCAGGCGATCCGGCTCAGTCAGCGCGTGCGGTGCACCTTCTTCAGCGCATTCAGGAGCTCGAACGGCTGTCGGTCGCACTGCTTAAGCGGATTTACGGGCAGCTCGGTACAAAATAGGATGAACTTAGCACTTGCAACCTCGTCTCCGATCGGATAAAATCTTGTCTGAACACTAATATGCAGGGGGTGGGAGAATGAGAAAGCTGCTGCTTAACCGGAAGCGGACTTTTTTATTTTTCCTTTCCTCCTCTGTGAAACACCAAGGCTAACCGGCTTTGGTGTTTTTTTATTATGGCGGGAGCCGGAGGTGCAGGCGAATGAGAAGGTATAAGCGAGTACTGATCAAGTTGAGCGGCGGTGCGGTTGCCGGCAGGAGCGAGGTTGGTTTTGATCCGGAGAGGCTGAACCATATCGCCAGCGAAATGATGGCGGTCGCCCGGATGGGTGTCGAGGTTGGGATTGTCATTGGCGGCGGCAATATCTTTCGCGGCAATCTTGCGGAGAACTGGGGAATCGAGCGCGCCGAGGCTGACAATATCGGAACGCTTGCCACTGTCGTGAACAGCCTCATGCTGCGTGGTGTTCTCAAATCGAAGACGGATAAAGAGGTCCGCGTCATGAGCGCGATACCAATCTCTGCGGTGGCGGAGCCTTACATTCGGCTGAGGGCGATACACCATTTGGAGAAAGGTTATATGGTTATCTTCGCCGGAGGTAACGGTCAGCCATATGTGACAACCGACTATCCGTCGGTTCAGCGTGCGATTGAAGTGAACAGCGACGCGCTGCTTGTTGCGAAGCAGGGAGTAGACGGCGTGCTAAGCGGCGACCCGAAGACTTGTCCGGACGCGGTAAAATACCGCTCGCTCCATTATGACGACGTGCTGCGCCAGAACTTGAGAGTAATGGATCCCTCCGCTTTTATTCTGGCAAAAGACTATCATTTGCCGATACATGTCTTCAACTTCGACACGCCGGGTTCGATGAAAGCGATCTGCGAGGGCAGCGACGTCGGAACGATTATCAGCGCTAACTCTGTCATGACCTTCGATGAAGAGCTGAAGACGACGTAATATCATATAAATAAGATCGGTCATCAATAATGTGGATAATATATTTCATCTCAGGAGGAGATAACCGAATGGCACAATTAAGGCCTTATATATTCAGCGAGGATGCCCGCAGTCAGGCGGCTTTCTACGCGGATGCGCTCGGCGGGGAAATTGTGGACGTGAAGACATACGGCGACGCGCCTCATGCTGAGGAAAGCATGAAGGATCGCGTTATGCATTTGGTGCTGCAGGCAGCGGGCCAGCGGTTTTACATGGCGGATTCGGGTCCGGTCGATCGGGGTAATGGTATGGACCTGAGCTTGAATTTGCGACAGACGAGGAAGCGGGACAAGCATTCAAGAAACTGTCGGAAGGCGGAAAAGTGATCATGCCGTTCGAGCGGATGTTTTGGGGAACGATGTTCGGACGGCTTGAAGATCCGTTCGGTGTGCGCTGGCAAATTGCCACCGAGCAACAATAATAGGATCCGAGGTGAGCGCAGAAGTGGCGGGGCAGTCAGTTAATCAACCGCAGGCGTTGCCAAGCGGGCTTATCCTAAGCAGCGAGCCACTCGGCTGGCAGCATCTATCGCTCACGAAATGGGAAGGGGTCGCTCCGCAGGAGGCCGACGAACAGGCTTACCTGCGCATCTCATCGTCATCCATATGACGCCACAGCCCGTCGGCGTTGAGGAACGCGGCGACGGGCTTAAAGCCAAAGGAATTGCAAAGGCAGGCGATATTAATGTATTTTCTGCGGGCGAGCGAAGCTACTGCAGCTGGGATAGCGAGCTGTCCTTCGTGAGGCTGGACCTGTCACCGGCTTATGTACGTCAGGTTGCGCAGCAAATTGAAGCGCCGGGCTCCGGCAGCACCGAGCTGCGGCATAAGCTCAGGGCGAATGATCCGAAGCTGTTCCAACTCAGTCAATGGCTTGTTGATGCGGCCGGCCAGAGCGGACTTGGCGGCCAGCTGTACATGGACTCGTTAACCAATCTGCTTACGGTTCATCTACTCCGGCAATACGGACCGGCAGGACAAAAGCAAGCTAAGGAGCCAAGCCGGATGGCTGACCGCGAAGTCGCGCGGGCGGTCGAGTATATGCATTCGCATTTGGACCGCGACATTTCGCTCGATGAGCTGTCCGCTTGCGCCAGCGTCAGCTCGTCGCATATGACCCGTCTTTTCAAGCAAGCAACCGGCTTTACGCCGCATCAATATCTTATCTGCTTGCGCGTGGAACGAGCAAAGTCGCTCATCCGCAGCCGAGCGTTTACGATGGGCGAAATTGCGGCTTCCGTCGGATTTGCGGATCAAAGCCATATGAACCGGCATTTCAAACGCATTACGGGGCAGACGCCTAAGGCTTTTGGTCGGCAGTGAGGTATAGTCGGTTAATCTTAATATAATGTGAAAGGCCGCGGGTATGATCCTGCGGTTTTTTATGTTTACAACTTCATTTTGTGTATAATGTCTTTATATTAACAAGTAACTTTAAAAAATATATTGAGGAGGAGAGCATTATGTCTCATTTGAACCAACCTTTTACGTTTAAAAGCCTGTCGCTGCGCAACCGCATCGTAATGCCCCCGATGTGTCAATATTCCGTGGAGGCCAAGGACGGCAAGCCGAATGCATGGCATGACGTGCATTATATATCGCGGGCGGTGGGAGGTACCGGCCTTATCATAATGGAGATGACCGATGTCGAACCGGACGGCCGCATCAGTAATTACGATCTCGGTTTATGGTCGGACGAACAAGTGCCGGCGTTTGCCCGAGTGATTGACGGTGTGCACCGGTACGGAGCGAAGATCGGCATTCAAATCGCCCACGCCGGCCGGAAGGCCGAGAATGCGGAGGTGCCGGTGGGTCCTTCGGCTCTCCGGTACAGCGAGAAGTATAAACAACCGCGCGCTATGACGACCGATGAGGTTCGTGCGATGGTCGGCAAGTTCGGGGACGCCGCGCGAAGAGCGGTGGCTGCCGGAGTGGACACGATCGAGCTGCATGGGGCTCATGGCTACCTGATCCACCAGTTCCACTCGCCGTCGATTAATAACCGGGACGATGAATACGGACGGGAGCGGTGGCGGTTTGGCGTCGAGGTCGTAAAGGCGGTCAAGGCTCAATTACCTTCAGATATGCCGCTGCTAATGAGGATCTCTGCGATCGAGTATGTAGACGACGGTTATGATATTGATTATGCCATCGAGATGGCCCGGCATTACCGTGATGCGGGAGTGGATATATTCAACGTGAGCAGCGGAGGGGAAGGCCCTGCAGGCAAGCGCAAGCCTGGTAACTATCCCGGCTACCAGGTGCCGTTTGCCCGCCAAATCAAGGATGAGCTGGGCGTGCCCGTCATCGCCTGCGGCAGTTTGGATGACCCGAAGCTTGCCCAATCCGTAGTAGCCAATGGGGATGCTGATCTTGTAGCGGTCGGACGGGGTATGCTGAACGATCCGTACTGGGCGGCGCATGCGATCCGCGCTACCGGCGGCGACAAGAACGGGCTGCTGCCGCGGCAGTATGACCGGATTGTCTGAAGTCTTAGTTCTGCCTGCCACTTGCTTGTAAGCGCCACAAAGAGGATGAAGGATTCCTTGAATCTCCTCATCCTCTTTTTTTTCGGTGGCGATCAACTTATCGTCGTCTCTCCGGTCAAATCCGACGGGAACCGAAACGGAACCTTATTGTTTGCCATTTCCTCACTGCAGCCGGTCATAGGCGCGGCCAGCGTCATCCGTGATTTTTCTTGGTATGCGTTTGGAATCGCGTTCGTTCTGGTGCCGATTCTCGCATTCCTATATGCAGGTATTCTTACCCGACCTCTCCGATCCTTGAACGAACTCGCCGGAAGGCTGGCATCGCTCGATTTCTCCACCCGCATCCGGTGGCGCCGCAAGGACGAGATCGGCAAGCTGGCGCAGACCTTCGATTTTCTGGCGGATAACCTGCAAGGGGCACTCGCTGAGCTTCATGAAGCGAACGACAAGCTGCGGGAGGATATCGAGAGGGGAAAAGCGCTTGAGCGGATGCGTCGCGATTTTGTGGCCGGGGTGTCGCATGAGCTCAAAACGCCGCTAAGTCTGATCGGAGGGTATGCGGAGGGCTTGCAGGACAACATCGGTGCCGGAGCCAAGCGGGAGAGGTACGCGGAGGTTATCCTGGACGAGACGCGTCGCATGTCCGCCATTGTCGGTGATATGCTCGACCTGTCCCATCTTGAAGCCGGACAATACCGGCTGAACAGCGAGCCCTTCGATGCCGCGGAGCTGCTGAGGGAATCGGCCGAGCACGCGGAAGCGCTTGGAGCGGGAAGAAATATCCGAGTCGAAATGTCTATTCCGGAAGAAGAGAATGGATTCATCGAAGTGGCGGCCGACAGGTTCCGGATCGGCCAAGTACTCACTAATCTGGTGACCAACGCCGTGCGGCATGCCCCGGAAGGGGGAACGGTCACTTTATCGACTATCCGGGAGGCGGGCGGATGGCGCTTCTCTGTCCATAATGAGGGTGAGCCCATTCCGCAGGAGGAGCTCCCGCGCATCTGGGGCCAATTTTACCGTGTAGACAAAGCGCGTACCCGGGAAAGCGGCGGTACCGGTATCGGACTCGCCATTGTGAAGCCCAGGAACGAGAGGGGAGGCGTGACGTTCGCTTTCACGCTTCCCGCAGGGGAAATAGTTAAACAAGATGCTGTAGCGTAAGCTCTGGCATCTTGCGTTATGAGGCGGTAAATCAATAACAGTAAAAGGAAATTACAGCTTTTTGTTGAATACTTGAAGAATCTCGCAAATATCTTATTTTGATGACTTTTCAAGAGCTTTTCATAATGACCATTAAAGGACTGATAAAATGATAAGTAGAAATAATGCAGAACATTATATTTGGGGTAATAACTGTGACGGTTGGCGACTGATAAATGAAGAGGACAGAAGTATTATACATGAACGAATGCCGGCAGCTACAAGCGAGGTAAGACATTTACATAATAAATCAAAGCAATTTTTTTTTATTCTTTCAGGAACAATGGCTATTGAAGTGGACGGGATCGAGTATATTCTTAAAGAACATGAAGGAATTCAAGTGTTACCTACAGTACCGCATCAAGTATTTAATATGTCGGATAAAGATATAGAATTTCTAGTAATATCACAACCGAATACAAAGAATGACAGGATAATAGTAGATAATAAGGACTTTTGAGGGAACACTCGAAGAAGCGGTGGCGTCATATAAAATCGTATTCAACTACGTCGCTAATACTCCTTGATCCGGGCCGGAGTAGAAGAAGTGGACTTGGAGTAGTAATTTAGTACCAGGGAAGAATTAGCCGGGCACATCCAGCGATAAGAGCTATCTATGAGGGATAGTGATTTTAAGAAAAATCCAGATAGACTTATGAGTAGGATTCCGGACTTTATCCGTAATAGAGAAAATCCGTAAAAAACCTTAAAGATGGCCGATTTTAGTTGAGGTGGGTGTGTAAATGAAAAAGATAGGCATAATATTTTCATTTATATTTATTTTGCTTGGTGTATTTATAATTGCAATCTCAAATTTGTTTAAAGAACTTGTTCCAATGCTTGGTTTAGCAGCCTTTCAAGCCGCTGCTGCAGGGTCATATAGTCCGCAAAACTATGAAATTGATTTAGGCAGTAATTATTGGTTAGGGACTTGGTGTGTTATTTTTGGAATACTGGGTGTGTTAGTTGTTTCTAGTAAGGATTTTATAATTCTATATATTAAAAATTTAAGAGATGAGTTTAAAAAGCAAAAGCTATTGAAGGACTTTGAAGACATGAATCACAGGCAAGACTAAAGGGCGTTATAAAAAAATAAGGTAGTGATCCCGTTGGACGATCAAAACAGAAGAGCACAAGAATTATTTAATTATTACCATGGTAGTTTCGTTCATATGCATCGTGAAGGAAACTTGGAGGAATACAGGAGCTATGGTATTTCCAAAGAAACGGAAATAGAGTGGTTTAAAGAATTAATTAGAACTTATACGGTTAAACTTTCTATACGGGATTGGGATGCCGTTAATAGCTTGGGCTTGATTTCGAGTAACTATCAAGATAAATCTATTCTTGAGAACGTGGTTTCATTTACACAGAAGCATGTTATGAGTTCTGATAGCGTTGTAAAGTTAATGTACGCTGAGAGTATTATCCGTATCTTAAAGACTTGTAGGAAAGTGATTTCTAACGACTTACTATTTGATGCATGCAGAGTTGTTGTTCGTATACTTGAAGATATTGTGTCGGGTCCGTTGATACTTGACCCAGGGCATGAATTAACTGACCTCGCGCTTAAGGACAAAAGGTCGTTAAATAGCAGGGCTCAAAAAGATATTGAAGAGATAAAGAGCATTTTAAACTACAAAGACTAAGGAGAAATAGACTGCACTAAGCAAAAACGAGGTAATCATGAAATTTGATATAGAAGCCCGAGTACTAAAAAACAATAAGGTGGTAACTTCGCATGAATTTTGAATTAATTCACGCATCTGAAGAGTATAAAGATATTATAAGGAATCTAATGCAATTTTATATTTATGATTTTTCCGAATTTATAAAATGTGATGTTGAAGAGGATGGATTATTTGGGGCATATCCATATTTGGAAGACTATTGGATAGAAACAAATCATCGATTTCCATATGTCATTAAGAAAGATGATAAATATGTGGGTTTTATATTAGTAAGATTTATTGAAGCAGAAGAGCGAAAATACTTTTCAATTGCGGAGTTTTTTATAATGAAGAAATATAGAAATGAAGGAATTGGTAAATCGGCAGCTAAACAAGTATTTAATTTTCACAAGGGGCAATGGGAAGTCTATCAATTAGAGAGCAACAAACCAGCCCAGATATTTTGGAACAAGGTGATTAATGAATTCACTCAAGGACAATTTAGAGATCGACTCCAAAACGGTAAAAAGATTCAAGATTTTGCTAGTAAATGAAACTGATTAGCTCGGATTTTATTAGCATATTCAAATTCGGAGGACAGGCGGGGTTTAATGAGAATATTGATTATAGTTGCAGCTGCTTTATTTACAAGTATTCTATTGCTTATCCTAAAGAATATATATTTTAGTCAGTTTGAATTCGTTACAGTTATTTTAGGTTCATCCGCGATAGCGCTCATGTGTCGGTATATTATTATAAAGCGAGCTACAAAGACGATTCCGTTAATTTTGGCTCTCATTGCCTTTATCATGTATTGGATTTTCTCATACACTGATTTAATCGGAGATCATTATTTATATTATCTCCCTACGGGCGACGAAGATGGAAGGGCATTAACACTGGGAGAGACAATTTCCGAGTTTAATGATGATCTTCTGGTATTTAGTCTTTCTTCGCCGGTTATTGTACTAGCAATATCCATTGTGCTGAACCTATATACTAAATTGAAATACGAAGGAGGTAAAAGGTGAAGAATATAATTGCCGGCGGAATATTCTTTATAAGCGGTATCATTCTTTACGTTGGAATTCGTATCGCTGCTTCACTTAACATGAACAACGTAAATGGATGGAGTGATCCTCCTGGTAAATTTGGAACATCTCTGAGGGAAATTGAAGGGGTGGGGGCTCATAGATTAGCAATTATTTTAATTACATCAGGTTTCTTAATGATCATTTGGGATGTTTTCCTTAAAGAAGTAGTGAAGAAATACATAAAAAGCTTAGAGCCTATAAACACTGAATATAAGGAAAAACACGAAATGGAAAATCGGAGTGATTAAGCTTGAACATGTCCTCAATCCAAAATTTATTTGGTTTCATTATTGCAATTCTTGGGTCCGTGCTAGGGATTGTTTCAGGAAACATTATAGTCATAATGTTAAGTGTTTTGGGCGGGTTTTTGCTCATGTCTTTATCTAAAATGATCGAGATCAATGAAGGAATTCATCATAGATTGTTGGGGCTACCTCTTACCAAAAATCAATTAAGAACAATCATTAACCACTCGCATAAGTATCAAATAGAATCGGATTTGTTTGAAGTTTATCCCGGTCCCTACCCATTAATTTGCCTGGATGAAGAATTTTGCCGTCCTCGGTTAAAGTAAGCCAGACCGCATAAGGGTTATCCGTATTGCCATTCTTTTTGTGGTCATCAATGACAAGAATCCGATCCCCTTCGATCTTCGTGATCTTTCCGGTAATGTTGGCATTCAGCGCGCAGCAATTACTGATTTCCAGATTCATAGGAAATTCCTTGCCCACATAATCGAACATGGATTGCTTAAAGCTCAGAATCTCCTCCTCGGTCAGCGGTTGTTCAAAGTCACCGGATTTGCGTAACATGATATGAATATTATCCTGCCCTATACCTATTCCTATGAAGCTGATGGAATAACACCGCTCAAACTCTTTTAAGTTTGACCATAATTTCTCCTTTATACTGTGTAACTCATCGGAGTTCAAGGTCGACACACTGCTTGCCGGGGGCCCGCTTGCAGCGGCAAGTGAGGCTGTCTCACGTGCTTGCATGCCAGACGCAAGCTGGGGGTTATCATTAGCATGCCCGCAGGCGGATAACAAGATTACGGTAAGAATGAAAAGAATGAGTCGCCGCATAGAAACCGCCTTATATCCTGGAATACCTTTTTAACGGGCGGGCAAGGGAGAATGTTGCATATAAAGGTGAGTTCCACTTTGAAAGTCACTTGTTAAGGTCAGCTTGATAAAAGCGGGCCAGCTCTGCCGCAGTTGCGGCGAGCTCCTCCCGAAGAGACTGCGGTTCAACGACGCGAATCGATGACCCGTACGGGAGCAGCATATTCGGCAGGTAACGCGACACCATGGCGGCATCAAGCTGAAATAGTGCCTTCCCCTCCGATTGCTCCCGCAGGAAGAAGCGCATATACGCGCTCTCGCATATATGCCTTACGGCGTCCGCCTCTCCTTCAATGCGCACGTCCGTTAACGTTTCTTCGGGCGGGGCCTTAGGCCGGAGCCTTTCAATAAAGTAATCGCCGGCCGAGAAAGGATGAGGACGTTCGAATGTCTCGCCGTTTTCATTCAAGGCACTGATACGGTCAATCCGGAAGCTGCGGATTTCACCCCGGAGATGACAGTAAGCAACCAAGTACCATTTGCCGCTCCAGTGGACGAGCCCGTATGGATCGACGCGGCGCGTAGTCTCGTCGGTTTCGCTCTTCCGGTAATCCATCGTCACGGAAAGGCTGTCGGCTACAGCCAGTTCAAGGCGGCGAAGTACCGGTTCATCCGGAGCCGGGGCGCTGACAAGCGGAGCGAGCACGTTAAATCCTCTCGTATGGCGCATTAGCGCTTCAAGCTGTTCCTTGTTTGTATATAATTTGATTTTATTCAAAGCGCGGTCAAGCGCATCTCTATGCGGATAACCGGCCTGTTCTGCGAAGAGTGCGGCATGGACTATGGACTTGCGCTCATCCTCATCGAAGAAGAGTGGGGCTTCTACAAAATGGCTGAGCAAGCTGTACCCTCCGTCGTGCCCCGGCTCGGCGACAACGGGCACCCCGCTTGCACATAGGGCGTCGATATACCGGTACACGGTACGGACGCTTAATTCGAGCTCCTCGGCCAGCTGTGCGGCGGTCATCCGTTTACGCGATGACAGCAGCCATAAGACGGCGAGAAGATTATCGGATTTCGACATACCAGACTCCTTCGCTTTTTTTCTTCCCGTTACTGATGGTCTCCTTGATTTTACCATCTTTTAAAGGAGTTCGCCGCAAATCGTCCTGTTTTTGGGAAATAACAATTGGGGTAAAAGGTAATGCACAGCTTTGTCTAACAGTCCGGAGTCCAGCTTGCATAAGGATCCGGATTGAAAGCGAAAGGAGGCGTTTATATAGTGGCACATTCGAATGCGGTTGGTAGAGTGCGGGACAAAGTTGCGCTCGTGACGGGAGCGGGCTCAGGAATCGGCCGGGCGGCTGCGCTGAGGCTGGCGGAAGAAGGCGCCAAGGTAGCTCTGGTTGATTTGAAAGCAGACCGGGTGAGCGAGGTGAAAGGCCGGATTGAGAAGGCGGGCGGCGAAGCGCTGGCCCTGGAAGCCGACATCTCCAAGGCAGCGGATATCGAGAGTGCTGTACGCGATGCGGCGTCCAGGTGGGGACGGCTGGACATCGTATTCGCCAATGCCGGCATCAACGGCGTATTGACGCCTATTGAAACGATGACGCCGGAGGAGTGGAGTACGACGCTCGACATAAACCTGAAGGGTACTTTCCTTACGGTCAAGTATGCAATTCCGTCCTTGAAGGAAAAGGGCGGAAGTATTATCATCACCAGCTCCATCAACGGAAACCGCGTATTTTCCAACTTCGGGATGAGTGCTTACAGCACATCCAAAGCAGGGCAGGTCGCGTTCATGCAAATGGCGGCGCTTGAGCTGGCCCAGTTCCGGATCCGTGTCAACGCAATCTGTCCTGGAGCGATAACGACTCATATTGATCAGAACACGCACCGGGAGCCCGAGCTGGAGGCGATAACGATCCCCGTTGAGTTTCCGAAGGGCGATCAGCCATTGGAACGCGGACCGGGCAAGCCGGATCAGGTCGCCGATCTGGTTCTGTTCCTCGCGTCGGATGAGTCAAATCATATAACGGGAACGCCCATTTATATCGACGGCGCGGAATCGCTGCTGCACGGTTAAGCGCTTCTCCCCACTCGAACGGCCTACGCTCGCATCTTGCGAGGAGGCCGTTTTTTTGCGCTGCCAGGATCGCGGGCGGGAGATGTAATGACTTCCATTTTCCAAAAAATAATTTTAAAAACATGCGGGATATGTTTATATATAAGGGACATTCGGATTCAAAAAGTGAAAGGAGTTCTCATGAGCAAACCGAGAATAGAGGAAATCGAGACGCTTCGGGGGTTTGCGTTTCTCGCAGTCGTCATGCAGCACGCCATTGCCCACTATTACCCGGTACCTGAGGCGCGGCTTGAGGATGGGGTGCTCCTCGGGCTGATCCTGCTGCTGTCAAAGTTCGCCGTTCCGTTATTTGTGTTCATTACCGGACTTGTGCTGTTTTATAACTACGAAGGAGACATACGGTATAGCATCTTCATACGCAAACGGTTGAAGGATATCGTGCTGCCGTACTTGCCCTGGGCCGTCTTATACGCGGTCGGGTTTCAGCAGCTCAATCTGCTCGAAGCGGGTTCGCTGTCCAAGCTGGGAGCCATGATCGCGACAGGAAAAGCATCCTACCACCTTTGGTATATTGTGATGATTTTTCAGCTGTATTTGCTTTTTCCGCTTCTTCAGAAGGCAGTTAAACGATTAAAACCAACGTCCGCCAATAAGACCGCCCTGGCCATCCTGCTTCTGGGGATTCTTTATTTATTGCTAATGGGTCTGAAAGGAACGATTTACCGAACTGCGGCGCAGCTGGACATTCCGTTTCTGACCGGGTTTTTCACCACTTATCTGGACCGGAACGCGCTGATGTACTTTTTCTACTTTGCGCTTGGCGCGGCAGCGGGCCTGCATTTGGAAAGCTGGCACAAATGGCTTGTGCGCTACCGCTATTATATTATGGGCTTATTTGCGGTTCTGCTTTCAGGGATGCTGTATATTACCGTCTCTTCCTTCAAGCTGGTTCCGAGCCTCGGCATCCGGTACGACGGCTTGGTGCTCCTGCGGCCCGATATGGCTGTGTATCTCATCGTATCGGTGCTTGCCGTCTATGTTTTTTCCATGATTTTTGTCAAAACTTCGCCGGCCTCCCTGCGAAGGACAATCGCTCTGTGCGGAACTTATTCGTATGTCGCTTATCTCGCTCATGCTTGCGTGCTGAGATTCACGGAGATAATTGCGGACGTTTTGTTCCCGGGCGGATCCGTAACGGTCCGCACAATAACCGCATTTATTCTCTGTGCGGCCGGTTCAATACTGCTTGCCTTCTTAATACGTCAAATTGTTGTACGGTTTAAGTCCTCCCGCGGCCGTGTCCGGCATCAAACTAAGCCCTTCTCCGCTTAGGGCGGCTGCCTCCTTGGCAAGCGGGTTTTTGCATCTTTGCGGCTGCAGGAGGCAGGTGTTTTTGCATATTTGCACACAAGACGAATAGGCTGCGCCTTGGGCTGCAGCCTATTCGTGTGTGCCGATAGGGTTAGTGAAGATTCGTAATAACGAGTACACGGCCGCGGTCGAGTTCCTCCTCATAACGTTCGGCCTCGCTGTCGGTAAGTCCGATGGACTGAAGCTTCGCGCGAATTTCGTCACCGCGGGAACGGAATACATTTGCCAGAGATGTGAAGACCCCTTCCTCCGACGGGCCGATCCGATTGGCATTCGATGCATCGGCCAGCGATTTCGTCTGGTCGCTGTCATGTGCCAGAACATAAATATCATCCTGCTTATACCCTTGCTTGTTCAACTCGCGCACCGCGTGCAGTGCATCCATGGCTGTCGTCACAATTTGAATGCTCGGTCTCATTTCTTGCATATAAATCCCTCCGAATTTCAATTGGATTCGCCAGGTGAGGCTAGTCCTGTTTTACCCGAACGCACCCATGGCTGAATCAGCCCTGAGATTCAGGAGGCATGGTCCCGGTGTATATGTTGAGTAAGCGACGTTTGGACGCGTACTTGCCGGAAAGAGGAGTTGAGAGGGCTATGTTTCCTGAATGCTTTCACCATACGCCGCGAAGCAACTGGGCTTATGCCTATGACAAGGACACGATTCATCTCCGTGTTCAGACGAAACGGAATGATGTCGAGGAAATTACGGCTGTGACCGGAGATAAATACGACTGGGATAGATGTCACGAGGATGTACCGATGGAAAAGGTCGCTGCCGACCATTTCTTCGACTACTGGGAAGCCGCAGTCAAGCCGAAATACAAGCGCTTTTCCTATGGCTTTCGGCTGAGAAGCGGCGATGAGACCATCTATATGATGGAGTCCGGACTATATCCCGAGCAGCCTTATCCGGCGGGCGGCTACTATGAGTTCCCTTATATACACGAGATCGATATTTTCACGGCGCCGGAATGGGCGAAGGAAGCGGTCTTTTATCAAATAATGCCGGACCGTTTCGCTAAAGGAAATCCCGATATCGATCCGGAAGGCGTCGCGGAATGGAGAAGTCCTCCCGCAATCGATAACTTTTTCGGCGGCGATTTGCAGGGAATAATAGACCGGCTTGATCATTTGAGCGAGCTTGGCGTGACCGCAATATATTTAACGCCGATCTTTGAGTCGCCGTCCTATCATAAATACGATACGGTTGATTACCGGAAGGTTGATCCGCATTTTGGCAATACGGAGCTGCTCAGAAAGCTTGTTCAAGCTTGCCATAACCGAAGTATTCGCGTCGTGCTTGATGCCGTGTTTAACCATACGGGAGAGGAATTCCCGCCTTTCCAGGACGTAGTTAAGAACGGCAGGAAATCACAGTACGCCGATTGGTTCTACGTCCGCTCCTTTCCCGCCCGGGTAAATGACGGCGTGGCGACTTACGATACATTCGGATTCTACGGCCATATGCCGAAGCTGAGAACGTCCAACCCCGTAGTGAAGAAGTATCTGCTTGATGTGGCGGAGTACTGGACCCGGGAAACGGACATCGACGGCTGGCGGCTGGATGTGGCGAATGAGGTGGATCATCATTTCTGGCGGGATTTCCGTCAAACGGTGAAGGCGGTTAAACCCGATGCGTATATTATCGGCGAGGTCTGGAGCAATTCGCTCATGTGGCTGCTCGGAGACCAATTCGATTCCGTCATGAATTACCCTTTTGCGGATAAAGCGATGAGCTTCTTCGCTTCGGAAGAAGTCGACGGCCGCACTTTCGCCGAGCAGATTAACCACCTGCTTATGTGTTACCCCCAGCAGACAAGCGAGGTGATATTCAACCTCCTATCGAGCCATGACACGCCCCGAGTATTAACCCGCGTCGGAGAGAATAAACCCCGCCTAAAGCTGGCCGTCGTTTTTCTGCTCACCTATATTGGCACACCGTGTATTTTCTATGGCGATGAAGTCGGGCTTAAAGGCGGCAACGATCCGGAGTGCCGTCCCTGTATGGTCTGGGAAATGGAAGGGCAGGACCGGGAGCTCTTCGATTTCTATAAACTGCTGATTAACCTTCGTAAGAAGCATTCCGTTCTCCGCAGCGGCCGGTTTCGTTTCCTGAAGGCGGATGAGGGCGATTCCCGCATTATCTACGAGCGGCTCGGCGAACGAGAGCATTTTACGATATGGATGAACAATACAGGGGATCATACCTACCTCCAGCACAAAATGGATACGAACGACTGGCACGATGCCTTGACCGGGGTGCATGTCCCGGTGTTGGACGGGCAGCAAAATGTGGAGCTGGAGCCGTTCGGTTACCGCATCCTGTGGCGGACGATCAAGTAGTGTATGAGAGGTTTGCGGTGCGTGAACAATACCCGATCAGCAGGCGATTGAAGCACAATTCTTCCAATATTACGGAAATTTTTAAAATCGTTTCATTTAATCCCGGAGCGTTTATTTAATACAACATAGAGTTACGCGAAGGCATAAGCCTAGCAAATTTCGACTCCGGGAGGTAACCGAGATGAAAGCTAATTCTTGTATTGCCATGTTGCTTGCTGGAGGAGAAGGCCGTCGATTAGCGCCTCTTACAAACAAATTGGCCAAGCCGGCTGTTCCTTTCGGCGGTCGCTGCCGGATCATCGATTATACGCTCAGCAACTGCGTACATTCCGGTATTGAAACGATCGGAGTACTGACCCAGTATCAATCCGAATCGCTTCACAGCCATATCGGAGACGGGAAAGCTTGGCGCAAGAGTGAAAGCGCGAAGCGGACCGACATTGCCCTGCTTCCGTCAAGCAAGGCCGAGGGCGGTGAATATCTGGGAACCGCAGACGCAATTTATCAGAATATCGACTACATCGACCATTACAACCCCGAGCATATTCTGGTGCTGTCCGGAGATCATATTTACCAAATGGATTACACAAAACTGATGGACACGCATATCGCAAGCGGCGCCGCCGCAACAGTCGCGGTCAAGCGGGTTCCATGGAAGGACGCGAGCCGATTTGGTGTTGTTCATACCGATGAAGCGGATCGAATCCTCGATTTTGTGGAAAAGCCCCGGCGACCGGAAAGCAATTTGGCATCGATGGGTATCTATATGTTCCGATGGGCGGATCTGCGGGCCCTTCTTGTGGAAGACCACAGGGACATGTCCTCCAGTCACGACTTCGCCAAAGATATCATCCCCCGCATGCTGCAGCTTGGCATAAGCTTGGGCGTACACCCGTTTGAAGGGTACTGGCGGGATGTCGGCACCGTTGACAGCCTGTGGGAAGCACATATGGATTTCATCGCCGGCGACATTGTTCCGGCTGCAGAAATAACTGCCAAGCCCGAGGGAGCATGGCCGATTATATCGCGGGACACGAGGCAGACGCTCGCCTCGTATGTATGCCCGAAGGCCGAAATCCGGAATTCATTCATTCAGCATGGAAGCTCGGTCGAGGGTGACGTAGACCGGTCGGTTATATTCGGTGACGTTGCTGTTGGACAAGGGGCCGATATCCGGGAAAGTGTAATTATGCCGGGAGCATGGATCGGGCGCAATGCGTGGTTATGCCGCGCGATAATCGGCGAAGGCGCTGTAATTGAAGACGGAGCCGTGATCGGCAGCATGAACGGCGATGTAACGGTAGTTGTGGCGGAAGAGCGATTGGCAGCGCCGCCGCGGTTTGTCGTTACCCCTTGCCGGCTGCCGAATGATTTCTTCGAGGAACGGGATTTGTCCCTGCCGATCCTCTCCCTCGAGAAGGGCAGGTCATGAAACCCGGGAAGTGTATCCGCATGAATGATCCGCTTATGCGAGGCGGTGCGGAATACGTGAGAATGAGAAAATTGAAGCCTCCGGCACATCCACGTGATAAGTGGTGCTGGAGGCTTCATTTTTCTTTATATAGTTGATCTGGCCACTTGGCATTGCCTTTATCGGCCAGCCCCGGGTTAAAAGGAGCGAAATAGTGCCATGGGTGCGACTAATTCGGCCGAATGCAGGTGCAGGGAGCGAAATAGTGTCACTAGTGCACTATTTCGCACGCCGCCTATTCTTTTACCGACCCAAGGGTGATCCCGTGAATAAAGAAACGTTGGATGAACGGATAGATAAGCAGTATCGGAATCATCGAGATGATGATCTTGGCCGCGTTGAACGTGCGGTTGGAGACGGCCATCGCTTCTGCCAGCTGGTCCGGCGACATTGCCGTCATCGCCTGGGCGCTAAGCTGGGCGACCAGTGTCTGGATGTACGTCTGCAGCGGGTAATGGTCCTGACTGTTCATCAGGATAAGGCCGTCAAAGAACGAGTTCCAGTGAAACACGATACTGAACAGCGTTACGGTGGCGATTGCGGGCAGCGACAGAGGAACGAACAGCCTGAGCATAATGTACCAGGGTCCGGCCCCGTCAATCTCCGCCGCTTCGGACAGCTCCTTCGGCAAATTTCGGAAGAAGTTCATGAGCAGGATGACGTTGAACACCTGCACCGCATGGGGCAGAATGAGTGCCCACATCGAGTCCAGCATGCCGTAGGATTTGATCGTCATAAACCATGGCACGATGCCGCCGCTAAAAAGCATGGTGAAGACCAAAAACCACATATATGTGTTGCGCATCCGGAACTCCTTCGGTTCCTTCGACAGCGCGAACGCCATCATGATGTTAAGCGCAAAGTTGAGCAATCCGCCAAACAGCACCCTCTTTACTGAAATGAAGAATGCATTGAAGAATTGGGTATCGTCCAGTACCTTCGAGTAGCTGGCCGTCGTCGCCTTGATCGGCGTGAGCACCACTCTCCCGGCGTCAGCCGCCGTCTTATCGCTGAACGAGACGGCCACGGTATGCAGAAGCGGGATAAGACATGCGAGTGTAAACAGGATCAGCACGGCAAGTATCGTTCCGTCGATAACTCTGTTGGATAAACTGGTCCTTCCCACCATAGTAATTCACCTCATTCATCAGAAAATGCGATAGTTGGCAAAACGGCTGGCCATGAAATAGGAAACGACGACGAGAATAAAGCTGACGACCGATTTCAGCAGGCCGACTGCGGTTGCCAGGCTGTATTGAAGATCATTGAGGCCGACCCGGTACACGTAAGTGTCGATAATATCGGACGATTGATAAACGAGAGGGTTGTACATATTGAAAATTTGATCGAAATTCGCATTCATGACGTTGCCCAGTGCCAGCGTTCCAAGCAGCACGACCGTGGTGCGCACGCCGGGCAGCGTAACGTGCCACAGCTGGCGGAAGCGGCTCGCCCCGTCGATATCCGCAGCTTCGTACAGCACTGGATTGATGCCGGTTAAGGCGGCCAAATAGACGATGGCGTTAAAGCCGAATTCCTTCCACACATCAGTTGCGATGATGATCCCGGGAAACCATTTGTTACTGGCATAGAAGAGAATGGGATCGACGCCGAACAGCCCGAATAGTTTATTGACCATACCGTCGAGTGAGAACACGTCGAAAAATATAGTCGCAAGCAGCACCCAGGAGAGAAAGTGCGGCAAATAGACAATGGTTTGGATGGTCTTGCGCATAAATCGCTGCCGGACCTCATTCAGCAGCAGCGCGAATACGAGCGGGATAATAAGGTTGGCAATGATTTTCATGACCGCGAGAAAGACCGTGTTGAAGAAGATCAGTCTGCTGTCGGGAAGCATGAACAAATAACTAAAGTTTTCCAGCCCGACCCATTCCGAGCCCCAGATGCCCCTGCCCGGCTTGAAATTCTGAAAAGCCATCACCGCATAAAACATCGGCACAATGCTGAACAGTATAAGGAAGATGATACCGGGAAGTACCATGACATTATAATGAATCGCATTCTTTCTTATTTTCATGGTTTTCACCGCTTTTTATCGAATTTGTAAGCAATGGAAAAAGGAGGGGCCCCCAGCGTTATGCTGCCGGGAGCCCGCTGATACTCTGTTTATTTCTTGTTCACGATATCGGTCACTTCGGCTGTGATTTGATCACCGCCGAGCTTCTTCCACTGTGCTGTGAAATCGTCGAAGGCGCTGACAGGCAGATCGCCTACGATTATTTTCAAGAACGTCTCGTTCTCGAGCTTCTCGAGCGTCGCCCACTTCGTTTCCATCGTGCGGGTCGTGCCGTAGAAGACGCTGTAGACTTTATCCATAGGCTCGGTTGCGAGAATTCTTCCGCCTTGGGCATAAGCGATTGCCGGCTTCCAAGCATCCATGTTTTTCTTTGGATTTTCTTTCTCTATAACGGAGAAATCATACACCTGCTTCGTGTCCGGATCGAATGTCGCCGGGTCGACTTCGCCTTTTAACGCCTTTTGAACCGCCTCATAACGCTTCACAACGGCGTCGGAGTAGTCAAGCAGCAGGTCGAACGGATAGTAGTTGCGGATGTGAACGCCGGTAGCTACAGCGTAATCATCGAGCTTTTTCACTTCCGCCGTGTTCGGATCCTGCCGTCTTTCGTAGCGGGTGAATACATTAAGCATTTTTACAGCAGCTTCGGGATGCTCATATCCTTTGCGCACCACGATATATCGGTCCGTCACAGGGGCCATGTGGGTTACAAATTTGCCGTCTTTATCAGTCGGCACCGCGTAAGCGTGCCAATCGGCTTTCGTGTCATTCGTTACAGAATCAGCCAGCGGCCAATACGGCATCCACCAAGGACCGAAGAACAAGCCTGTTTTGTTGGCAACAATCGGCTCCTGCGTTTCTTTGTACAGCGCGAACTGCTGGTCGATCAGGCCGCGTTTGTACCAATCAGCCAGCTTGGCAAGCGCTTCTTTGTTCTCGGGTGTGACCGAGCCGTAGACGACATTGCCGTTTGCGTCTTTGATCCAGTTTTTCGGAAAAGCATGGTAAGAGCCGAAGATGGAGTCAAAGCCGTTCGGGTTCGGTTTCTGTCCGTAAACGACCTGCTTGTCGCCCGTCAAGCCAAGCGTATCCTTCTTGTTGTTGCCGTCAGGGTCCTGATCGACGAACGCTTGCGCGATTTTCTCGATGTCATCGATCGTCTTCGGCGCTTGAAGCTTCAATTTGTCGAGCCAGTCCTGGCGCACCCATAGGAGTGACGGAGCATCGGCTTCGATCGCCACGTTCGGCAGCCCGTACAGCTTGCCGTCAGAGGTTGCGTCCTGCAGAGCCATGCCTTTGGTGGAGGCGTAAATGTCCTTCACCAGCTTGGAGCCGTATTGGTCATAGACATCCGTTAAATCTTCCAGCATGTCGTTATCGATGAGCTTACGCAGCTGATTGCGGTCGACGACCATTGCATCAGGCAGGTCATTGCTGGCGATCGCGAGGTTAACCTTCTGCTTGAATGCGTCATCGCCCTTCGCTTCCCAGGAGTGAACGACCTTAATGTTTGTGAGGCTTTCAAAATAACGCGAGGCTATGTTGTTATCGTTTGTGTCGCCGTCCGCCAGCTTGTCATCGGGAATTTTGAAGCCGATGGTCAGCGTCACGGGATCTTTGTATTTCTCGTAGGCCAAATCTTCATCGGACGGTTTCGTAGTACCGCCGCCGGAATTGGATTGCGTATTCGCGGCACTGCCGTTATTCGACTTTTCGTCGGATGACGAACCTTTGTTTACGCTGCTGCAGGCGCTGAGCACTAATGAGAAAGCCAGCGTGAGTAGAAGCAGTTTCGCTTTCATGGTATTCCCCCGTTTCTTTTGTTGTAATTATTGGTTACGCTTTCAGTATAACCGGGCAGACATGCTGTGCAGGAGGGAAAACCGACTCGTGTTCGCTTGGGGACGTCTGCAATTATCGAACCGAATTCATAGCGGGTTAAACCGTTTTCCCACCATCAGCCCGGTATTCGGTCGGCAGTTTGCCGACATGTTCACGAAAGACGCGGCTGAAATATTTGTCATCCTCAAAACCGGCAAGCGAAGCGATTTCATATACGGGCACACCCGTTTCCAGCAGCAGGGACTTTGCCCGCTCAATCCGCATATTACGAAGCATCTCTCCGAACGACTCCCCGGCAAATTTGGCAAAGCATTGACTGAAATAACTGCGGCTCATATTGATATGATGGGCAACATCGTTTTGATTGATTTTGCTCCCGGACTCGCGCCTCATGAATTGGACCGCGCGGACGAGACTCAGCATGACGTCCTTTGAAAAGGATAGCTCGACCATCCTCCGCTGCACGAGATCGGAGAACCGGCGGAAATCGTTCTTCCACTCGCTCCAGGTCCGGCTCCGTCCGTGGGATATGGTAAACCCCGCATCCTCGTCCTCCAACCGGAACAGTTCGCCCCAGTCCTTCCGGAGCGCAGCGGCAAAATTGACAATCCGCGCAGGCTCCGGCTGGAGCTGCCTTACCTTCCGGATGAAGGCGTCCCATTCCTCGGCATAGAAGGCCCACTTCAGCGAATGCCAATGGCTGAAAGCGGCTTCGGTGTCCGCTCCGGAAGGTTCCGGCATCCCTTCAAGCTCTTCATAAGTAACAGATACGATATAGGGCGATTGCGCGGATTCATAGAACAGATACCGTCCGAGTTTGGCAGCGAGCGTTCGCTTGATAACCTCCAGCGGCTTATCAGTCAGCCCCGTTATAAGCGCCGCCTGCCAGTGGCTCGAGGCTCCGCCGCCAAGCTCCCGTTTCAATTCTTCACGCGACGGTGTGTGTGTTAGCGGGGCCATCCACATGCCGTTTAATGAAATGAGCGGATTCCGCTGCGCAAGGGGAAGCCGGAACAGCTCGCTGCTCTCTTCGCCTGCAGAGATTGGGAAGAACAGCAGCGCGGATGAAGCCGCGGCCGGCTCCTGTCCCGTGCTCGCCGAATAGCCGGAACGGCTGCTTTCCTCCCACCTTATTCGCTCGACGATACGGTGCATTACTTGATCGAGATTATCCATCTCGAGCAGTGTCTTTACGATATAATCAATCGCTCCGAGCCGCAGAGCTTCATGGACATAATCGAATTCATGGTGGCAGGTCAGTACGACGGAATGCATGCGCGGATAGCGCTGCCGTACCTGCTTGATCAGATCGAAGCCCGATAATCCGGGCATCGTAATATCCGTGAACAGCAGGTCGGCCTCGCTTTGAGACAGAAGCTCCAGTGCTGCCTTGCCATCTGCTGCTTCGCCGACGATTACGATTCCGTAGGTAGCCCAATCGATCATGGAAATAAACCCTTTGCGAACCAGCTTCTCGTCATCGACAACAATTGCCTTAATCATTGAAATCCTCCTTCGTTTTCTTCGGAATCTCAATGGTGAGCGCCGTTCCCACATCCGCCAACCCTTCCAGGCGAATCTGCACATGCTCGCCGAAAAACCGCTTCAGCAGTCTGTTTACATACGACAGACCAATACCAAGCCCGCGCCGCGAGGCATCGCCATCTTCCGTCAGCATCTGCTCGAACGTCTGAGGGTCCAGACCTGAACCGTTATCCTCGACCTTAAGCAGTACCGTATTCGCCCCTGATGAACGAATCGTAATGTCGACGCGTCCCTGCCTTTCGCCTGTACCGTGGTAGATCGCATTCTCGACGAGCGGCTGCAGCAGGAAACGGGGGATGGCCAGTCCGCGCACATCATCATCCACATATAAATTGAACTCGAATTCATAATCGTAGCGGATACGCTGCAGCTCCATGTAGTTTTGCAGCGCGTCAATTTCCTGTTGAACCGTTACAATAATGCTTTGCTTGCCCAGATTGTACTGAAGCACCTTGACGAGCAGAGTCACCAGCTTGTCGATTTCCTTCTGGCCGTTCATCCGCGCCATCCACTGCACGGTATTGAGCGTATTGTGAAGGAAATGGGGGTTGATCTGGCTGAGCAGCTTCTCGATTTCAAGCCGGCTCTTCTGCTTCTCGTTATGCTCCACGGCATTGATCAGTTCATTAATCTTCGTCTTCATGTCCTGAAAGTTGCCAAGGAGCAGGTCGAATTCCTCCACATTCGTGAAGGCAACGGGCATCTCCCGGTTCTCCGCCATCCGCACGATCTCCACGTTTACTTTGCGCAGCGGCCGGTAGACCTGCTTCCAGATAAAGAGCGCCAGCAATAGAGCGAACACCAGCGTACCGAAGGCCAAAATCGCGATTCGCTTGAGCCACAAATAAATTTCGCTGTTGAAGGTCGAGTTTTGGACCGCAGTTATGAGCTGCCAGCCTTGAGGGCTCGTATAGCGGAAGAGGCGATAGCCTTCGTATTCCCCGCTTACTTGTGAGCTTTCGTACCACTTTGTCGTCTGAA